>JBEKSN010000207.1:0-6383 GCA_049517055.1 Candidatus Acidiferrales bacterium | reverse complement strand
GGTCAATCCGCTGGGCGCGAGGCTCTGCTGTACGCGCGCCGCGAGCAATAAATCTTCCTCAATCTCTCGATGGCGCTGTTCGAGCTCGGCATTGGCTTCGCGTAGGGCATTTTCGGCCCGCTTCTGTTCCGTAATATCCGTGGTGGTGATCACCGCAAACTTGCTGCCATCGGGATCTTCGACTCGTTGCGCAGTTATCAGCACCGGCAATTTTTCGCCGCCTTTTAGCGGCAGGTAAAACTCATGCTGGCTGTGCCCTTCCGCCTGTCTTTTCTCGATGCGCTTCTCCAGCACGGCGGCATCTTCGGGTGCATACAATTCGGTGACCGGGCGCCCCAGAAGCTCTTCTGCCGGACGGCCCATCATCTTCAGGAAAAGTCGGTTTGCGAAGACGATTCGGTTGCGATCGTCATTGATGATTACGCCCTGGTTCAAAGTCTCCAGAACGCATTTCATTTCGTCGATCCACTTATGCTGCGTGTCGTTCAAAGCCGTCTCCGTACCGCGTGGGTTCTGATAAATCTCGTCGCAGTATTCGATGCAATCATACCGTGCCTCGCTCCAAGTTTATTCGGGGTCACACACAAAATGGGCTCAGCGCCCGGCCAACACTTACTTTGTGCCGTAAATCAGGAGGGCGCCGATGGCGCGGAAAGCGGCCAGCTCTTTTGCGTCGCGGAACCAGCGGCCGGTGTAGACCTCGGGAGTGGGTGTCGGGTCTGGGAGCAGTCGATGGGAGACACTCGCGAAACCTGCGTCGCGAAACAGCTTTTCCCATTCAGCGGCGGAAAGCAGATGTGTGGGGACGGCAAGTTTTTCGCCCCACTGGTGGGAATACGGATTGTCGCGATAATAGTTGATCAGGATCCAGGCGGAGCCGCCTTCGTGCAACACGCGATAAATTTCGCGGATACCCTTGGCGGGGTCGGGCCAGTAGTAGGAAGATTCGACTGAAATCGCGCGCGTGAAAAAATTCGCTTCCCAGGGGATTTCGTTCACTTCACCTACGACGAAAACCAAGTTCGCGAGATCGACGCTGGCGCGGCGCGCGTGATGGATCATCTCGTCGGAAATGTCCATGCCGACCACGCGGCCTTCCGGAACGCGCTTGGCGAGAACGCGTGAGAGCCAGCCCGCGCCGCAGCCCACGTCGAGGATATTGTCGGTGGGCTCAATCTGCATCAGCCCGAGCGCGGGTTTGGCGATGGGCCAGTGGTCGTGCTCCATCGATTCGCCCTTGCCTGCATCGGCCCAGCGATTGAATTCTTCGCGCAGGGTTTGATCGGCTTCAGGACCCGCCACTAGCGCACCCCGCCGGATGCGCGAATCATGTGAGCTACAACGGGCGAGCGCAGGTTGGGCAGAAATGAGCGCCAGGCGTCATCGCTCCGCACCGCGTGCAGTAACGCGCCGGACCAGCAATTGCATAAACGGGCTGCTGCTCGCCGGCCGCGCAAGCCCAAATCATCGCGATAATCCATCCGATCACCGTCCAGCCAAGCAGGAGATTCAGGATAAAAATGCCCGTGAAGTCTCGCTTTTTGTGGCCGATGATCGAAGGCAGGAAATACAACAGCGTCACAGAGAGTAGAAACATCATCGCCCCCCTCCTTCCACTCTGTATTACGGTTCAGGCCGCCAATTTGTTCCATCAAGTCTCGCCGCTCCCCGAGCTATCAATGACTTGCCGGCGAACGTGTTCCCACCGGCCTTCCCGGCTTACGGTTTCGCAACTTTCGCAAGGAGCTGGGTGAATCTTTGCTCGCGGTCCTTTTGATCGAACCCCTGATAGATTTCGGCGATTTGCGTCGCATTCATCGAACAGAATTTCGGGCCGCACATGGAGCAGAACTTCGCTTCCTTGTAAAAATCGTCCGGCAAAGTTTCGTCGTGCATCGCGCGAGCGGTCTCGGGATCGAGCGAAAGCTCAAATTGTTTGTTCCAGTCGAACAGAAAACGCGCGTAGCTGAGTGCGTCGTCGCGGTCGCGCGCGCCGGGGCGATGCCGCGCCACATCCGCTGCGTGCGCTGCGATTTTGTAGGCGATCACGCCCTGGCGGACGTCGTCTGCGTTCGGCAAGCCGAGATGCTCTTTCGGCGTGACGTAACACAACATCGAAGCTCCGTGCCAGCCGATCATCGCCGCTCCGATGGCGCTGGTAATGTGGTCGTAGCCCGGCGCGATATCCGTAACGAGCGGGCCGAGCGTATAAAAAGGCGCTTCATGGCATAGCTCGTTTTCTTTTTTCACTTGCAGCTCGATCTGGTCAAGCGGAATGTGCCCGGGGCCTTCGATCATCACCTGCACGTCATATTCCCAGGCCTTTTTGGTGAGTTCGCCGAGAACGCGCAGTTCGGCAAATTGCGCTTCGTCGCTCGCATCGGCGAGGCAGCCGGGACGCAGCCCGTCGCCGAGTGAAAAGCTGACGTCGTGCTTTTGAAAGATTTTGCAAATGGCGTCAAAATTCTCGTAAAGAAAATTCTGGGCTTTGTTGAAACTCATCCATTGCGCCAGCAGCGCGCCTCCCCGGCTGACGATTCCGGTGATGCGATTGCGCACGAGCGGCAAAAACTCGCGCAACACGCCCGCGTGGATGGTCATGTAATCCACGCCCTGCTCGGCTTGCTCTTCGATCACTTCGAGCATCACGTTCAGATTCAAATCTTCGGCGCGGCGAACGCGCGAGAGCGCTTCGTAGATCGGTACGGTGCCGATGGGCACGGGCGACGCGTCAATAATCGCCTTGCGAATCATGGGGATATCGCCGCCGGTGGAAAGGTCCATCACCGTGTCCGAGCCGTAGTGCACGGCGCGGTGCAATTTTTCGAGCTCTTCGTCAACGTTCGACGTCGTCGCAGAATTTCCGATGTTCGCATTGATCTTGCAGAAAAACGCTACGCCGATGCCCATGGGCTCCAGGCTCTTGTGGTGGATGTTAGCGGGGATGATGGCGCGGCCGCGCGCAACTTCGCTGCGCACGAGCTCGGGTTCAAGTTTTTCGCGCTTGGCGACGTACTGCATCTCTTCGGTGATGACGCCCTGCCGCGCAAAGTGCATCTGCGAGAAATTTCTTGGGCCGCCGTTCATCGCCGCCGCACGCTTCTCGATCCACGCATCTCTAATTCCCATAGCACCCCCGTCTTGCAGCGAAAGTGTATCGTAGCTCGCCGTTAGCGATTCATTATGGCACTGGCTCCTTCACGCGGCAACTCACTCTACGCGCGAGTCACGTGGAGTATAAGCGCGGATTACGGTGCGGCCGCGGCGTCGGATGCGTCGCCTGTAATTTCACTGATGAGGGAAGTGAGCTTGTCGGGAGTCGTGACCGGCGGATGACAGGTGGTCTCAATACAGACGAGCGCTTGCGGCTTTGCGGCGTCGAGGTGAGGTAACGTTTCGCGGAGCGCGGGAGCGAGTGATGCGGAAATCAATCGTTCAGGAGTAACGCGCAAGACCGCTTTACCAAAGCGATAGACTTCGTTCGCTGCCTTTTCGAGCTCGGCGGCTTTCGGATCATCGGCAGAGCCAAGCACGACCACTTGAATTGGATGGCGCGAATGCAACAGCGCCGCCAGGCCGTATGTTGCGGCGAATAATCCGTATTGCGGAACGAGCCCTATGAACGCTTCCAGAGTTTTCTCCGCCCAATCGCGATAGAGCTTTTCGCCCGTGAATGCGTAGAGCCGGTCGAGAACGATCACCGCAACGGAATTTGTTCCCGGCGTGGGAGAATCCTGAAGGGGTTTGCGCCGAACTTCGAGGCCGCCCATCGGCGCCGCATCCTTTGCGCGATCGAAGAATCCTCCGCCTTCGGGATCGCCGAAGCGTTCCACGGCAAGCCGCATGGTACGTTCAGCCTTTTCGAAGTATTTAGAGTCGAGCGTAGATTCGTAGGCGTCGAGCAGGGCAGCCGCAGCGAAGATCTGGTCATCGAGCGTGCCCTCCAGACGCGGGCCACCGACGCGATGCAGGAAACCTTTGGATTCATCCCAGGCTTCCGCGATCAGGCGATCCAATGTTTTGAGCGCGAACTCTCGGCAATCTTCGCGGCCCAGGACGCGCGCGGCCTCGAGATAAGCAGAAACAAACATCGCATTCCATCCAACGTAGATGGTCGTGTCAATTGCGGGCGTGGGATGCCGCTGGCGGCGCGCCGCGAGCAGTTTTCCTTTTGCGCGAGCTAGCAGAATTCGCGCGTTCGATTCGTCGAGCCCTATTTTCGCCGCGAGCTCGGCGACGCTGGACGCGACCCAGAGAACATTCTTCTCCGGGTTGTGATGCATTTCTCCGCGCTTATTGACGTCGTAATACAGCTCCACCGCGCGCGATTCCTCCGCGGAAAGCACAGCGCGCACCTCCGCCTGCGTCCAGGTGAAATAATCGCCGTCGTCGTCCAGAGTCTGGTCAGCATCCTGGCTCGCGTAGAATCCGCCGCGCGCTTGATCGGACAGGACCTCGTTCACCCACGAAATAATCCCTTCCGCCGTTTCGCGGAAAAGAGGCTTGCTCGTCACTTGATAGCCGTGCAGAAAATTCTTCAGCAACTCCGAATTGTCGTAGGTCATTTTTTCGAAGTGCGGCACGCACCAGCGTTCGTCCACGGAGTAGCGGTGAAATCCGCCGCCGAGCTGGTCGTAAACGCCTCCCAACGCCATGGCTTCCAGTGTGCGGTCGGCAACTAGCAGCAAATGCGGATCGCGTGTGGATTGATGCCGCTCGAGCAACAAATCCACGGCGCTGGCGTGCGGGAACTTCGGCGATTGCCCGAAACCGCCGTTGTGTTCATCAAAGAGATGGAGCGCCGATTCGACGACAGCATCTACAATCCCCGCATCGAATTCACCGCGCGCCGCACGAAACACTTCCGACTTGGCGACGGCTTCCTCCAGCGCCACTGCCGAAGTGTCCACTTCGGTACGCCGCGTTTTGAACGCTTCGGCGATGGAGGCCAGGATGCGCTTGAAGCCCGGCCGGCCCATAGCGTCTTCGGGCGGGAAGTAAGTGCCGCCGAAAAATGGTTTTCCATCGGGCGTAAGGAACGCAGTCAAGGGCCAGCCGCCCTGCCCGGAAATTGCGCTGATTGCGGATTGATAACGCGAATCAACGTCCGGGCGTTCGTCGCGATCCACCTTCACCGGAACGTAAAAGCGGTTGATGATCGCCGCGATCTCAGGATTTTCGTAGCTCTCGCGGTCGATGACATGGCACCAGTGGCACCAGACCGCGCCAATATCCAGGAGGATCGGTTTATTTTCGGCGCGTGCGCGCGCAAATGCTTCTTCGCCCCACTCGTGCCAGTCGACCGGCTGGTGCGCGGCGGAACGAAGATAGGGGCTGGTAGAATCCTTCAAGCGATTTTCCATGGGATTGGTCACGAGCCCTCAGGTGAAGTTGGCGGCAGACGATTCGCGCCGCGCATTTACTGGACTGGGCTGCTGTAGCCGGAGTCGCGCGGGTCAATGGGCTTGCGCGCCGAAAAACCTTCGTCCTGTCGGTGATAAAACCGGATGCGATCTTCGCCCAGCCGCCAGCACAAATAAACTTCCTGATTGTTAATGCGCGCGGGAAAGTCCAATAGGCCGACGTCCAGATCCTTCACCACGCAGCCGGTGGCTTGAATCTGCTCGAGCGCAGAGCGCACAGCTTCCTCCGAGCGATTGCGATCCAATCGCATGCGCGCGGTTTTCTCGTAGGAAATCAAAAGGCCACCGGAGCGCTGGATGCGTTCGCCGAGCGCGTTCAGTTGCTCTTCCGCTTCGCCCAATTTGCGGCGCGACTCCATGGCTTCGATCAGCACCGGTTCGAGCTGAACGCGAAGGCGTTCGGCTTCGGTGAGCGAGAAATATTTGGATTCCTCATCCGCCATCTAAGCGGGCTCCTGGGTATTTTCTGAGAATGAAAATCTGCGGCCAGAGCTTCGCAGCGAAACGCGAACTACCCGCCGATAAAAACCATGGTGCGCGAAGGGGGAATGAAATCCGCTTCATTGATGCGATGTCCCTTTTCTTTCTTATGGACGATGGCGATAATCGTGTCGCCGATTTCCCGGTCGGTGGCGCCGCCGCGCAACATAAATTTCAAGTCGTGATCTTCCTTGCTGAAAAGGCAGGTGCGCAGTTTTCCGTCCGCTGTAAGCCGGATGCGCGAGCAATGCCCGCAGAACGGATGCGACACCGGCGCGATGAGCCCGATTTCGCCGCGGCCATCTACAAACCGATACTTGCGCGCGGTTTCGCTGCGCTCGTGAATGACCGGGATAAGCGGCCAGCGTGCGGAAATGCGCCGATGGACTTCCGCGGCGGTGACGACCTGATCGCGGGTCCAGGTGCGGTCGGCGTCAAGCGGCATGAATTCGATGAAGCGCATCACGATGTCGTGCTCGC
>JBEKSN010000206.1:0-6448 GCA_049517055.1 Candidatus Acidiferrales bacterium | reverse complement strand
CATGGCGCTGCTGGTATTTCTGGGAGTGGCTATCCTGCTTGGACTTAAGGCCGTCTTCCATGTCTAAGTTCAGGGCCAGTTCTATTAAGTCTTGTAGATTCAATAACTTTTCGCCGCGAGGGGTGTTTGATTCATGTAGGCCCAGGGATTAAGCAACATTCCCAGAGCTGCAACTTTAAGTGGCCACAGGTGTTAGATACAATGTGGAGGCCATGACCAGGTCTGACGTCCAACTGATGCTGGACGTGAAGGCTGGGGACGACGAGTCCTTCAACCTTCTATTGCAGAAGTATCGCACGCCTCTGGTCAACTTCCTCTATCGTATGGTGAGAGATACCGCAACGGCCGAGGATCTGGCGCAAGAGGTTTTTCTTCGAGTGTATCGCGCCCGCAAGCAGTACTCTCCCAGCGCGAAGTTTACCACTTGGCTTTTTCGGATTGCGACGAATTTGGCGCTGAATTCGGTACGCGATAACCGCCACCGCCAGATGGAAGTGTCGCTGGATGCTACGCCGGTTGATGAGGACGTAGCGCCGCTGCAACTGCCGACACGCGAGATGCGCATCGACGAGCATATGGTGGAACGCGACCGCGCGGATTTCATTCGCGGCGTGATTTCCGCGCTGCCCGAAAAGCAACGCGTAGCGGTTTTGCTGCATAAATATGAAGAGATGGATTACGGAGAGATTGCAAGAATCTTAGATTGCTCGGAAAGCGCGTTGAAATCGCTCTTGTTTCGCGCCTACGAGACCCTGCGAGTGCAACTGGCGCCGCTTGTTTCACCGCCAGCGCGGCACGCGGGGAAGGAAGCCCATCATGAAATGTGAAGATGTATCAAAAGAACTGATTCCGTACCTGGATCGGCGTGCGAACTCGGCAGACCGCCATGAAGTGGAAGAGCACTTGGCGGCTTGCTCGGCTTGCCACGCACGCGCGGAGGAGCTCCGTAGGTTATGGAGTGTCCTTGACGAAGTGCCCATCGTGGAGCCGTCGCTCGGGTTCGACGCACACATGCGCGCGCGTATCGCGGAAGAGCCGCAACCGCGCTGGTTCCGCTGGTTCGTACCGCAGCCGCGGCTGGCATTGTCTATCGCTTTGCTTCTGGCGGTCAGCGTTTGGATGTCGCGCCTGCCGCAGGATAATTCGGGATTGGCTGGGTCTGCGCAGAGCGAGCACGAGCAATTCCAGGTGATTAAAAATTTGGATGTGCTGGAGAATTACGACGTGCTGAGCAAGTTCGATGCGCTGGACGAAGTTCCCGCGGAACAGCCGGCGCAGCCGGATAAACAGAATGATCAGCAGCAACAGGACGACGGCGGATAAATGAGGCGGGTGAAAATTATTTGCGGGTTTGCGCTGGCTCTGCTGATGGGGCTTGCGGCGCAGCCTGCTTTGGCGCAAAGGCCACACGCTCCCGCGCCTCAGCATCCGAGGATGCAAGCCGGACCGCGACCAGGTGCAGCGCGACGCGCCAATCGGAACGCGAACTTGGCTGCGCGACAGCATCCGGGAGCCGCGCACGCTCCGAACACGGTCCATCCGCCTAATAACGCAAACGCCGCACACGGGCAGGAAAGCGCGCGCGAGAACGAGCATCCGCCGGCCAATACGAATAATCCGGGAGCCAATGCCGGTGGAGCGGAGGCTGATCGAGAAGGGCGAGACTTAGGGGGATTGACGCCCGGTGTTAGACAGAATCTGCGGGATATGTCTCCGCAGGAGCAAGATCGTTTTCTGCAGAACAACGAGCGCTTCAAGAGCCTTCCTCCGCAGCGCCAGGCTCAGATTCAACGCAACCTGCAGAAGTGGAATAATCTCTCGCCCACGGAACGCAATGCCATGAGGGACCGAGCGGTTGCATGGCAGCACATGTCGCCAGAAAAGCAGCAGTATGTGCAGAACACTCTTCTTCCCAAGTGGCAGCAGATGTCGCCGGAAAGAAAACAACTTGTGACCGGCCGTTTGCACACCCTTCAGGGGATGAACCGGACGGAGAGGCAAGCGGCCCTTAACGATCCGCAGTTCATGCGCGGCCTAAGCCCGGACGAGCAGTCCGTTCTGCGCGGGCTGGATTCGCTCAACGCCCCATCCCATCCGTAATCAGACTTGGGCGATTCCGCAATAACTTCCCTTCGTTGACTTGGCATCTCACAAAACCCTAAGATGTGCGGCACGTGCCATCCACCGACTCGCTGATCGGCAAAACCGTTTCGCATTACCGCATCGTAGAGAAGATCGGCGGTGGCGGCATGGGTGTGGTGTACAAAGCCGAGGACGTCAAACTCCGCCGGTTTGTGGCCCTCAAGTTCCTGCCCGACGACGTAGCCAAAGACCCGCAAGCCCTCAGCCGTTTCGAGCGCGAGGCCAAGGCCGCCTCGGCGCTAAATCATCCCAACATCTGCACGATCTATGAAATTGGCGAGGACGCGGGCCACACATTCATCGCCATGGAATTTCTCGACGGCGTGACCCTGAAACAACGCATCGGCGGGCGCCCCATCGAAACAGACACTCTGCTTAACCTCGCTATAGAAATTGCGGACGCACTGGACGCCGCGCACGCCGAAGGCATCGTTCATCGCGATATCAAGCCTGCCAACATTTTCGTCACCAAGCGCGGTCATGCAAAGATTTTGGATTTTGGTTTGGCCAAGCTGCAAGCAAAGTCAGGAACGGATGCCGACGCGACGCGGACGCAGGAAGCGCAGCAGCTGAGCACGCCGGGCGCAGCCATGGGCACGCTGGCATACATGTCGCCGGAGCAGGCGCGCGGGAAAGAACTCGACGGCCGCACGGATATTTTTTCTTTTGGTTTGGTGCTCTACGAAATGGCGACGGGAAGGCAGACGTTTTCGGGAAACACTTCAGCAGAAATTTTCGATGCCATTCTGAATCGCATGCCAGTCGCTCCCGTGCGGCTGAACTCCGCTGTGCCGCCCAAACTGGAAGACATCATCACTCGTGCGCTCGAAAAGGACCCGAACCTCCGCTATCAGCATGCATCGGACATGCGATCGGAATTGCAACGGCTGAAACGCGATACGGAATCGGGACGCTCGGCGGTGCCGAGCGAAATAGCAGAGCCGGCCAGTGCTGCTTCAACGATCTCGCCCGCAGCTACATCGCCTGAATCAAAGTCTTCTACCGCCTCAACCGCGCCAGCCAAAACTCGTCGCCTGAGGTTAGCCCCGATAATTGCCGCTGCTCTGCTCCTCGCCGCAGGCGTTGGCAGTTGGCTTTACTTCACGCGGCACGCGCAGGCCTTGACCGACAAGGACACTATCGTTCTCGCTGAATTCGCGAACACCACCGGCGATCCGGTCTTCGACGGC
This sequence comes from Candidatus Acidiferrales bacterium, assembly GCA_049517055.1. Lineage (GTDB taxonomy): Bacteria > Acidobacteriota > Terriglobia > Acidiferrales > UBA7541 > Palsa-295. The sequence goes on along the minus strand of JBEKSN010000206.1, from coordinate 3,116 downwards.
ACGCTGCGCCAGGGACTTTCAGCGCAACTGGACCAGTCTCCGTTCCTGAGCCTTATTTCCGACGAACGCATCGCGCGAACGCTCACGCTGATGGCCAAGCCAAAGGACGCGCGGCTTACGCCAGACATTGCACGCGATGTTTGCCAGCGCACCGCCAGCGCCGCCACGATTGAAGGCTCCGTCTCCAGCTTGGGCAGCCAATACGTTTTGGGTTTGAAAGCGGTGAATTGCCGCACCGGCGATCTACTCGCGCAAGAGCAAGTGACGGCCAGCGGGAAGGAGCAAGTTCTCAACGCTCTGGGCGACGCGGCGACCAAGTTGCGCGCAAAAATGGGAGAATCGCTGTCCTCGGTGCGCAAGTACAATGCGCCTCCGGAAAACGTCACCACCCCTTCGCTCGAGGCGCTGCAAGCCTATACCCTCGGCAAGCAAACAATGGACGTGGCAAACGACTACGCTGCCGCGATTCCTCTCTTTGAAAGGGCCGTTTCACTGGATCCAAATTTCGCTATGGCTTATTTGCGCCTGGCCCAGAGTTATCAACCTCTTAGCGAAAACGACCGCTGTGCCGAAAATGCGCGCAAGGCTTACGCATTGCGCGAGCGCGTCAGCGAGAGCGAGAAGCTGGGCATTTCTTCATTCTTCGAGCTTGTCGTTACCGGAAATCTTGAGGCTGCCCGCACCTCCTTTCAGGCCTGGGCACAAACTTACCCCCGCGATGAGGACCCGGAAGTCTACCTCTGGTTCTCTTATACCGCGATGGGCGACTACCCGAAAGCGAATGGCGCGGCGCTGCAGGCTCTGAAGCTGAATCCCGGCAGCGGTAACAACGTTGTGAATCTGGCTTACACCTATCAGTGGATCGACCAGCTCGATCAGGCCAAGGCCACAGTAAACGAATCACGCGCGCATAGTATTGATTCGCCTTGGATACCTCTCGTTCTTTACGTTGTCAATTTTCTCCAGCACGATGCGGCCGGAATGCAGAAGCAGGTTGCTGACGCGACCGGGAAACCCGGAGTCGATGATCAGATCATTTTCCTGGAATCCGAAACGGCAGCGTATAACGGCGAGGTTGCGAAGAGCCGCGAACTAACACGCGGCGCAGCCGATTCGGCGCAACGCGCCAGTCAAAAAGAAGCCGCCGCGGAATATCAGTCGCACGCCGCGGTCCGCGAAGCATTAACCGGCGATATGTCTTCGGCGAAGCAAGATTCCCAAACCGCTCTCGCTCTAGCCGCCGGCAGACACGTGGAAGGTTTCTCCGCAATTGCATTAGGACTGGCGGGTGATTCCGCGCAGGCCGAACGCGTGGCCGCTGATCTGGGCAAACGCTTCAGCGAAGATACCATCGTAAAGTTCGATTACCTGCCGATGATCCAAGCCGCCATCGCGCTTCACAGTGGCGACGGCAAGCGAGCCATCGACGCGCTGGCCGCGTCTGCTCCTTATGAACTAGGAGAAACGAATCCTACCTTCACCTTCGCCCTCTACCCCGTCTACTTGCGCGGCGAAGCCTACCTGGCAACGAAGCAGGGCGCCGCAGCGGCCACCGAGTTCCAGAAAATTTCCGACCACGCAGGCGTGGTCGGAAACGAGCCGCTGGCCGCACTCGCGCATCTTGGGCTTGGCCGCGCGTACACCCTGGCCGGCGATAACGCGAAAGCAAAGGCCGCATATCAGGATTTCCTCACGCTGTGGAAGGGTGCCGACCCGGACATCCCTATCCTCATCGCCGCCAAATCCGAGTACGCCAAGCTGCAATAGCGGTGCGATTCGCCGAGGCGGACTGATTCAGCGGCACGATCTGCGACAAGTCGCGCTCCGTCACCCTGTTTTCCGTCTTGGTGGCGACGGGCCAGCTCCGTATAGTCGGATTCTGCAAAATCGGAGGATGACATCGAGGTGTTAACTTTTACGAAACATTTTTTCTTCTTTTTTTCGCTCCAGCAACTAGGCGTGCGGAACGCGTTCAGAGGCATCCACCACTAATTGTGGTTTGGTTGCGGTGGGCCACAACGGCGCATCTTATTTTTAATAAAAATCTTTAATTGCAGAACGGATTCCGCTTGACATGTATTCGAACCTAACTACAATCGGGGCACAAAGTGGGAAGAAGTGGGACGCAGTGGTAAAAGATTAAGAAAGCAGGGGCGGACCAAAGAGTGATTCTCACGCGGTACAGGCCGGGCGCGGTTCTGAAAGGCTTCCATGCTTCGGGGCAACTATCTAGCGACAGTGGACGAGAAGGGCCGAATGAAAATCCCGGCCGACTTCCTGGCGCTGCTGCGCAAGACGGGCAAGAAGTTCTACGTAACCAGCGAATCCGGCGGTATGGCGCGGATCTATCCCATGAAGTCATGGGAGAAGATCGAAGAAAAACTCGCCAAAGTTTCCACTCACAACCGGGCCAAGCAAAAGTTTTTGGCGCGGGTGAACTATTACGGCCAAGTCGTGGAATTGGACGGGCAGGGGCGCATTCTAATTCCACCAACGCTACGGGAATCGGCGCAGATGAAGGGCGAAGTAGACGTTCAGGGCCAGCTGACTTACCTGGAAGTCTGGAATCACGCGCAGTTCCTGGAACAACTGAACCGTAACCCCATCACGGCGGAAGACGAAAAGGAATTGGATTTATTGGGCATCTAGCTTTTGAGCGTTCTGCACACGCCGGTTCTGGTTGAAGAAGTTTTGAACTGGTTGCGGATTCGGCCCGAGGGCACGTACGTGGATGCCACGGTCGGCACGGGCGGGCATGCCATTGAAATCGCCCGGCGGCTGACCACGGGGCGTTTAGTGGGGATGGATCGCGATCCGCGCGCACTGGAAATAGCGCGGGAGCGTCTGGGGCCGCACGAGCGGCAGGTGACTTTAGTGCACGCAGAATTCTCGAAGATCGGCGAAGTGGCGGAGAACCTGAAGCTTCCTCCTCTGGATGGTGTGCTTGCCGATCTGGGGATTTCAAGCCTCGAGCTGGACACTCCCGAGCGCGGATTTTCTTTTCGTTGGGCCGCGCCGCTCGACATGCGCATGAATCCCGATTCGCCGCTCACCGCGGAAGAAATTGTGAACTTCTGGCCGGAGAAAGAACTGGCCTACCTTCTCTACAAGAACGC
>JBEKSN010000205.1:0-6475 GCA_049517055.1 Candidatus Acidiferrales bacterium | reverse complement strand
AAACGTCACGCTTCTCGATCGCAGAAAGTCCAAACCGCATCCCTAGTCTCATGCCAACACCACCTTTACACAGCAGATTTACATCAGATGGTGTTGCTTCGACCTATCGAATGCACCGCGTTTACCGGACCAGTGACCAAGGCCTACTATTCTGAATAGCCGTGCGAGCGCGGCACCGCACTCTTTCTGTCGCGAAAGCAGCAAGAAAACCTCTGACGTCACGGTCATTGTAAAGGTCTCCTTGCGGGTGTACCGTAAACTCAAAATAGCGAGGCAGTTGCATGGAATGTCCGCAATGCGGATTAACAAACCCTCCCGGCCTCATTCGCTGTACCTCGTGTAGTACTCCTCTGCCCGTTAGCGACCTCACACTTACGATCACTCCGAGCACCACTTCCGGCGCGCCAGGGACTTCCGACCGCAAGGCGCACGGCATGAGCGGGTGGTCGGCTCCAGCCGCGGTGGCAGGTGCAGGAGCTTCGACACCCATCGAACCCGGACGCGTGCTAGGCCACCGCTATGAGATTCTGCAAATGCTCGGGGAAGGCGGGATGGGCACGGTTTACAAAGCGCGGGACCGGGAAGTCGACCGCCTGATAGCACTGAAGGTCATTCGTCCTGAGTTGGCGCAGAACGCAGATGCGCTGCATCGGTTCAAACAGGAACTGATTCTAGCCCGCCAGGTAACTCATCGTAACGTAATTCGGATCTTCGACCTCGGCGAAGCAGATGGCATGAAGTTCATCACCATGGAGTACATCGAGGGGCGGGATCTAAAGAGCATAATTCGCGAAAAAGGAAAATTCACACCGAAGGAAGCCGAAAAGATCGTGGTGCAGGTCTGCAAAGCTCTCGAGGTTTCGCATGCAGAAGGAGTGATTCACCGCGACCTTAAACCGCAAAACATCATGCTCGATGAGCAAGGGAAGGTTTCGGTGATGGATTTCGGGATCGCCCGAAGTATGGAAGCGGGCGGTGGAATGACTCAGACTGGCGCGCTCGTAGGCACTCCCGAGTACATGTCACCGGAACAAGCCCAGGGGCAGCACTTAGACGCACGGTCGGATTTGTTTTCGCTGGGGATTATTTTCTACGAATTGCTGACGGGATACTCTCCTTACAAAGCCGACACGGCGATGGCCACGCTCTGGAAGAGGACACACGAAGCCGCGCGCCCACCGATTGAGCTGGAACCCGGAATTCCGCAGGCCGTTAGCGACATGGTGGTGAAGTGCCTTGAAATTGACCGGGATCGACGCTATCAAAGCGCCGCGGAATTCGCGAAAGATTTGGAAGCATGGGAGGCGGGAAGCTCGATTTCCGCGGCGACTCCGATGCAACGCCGGCTGCGCAACGCGACGCCGATCGGAAAGTGGTTGGCCATCGGAGCGGCGGCGGTTTTGTTAATGGTGCTAGGCCTGGTTTTCCGCGAAAAACTGACGACTAAACCCTCGCCGAGTCCTGTCACGGTCGGGACGCCGCCAGTAACGCTAGCGATTCTTCCTTTTCGAAACGCATCGGGCGATCCCTCGCTCGACTGGCTGGGTTCAAGTCTCGCGGACATGCTGAGCACGGACGTGGGTCAGTCTGTTCATATGCATCCCGTATCTTCCGACCGGCTCCGCCAGGTGCTACACGATTTGCAGATCACGCCAGACGCCACCTCGGATGCCGCGACGCTGCGCCAGATCACATCGATGATCAATGCGGATACGGTGGTGTCAGGGCAATATGCAAAATTCGGAGATCAAATTCGCATCGACGCCAGTTTGCGAAATTTGAAACAGGATCGCACCGTCAGTTTCAAGACACAGGCGCCGGGCGAAAAGGATTTGCTGGCGGCTGTCGATGAACTCGCGGAGAGGATACGCGAAAACCTGGCCCTATCGCCGCAAGTTGTGGACGAGCTTAAAGCGCAATCCTTCAAGCCTTCTTCGAAATCGCTAGACGCAATCCGGCTTTACAGCCAAGGCGTCGACCTCGCGGACAAGGGGAATAATCTCGAAGCCCTGAAACGTTTTCAGGCTTCCACTCAGGCCGATCCCGAATTTGCCCTCGCTTACGCAAAATTGGGGCAGACGTATGCAAATCTGGGGCAGGACAACGATGCGGAACAGGTCTCCCGAAAGGCTGTTGAATTAGCCGAGGGTCTTCCGGTTCGCGAGAAATACGAGATCGATGCCAGCCACGCGCGAATCATGAAGGATTACCCAAAAGCTATCCAGTCTTATGAGAATTTGGCAAAGGCTTCGCCGGATGACACCGACGTGCAATTCGCTCTTGGTTCGCTTTACCAAGACACCGGCGAATTTCAAAAAGCCCGCGAGCACTTCGCGGCGGTACTGAAGTCCGACCCGCGATCGGTAGAGGGGCTTTGGGCCATGGGAGTGTTGGAGATTAAGAGCGGTAATCCGCAGGGCAGTTTCGAATATTTGAACAACGCCCTTACTCTTTCCATCAAAAATGGAAACGACGAGAAGAAAGCGCTGATTTTGCAAAATATGGGCATTGCCTATAGGCTGATGAATAAGCCGGAGGAAGCTCTGCGCAATTATCAGGAGTCGCTTGCCATCCAGCGCCGCATCGGCCACAAGCGTGGCGTGGCCGCCAGCCTTAACGAAATGGGCCAAGTCTATTCGCTCCTGGGCAAGCCGCAGTTAGCCCTGGCCAGCCTCAACGAGGCCATGCAAGTACGAAAGGAGATTGGAGCGAAGAAAGAGGTGGGCGATACACTGATCGATCTGGGCAACTTCTATGCGGGTATGGACCAGCGCGAGAAGGCGCTCCAAATGTACAAGGAGTCACTGCAGATCCAGCGCGATTCGGGCGACGAAAGTTATCAGGCGCTTTGCCTGAACAACATCGGCGGTGTGTACTTCACAAACGGGCAGTACGACGACGCGCTAACGTATTTCCAGCAAGCCCTCGAGTTGCGCGAGAAATTGAAGGTCCAGGGCGAAATCGCTGAGACGACTTACAATCTGGCCGAGACTGAAGCGAGGCTGGGGCAATATGATCAGGCACTCAGCCACTATCATCGCGCCCTCGATCTCTTTCGGAGTACCGACGACAAGCGAAATGCGGCCATCGATTCGTACAGCATGGGCACTCTGTTCGGCATTCAGGGGCGCTACGGCGCGGCGGTGAGTTCCAAGGAAGAGGCGGTTAAGGCCTTTCAGGAGTTACAGGACCGCAGCGCCATGATGGCGGAAATCTTGAGCGGCTACGGCGGCGCGCTTGCCGATGCAGGACATTGGGACGAAGCTCAGAAAACTCTGGGCGAAGCACTAAGCCTGGCACGGGAGCTTAAAGCCCAGGCGCTCGTGGCTCAGACGCTCAACTTTCAGGGAGACGTCGCTTTCTACCAGGGTGACACCAAGTCAGCGCGAACACTCTACGAGCAAGCCCTGCGAGCGGCATCCCAAAGCAAGGATCGAGAGAAAATCCTGGAGTCCAAAATCCGGTTGGCGAAACCGGGTGCCAGCGGAGGGCATTCAGGCGAGGCAATCAGTTCCTTAAAAGCCTTGGCTCGGGAGTCGGACAGCCTGGGCCTGAAGTACTTATCGGTTGAGTGCTCGATAGATTTGGCGGAGGCACAGGTGAACGCCAAGGATTATTCGCACGCGCGCGAAGCACTCGATCGCGCCCTAAACCAAAGCGAAAAATTAGGACTGCGAACTTTGCTAGCCAGAACCCATTACTTGCTGGCTACGGTCTTCCGCCTTACGGACAATGTTTCGGAGGCCTCAGGCCACTATCGCGAGGCGCTTCGGTATCTCGATGAAATCGAGAAAGACACGGGAAGTGATGCAGTTCTCAAACGTTCCGACCTGAGCGTGATTTACACCGAATCCAACCGTTGGTCTCAAGGCGAAAAAAAGTAAAAAAGGCCGTGACCGGGTTGAGATCAAACCCGGTCACAGCCTTTGAATGCAGACTTTTCTTCTAGCTCTACTTCTTCTTAGGCAGCACGACGGTAGCAGTCAGCGGCACGATTAGCTGCGGGCTGCCGGACGCACTGTTGGTGATGTTCAGTGTGGCCGTTTGGAGGTTGAAGTCATCCGGATCTGCAAAGAAGCTCACCAGGATCAAACAACTCTTCGTGGGTTGTAATGGTTTTAGACACAAGCTCAAGGCACCGAAGTCGTCCGAGTCTCCACCGGGTACGGCCGCGAGTTTGCTCTTAACGGTTACGGCCGCGGTTCCGGTGTTGGTTACGGTAACGACGGCGATGGGGAACCCGAAGACAGGAACGTTGCCGAAGTTCACGCTCGCCGGCGACGGGGCTACCGGGCCTCCCAGGTTAACGATCACGGTATCTTCCTGGCAGCTCTTGGTTCCCCCTACCATAATCGGATCGTTCACGTTAAATGCGCTCGCGTTATATCCGACGAGGATGTTCGCCCAATTGTTCTCGCCGTCGTCGGCGATAAGGAATCCAGGCGTCGGCTGTGGAAACGGCGTCTCATACGAAGTAGTCAGTGTTATGAGAGTCGTCGGGGCCGTTATGGCGCACTTGGGAAGCGCAACATGACTTGCATTGAAGCACTGAGCCTCCATCACCATACAATTGCTGTTGTCAACCGTGCCCGTGATGACGGTGCAGGTTGTAGGTGGGGAAATAAACGGACCTTGGTTGCCGCCCGAAAATGTATTGCCCTCCACCCCTGTGAGCCTGGTTGCATTGAACACCGCGGGCGGCACTTGGATGAAGCTCATCTGCATGTAGGCAACGCCGTTCATGATCGCATCGGGTGGGATAGCCACTTTTTGGTTGATGAACGTGCCGTCGATGAAGTTGACCGTGGTGCCTGGAGCGACCGCGAACGGGCCCACGGTGACTGTATTCGAGGCAACAAGAGCGACCCCGATCGCTTGATCCGACTTAACGGCCTCATCGTTGAACGCTGTAACGAGATCAAGAACCAATGTTCCGGTAGCCACTCCGCCGGCACCGACCGGCGGGTCAATCCTCCATAGCTGACCGCAATTTCCGGCCGCATTGATCGCCGTCACAACGAATAAGTGCCCGGTTCCGTCGAACTGCATGTAGAGAGGTAATTCCGGAACGGATTCGCCCTCGGCACAATTGGCATTGCTGGCAGTAAAGCCGCTAAAGTAAGGAGTCGCCGAACCGACCGGTAGGATTGTGCCGGACGTAGTATTAGCCACATACACGATGTCGGTTGCAGGGTTTAAAGCTAGGCCGGTTGGATTGTTCAGCCCGGTCGCTAGAGACGTGGGATTGGCGCCGGAGGTGTAAGGCGGAGGAACGCTCAGGACTGAATTCGGGTTACTTGCTCCGCCAACCGCCGCTTGCTGATCGAATAACAAGTCGTCAGTGCTATCGAACGTGGTACCTGCGCCGTTACCCGGGAAGAAGCAAGGCGGGACACTGCAGGTGCCCGGCGCAATTAACACGGGCGCGGGAAACGTTCCACCGAAGGGCACGGTCCCAGCGCCGGTGATCACCCACACACCGTTGCCAGTGGCGTTGGCGAACTCGGTGTTGAAGTATAGGTCACCGGTTGAGCTGGGGTTGAAACTCGGGCCCTGTGGACTAGTGGGGCAACCGCTGTCACAGTCAAAACGGTAGGGAATCTCCGGCTGGGAGCCGTCCTGGTTCATCCGGACGATCAGGCCATCGGTTGGATCGACCGCGTAAATTTTCCCGTCTGGTCCTATTGCCATCGCTTCGGGGACAAAATTCGGCATCTCGCCCGGAAGAGGAATCCCACTGGAGATCACCGTGAATGTTCCGGTCTGCCCGTTAACACTCAGGATTTGGTTTCCTTGCCCCGTTGAGACATAAACGGTTTGCGCACTCAAATCCCGGCTCACAGCACCCAAACACAAAACAAACAAGAACAGCAAAATTGCTCTACGCATTTTCAATCTCCTTTATCGAAAAGTTCTCAGAATAAAAAACGATTTCGTGGCCCGCGAAAAATGCCGCTCCTACATTGGTCTTCGATCGCCTATATCGAAGGGAATTCGGCAAAACCGAGAAACTGAATGCGCGTTGAGGACTGGCGCTAAAAAAAGCACAGTCCGTCAATCCGCTTTCAACGAGCCTAGGAAGTACTGGAAATAACAGAACCAATTTGTCTTCGCCACGAGGCTGGGCACCCGCAGCGTCATTACTCGAATGAGTGCTCGCAGATTTACGCTTACTCGACGGCGGTGTCAAGTGAACATCCAGCACTTCGGAAGTCCTGTGGGACACGCGTCCCTCACATCGATCGTTTACGCTAAGCAAGAGGTTCTCCTAGCTGTATCGCTTGTATGCCAAACCTAACCAACGGTCAATGCACGACAGGTAAGTTTAAAGTGACCTCTAGGTGAACGCCTAAGTGGCTTATTACAAGCACTTAAACAACCGAGGACTACTGGAACCTAATCCACAAGCAAATGCATCCATAACCTCCATGAAGCCGCCTTGCGACGAAGCGGTAGTCCGATCGGTGAATGCTGC
>JBEKSN010000204.1:0-6548 GCA_049517055.1 Candidatus Acidiferrales bacterium | reverse complement strand
ACCGTCCAGGAATCTGTTCCGCAACGAACCATTCTCGCCACGCTCGCCGCGCGCGACGATCTGCTCGCCGGCTTCACCGCCGAGCGCGACATGGGCACCGAAGGCGCAGGCTCCGCCGACACCGCCGTCCGCAACGCGATCGATCAGGGCCTGATCCCCGGCCCGCGCTTGCGTATCAGCGGCAATGCCATTAGCATTCTCGGCGGCCACGAAGACGCCATCGGCTACAACCCTGAGCAACACGTCCTCGGGAACGCCACCTACGCCAACAACGACGCCGAGCTCGTCACCGCAATCCGTGCCGAACTGAAAGAAGGCGCCGACTTCATCAAAATTTACGAAACTGGTCCTGACAAGATCGCCGACGGCCGTCTTACCACTCCTTATCAGTACACCGAAGAAGAACTCACCACCGCCGTCCGTGAAGCCGCGCGCACCGGCAATCGTGTTGCGGTACACGCCATGGGCGAGCCCGGCACGCTCTACGCCGCGCGCGCCGGCGTCGAATCCATCGACCACGCTCTTCAGCTCAGCGACGAAACCATGCGCCTGATGCGCGAAAAACAAATCTTCGCCGTGCCCACTTTCACCATCTTCGAATATTTTGCCGACCACGCCGCCACGCCCGCCCAGGGCGCACGCGATCGCCAGCTCCTCGATCTCCACGCTCAAGAATTCAAGAAGCAGTTAGCTGCCGGCGTGCCCTTCGCCATGGGCTCCGACGTCGGCCCATTTCCCCACGGCACGCAAGCTCGCGAATTCGTTTTAATGGTGAAATTCGGAATGTCGCCGCTCGCCGCGCTCCAAGCCGGAACGCTTAACGGCGCCAAATTGCTAGGCTGGCAGAATCAAATCGGCGCGCTGAAACCAGGCTACGACGCCGACATCATCGCCGTCCCCGGTGACCCGCTTCAGGACATCGCCGCCCTTCAAGAAGTTTCCTTCGTAATGAAAGACGGCGTTATCTACCGCAAGTAGCGCACCTGTTTCAGTAGCGCATCCGCTTCAGTAGCATATCTGCTCCAAGGGTTGTGGGTCGCGGCTTCAGCCGCGACAAAAGGGATGTAAGAGACCTCTTCCTCTCGGCGGAATTTTCGCCGGGCCTCCCGCTTTTGCTTCAAGTTTCAGGCTCGGAACTTTTTCGATCAGTGCTTGGGCTTGCTTCCTGAATGGTTGCTTGGCTTGGACCCGCCCGGCTTCGTCATAACTTTGCTATGTGTCTTGCTCTGCCCTTTGCTTGCCACGTTGCTTGGAACAGGGCTCGAAGGCTTGCTCTGCGCTTTCGCCTTTGCTCCGCTCTTCTGCGCTGCACTATTCGGCATCAGTTGGCCCGACTTTAAATTCACGCAAACAGAGTCCAGAACTGCCACGCCGCCTCCAGGCGCAGGCGATTCGAACGAAATGCACAGCGTTCCCCCGTCGCACGTCACAGTCAAGTATCCAAATTTCACAATGGGATCGACCACCATCGTATCGTTTCCAATCGTGATCGGCGCCGGCCCCACCGCGCTTTGCGGCGGCGTAGCTGCAAATCCGCCGCTCCCTGCGGTAATGTACGGAGTCTCCTTCCTGTTCGGCCCCGCGATCCGCGTAAATCTTTGGTAGAGATGCGCGTGCCCGGACAGCACCGCGTCCGGCCAAAGCCCGGCTTCCAGGCACACCGAATCCAAATCAGCCTGTTCGCCCGTTGACCCTGCATGCAGCGAATCCACGGAAAGCGGCGGGTGGTGTACCGCTACAATCACCGCGCGATTTCCCGCATTGCGGTCCGGCGTCAAACGTTGCAATTCACTTTTCAGAAACGCAAGTTGGTCATCCCCGATATTGAAATGGCCGTCCTGTGACGAGATCACGCCCGGCCCATCCAGCACGTTGCTGTAAAGTCCGATAATCGACACGTACGGCGCGTCCAGTGTGAAGTAAACGCCCGGCTGCGGCATCACGCTGCGAACCAATCCCCCACCGTCCGGCGACGGTCCAGCCGTCGTCGCGCAGAAGTTGCTCAAGAACGCATCCAGCGTCGGAACTTGCGGCGCGCTCGAACCCTGCCCAAACACCATTCCGTCGTGATTCCCCGGAATCGCAAAGATCGGCCGGTCGTACGCCCGGTATGGGTCGTAAAACTGATCGTAATAATATTGGGCTTCGCCGAAATTGTAGATCACGTCGCCCAGGTGAAAAAAGAATGCCGGCCCATCCGGCCCGCCGGCCGCAACGTCCTTCGCCATCGCGTCCGCCACTTCCTCTTCGTTCGCCAGCGCCCGTTGAACCGTCTGTTCGTGATTCACCTTCGCTGCTCCGGTATCCCCCACGGCGTGAAACGTGATTTTCCCCGCTCTTTGAATTGCGGTGATAATCTCCGGCCCGGTGAAATCTGCGAGCTGCAGTTGCATGGGAACATTTTTGCGGGGCGGCGGGATAGGCTGCACGTCGTTCTGGTGCTGCACATAGTACGGCGAGTTGTAGTATGCCTCGCTGGTGTTATCCACCCGGAAAGTCACCGCGTCCTTTCCCGGCTGCCTCTCTGCAAACAAGCGCCCGTTAGGGCCGATTAGGTTTGAGCTTGTGGTCATTAGCTCCCTCCTTTTTCATTTTACTAGAGCGTCAATATACCTCGAATTACCGCATCATAAACACATGTGATCGTCCCGGACACGGCCTGCCGGGGCAATCCCCTCCCTGCTCACATGCAACATCTGGAGTTACCATCGCATCCGCTAAGATTACACTCGCTGAAAGGAGCGCTGGCTTGCCCTCTTCAACTTCTTCTCTCGCGCTAGCAAGCAGTTCGCGACCGTTCGCAGCCATTATCTCCGCTGGCCTGCTCTGCGGCGTCATGGACATCTCCGCCGCCTTCATCACCTGGTGGCCCAAGGGCGTCAAGCCACCCCGCCTCCTGCAAGGAGTCGCCGCCGGCTGGCTCGGCCCCAACTCATTCAACGGCGGAATGGCCACCGCCGCTCTCGGCCTGGCGTTCCACTTCCTGATCGCCTTCACCGCAGCCGGCCTATTTTACGCGGCCAGCCGGCACCTTGCCTTTATGATTCAGCAGCCGGTCGTTTCAGGCGTGCTGTACGGAATCATGGTTTACCTCGTTATGTACTGGGTTGTAATGCCGCTCTCAAATTTCCACCGCGCCCAAACCGTTACCTCTTCCGTGGTCGCTATCATCACGCACATTATTTGCGTCGGCCTCCCCATTTCATTGGTTATTCATCGCTTTTCCCGCTAGCGCCAGTTCCGAACCGGGAATTCACCGACACACCCGAAAAAATTAAATTGACTCTTTTATCATCGATTTCGAATATTCGTGCTATATTCCCGCCCAGCGTCGGAGGTCCCAGAATCCTGTTAGACCTTGCTTATCGAAGGCGGAGTTGTACAAGGCTCTCATTCGCACGCATGAGGAGTCTGCGTTTCTCCCTTCGGTTTCAAGAAAAATCCGCATGGAGGCAACTATGAAATGGCGGTTCCCAGTTTTTGGGCCATTCGTTCTTCTGGCCCTGTCTCTTTTTGCTTTGCCGATTTACGCGCAGACAGCCGCAGTCACAACTAGAACTGCCGTACCGCCCAGGTACGACATCACCAAGGAAGTAAAGCTTTCAGGCACCGTAAGCAACGTGGTGAAAGCTCCCACCCGCGAGATGAACATGGTGGCCGGTTCTCATCTCATCGTAGCAACCAAGGGCGGCGAAGTAGACGCAGCATTGGGACAATTCGCCATGCGCGGCAAGGGCGCCCTCTCCGTTACACCGGGACAGCAGGTTGAAGTGACCGGCGTGATGAAGACGCTGAAAGGCAAGCAAGTATTCGTCACTCGCCTCGTTCAGGCCGGTGGTCACACCTACACAATCCGCAACGAACACGGCTTCCTCCGCATTCATCAACCGTATGACGGCGGTAAGACCGCATCGAAGGGAGGGCAGCTATGAAACGCGGAACTCTATTAATCGCTCTCGTTGTACTCTGCGTGATGGGTATTGCGGCCTGTGGCAGCAGCCACCACCATGTGACCCCGATAGCCACGAATAATTTCGTGTTCTATGCGGCCGGCGAGGACGCTACCCCTTCCTTTTACTCCATCGCCGGAGTGGTGACGATTACCGCCGATGGCAATAACACAATTACTGGCGGTGTACAGGACTTTAACGATGGTGATGGAACTACATCTCCCCAGCCTGGCGGTGACACAATTAACCCTACCGGATCGTCATTGACCTTTAACCCCGACGGTTCCGGAAACGCGATCCTGACTCTGGCCACCAGCAACGCGGCCTTGGGCGTTGGGGGAGTGGAGACTTTTGCACTATCGTTTTCCAATGCCAACCATGCGATCATTTCGCAGTTCGACGGCACCGCAACGTCGAGTGGAAGCTACGACCTTCAGACCCTACCAACGGCACCTTTAGCGAGTTCTTCATTTTCATTTACCTCTACCGGCGCCAATTCTGACGGTTTCGCGGTTGCCGAAGGAGGCGTGTTTACGCTCGATGGTTCCGGTGACGTGACCGGCTCCGTGGATATCAATAACGCCGGTACCGTTACGCTCAACAATTCCCCTTCTGAGGGTACCGTTATTCCCGCATCTGACACTTTCGGTCGCGGCACTGTCACCGGCAGTCTTGACGGGACCACTGCAGTCGTCAACTTCTACATCGTTAACTCTGAAGTGATTCGCATCATCGACGTAGACGCGACCGACACAGCCGTCGGCTCGGCCTACGGCCAAGGCACGGCCGCGGGAAACTTCGCACCTTCGTCAATCGGCCAATCCGCGTTCTACATTTCGGGTGTCGATGACTTCTATAACGGCGCGGGTCAGTTTTTTACCTTCGTTGAAGATGCTGGTGCTAAACCTAGAGCGAACAAGCGCCCTGCTCGTCCCGAGGGTGGAGCGGTCTGTTCGGGATCGGAATGCTTGTTCGACGGTACCGCAGATGTGAACGAATCGGTTGACGGAGGGGCAATAGCGACTGACGCCGCCTTCGACGGCACATACGTTCTTGCCAGCAACGGGTATGGATCCTTCAGCTTTGTGGATCCCCCGCTGGATACCGATCTGGTCACATTTGGTTTATATGCGGTAGACCCAACCCTTAACATACTCGATCCCAATAACTCAGCATCCGGACTAACCGGGGGAGTTCTAATTGCCGAGATGGACGAAAACCTCGTCGGCACTGGAGCCCTGATTCCGCAAGTAGTTGATCCGGTCGTGACTGACATCGCGGCAGATGTCATCTTTAATGCACAGGGCAATGCCGATGAAGGAGATGGCGTCGCCGAGTTCGATCTACTCGGCGCATCATCGGTGGATGCGGGTGCTTTCGCCGGAGAGGGCTTCATTGACGATCCGGCCGGCATACTCAACGACGGCACCGCGATCCTAGACCAAAACAGCACCTTCAGTGCAACCTTCGCTGATGACGGCGACGGCATCGGACGCTATTTGTCCGGTGATGGGGGCTTTGTAGCGAGCTCCCCTGTTGCCGACACATCAATTGATTTTACCGTCACTGCCTACGATGCGAATGGCGATCAGTTGTTCTGGGTCGAAACGGACGAAGACTCCACTTGGGGCGGGTCGATTCAGGCCAGCACCTTCGAAGTTCCGGACGCCAAGAAAGCGCAGGCAAAGCCGAAGACCAAGAAACAATAACCCTAACGAAGCGCGTTGTGGCACGGCCGGTTCGATCCGGCCGTGCCACAATCAATTCTTCTCCAAGCCTTCAACCCCTCCTCGGTGTAATCTTAGTTCGAGGTGTTTTCTTCATGCGAATCTTTGGAGCTTGTATCTTTCTGCTTTTCACCGCTGTCTGTCTGGCCGGTATGCCGCAGGAGGGCCAGACGCGCAGCATCGTGAAAGGCGATAGCCGCATCGAATTTCATGCCACTTCCACGTTCGGCAAGACGGTCGGCGTGTTTCGTTCCTGGGACGCAGATCTGAAAATGCCTACGGACAATTTTGCGGACGCTTCTCTCGTTCTGGAAATCGACGCAGCCAGCGTACAGACCGGAAGCGGGCTCAAAGACAAAGAGGCCAAGGGGAAAAACTTCTTCAGCGTGAAAGACTATCCCAAGATTCGTTTCGTATCGAAGAGCGTCGCTCCGGATGCCGATCCCTCGAAACTACACATGAATGCGGAGCTGACCCTGCGTGGAATCACCAAACCGGTTACCGTCGCGATAATCCTGCACCCACAGGAGAATGGCATTCAGCATATGGAAGGAGATTTTTCATTCGACCGCCGGGATTTTGGCATGACCCATAATGTTCTGTTCGACAAAATCGCCAACACCGTCCAGGTTCAATTTCGCCTGGACGTGAGGAACGCTTCCACCCCGGCCCCGGCGGATACAACTCCACGTTGATCGATAGCGAGCCGGTGATTACCGGCTACGAATCGAAATTCAGGAAAAGGTTATTGAGGGATTCCTCCAGCGTAGGATGCGCGAACGTCGCATTATGCAAAACATCGCAGGGCACTTTGCCCATCATCGCCACTTCCAGGATTGACATGATTTCTCCGCCTTCCAGCCCCAGCACC
>JBEKSN010000203.1:0-6584 GCA_049517055.1 Candidatus Acidiferrales bacterium | reverse complement strand
ACGTCATTTTTTGCCGCCTTGGGAATCGAAGTTACATTAATAGACCAGCGTCCCACGATCCTGGATTTCGTTGACCGCGAGATCATGGAAGCTCTGGCCTATCACCTGCGCCAGATGGGCACGACTTTCCGTCTCGGCGAAAAAGTGACACGAGTCGGAATCGATCCCAACCGCGACCGCGTTTTTGCCGAACTTGAAAGCGGAAAGAAAGTACAAGGCGACGCGCTCGTCTACGCGGTTGGCCGCCAAGCAAATGGCGACAGGCTTAATCTCGCTGCTGCTGGTATGGAAGCCGATTCGCGCGGCAAGATCAAGGTTAACGAACATTATCAGACCACTGTTCCGCACATTTACGCCGCCGGCGACATCATCGGTTTCCCCGCGCTTGCCAGCACTTCCATGGAACAAGGCCGGCTCTCGAGTTGCCACATGTTCGGTGCGCCTTCTGAACATATGTCGGATTTATTTCCGTACGGCATTTACACCATCCCGGAAATTTCCATGGTGGGCCAAAACGAAGAACAGCTCACCGCCGCCAAAATTCCTTACGAAGTGGGCATTGCCAAATACGCCGAGCTTGCCAAGAGCATGATGCTGGGCGATGAGACCGGCATGTTGAAACTTCTTTTCGACCGCAATACCCTGAAACTTCTTGGCGTTCACGTTATCGGACAGCGTGCCACCGAAATCATTCACATCGGCCAGTCCGTTCTTTATTACGGCGGCAAAGTTGATTATTTCCGCGATACCGTCTTCAACTATCCAACTCTCGCTGAAGCCTATAAAGTCGCCGCACTCGACGGCCTCAACAAGCTCTAGCCGCAACCCGGCACATGATTCCAACACGGCCTGATTGGATAATTTGTCTGTACTTCCGCTATACGGCTCTTTGGTCGGACATGCTAGAATCGTGAAATCCAAGCGGGCAACCTGCCTGCCGTGGGCCTGTAGCTCAGGTGGCTAGAGCGCGCCCCTGATAAGGGCGAGGTCGGTAGTTCAAGTCTACCCAGGCCCACCAAATACTTTCCCAAATCCAATCAGCTAGCGGCAGCGGGTTTCCCATGTTCGATGTCATGGATGTAGCCGTCAGAATAAACAAGCCCCGATTGCAAGTAAATCCAGAGCAGCGTATTGACTCTGACCGTCGTCGCTGTCCGCTTTAGCGACAATCTATCCCGGAACCGCGCAGCGCATAAGCGCGCCCTCCGAAAAATGACCCCTAAGTACTTTCTTGGCATAGTCTTTGACGGATTGATAGAGGCCCGAAGCTTGCTTGCATCCACGCGCCAGTTCCGTGGAGGTGTTTCGGATGCCGGCCTCTACCAAAATTGATACATTCATACTGGCGTTGCTACATGGGCAGGAATCACAAATTCGCAAACTAAAGGGGTGAGTATGAGAAAGGCGGTAATAGTCATGGGATTGGCTGTGCAGTTCGTGCCGGTTGCGCCCGCCATGTTTGCGCAACGCATACCTGCGATCGCTACGCCCCGACACTATCAGCTCACCATCACTCCAGACTTGGCGAATGAGAACTTTGCCGGCGATGAAACGATCCAAATTGATCTTCTGAAACCGTCCGCATCCATCACGTTGAACGCTGCGGAGATCAAGTTTGCGGAAGTAACCATCGCGTCAGGCGGCAAGACCCAGACCGCCCAAGTAACCAGCGACGAAAAGAATGAAATGGCAACTTTTACGGTGGCAGAATCGCTTCAAGCCGGACCAGCTGAAATCCACATCCGCTACACTGGCATTCTCAACGGCCAGCTCCGCGGCCTCTATTTGAGCAAGGCAAACAATCGCAAATACGCGATTACGCAGCTCGAGAATACCGACGCGCGCAGAATGTATCCGTCGTTCGACGAGCCTTCTTACAAAGCGACATTCGACATCACTGCAATCATAGATAAGGGCGACACGGCCATTTCGAATGGCAAAATTGTTTCCGACACGCCTGGACCGGGTGATGGCAAACACACGCTGAAGTTTTCCACTACGCCTAAAATGTCGTCTTATCTTGTCGCGCTCGCTGTCGGTGACTGGGAGTGCCTGGAAGGCAGCGCCGACGATATTCCCATTCGTGTCTGCGGAGTTCCCGGCAAAAAGCAATACGCCGGGTTTGCCCTTGAAGCCGCCGAGTACACCATGAAGTTTTACAATCGTTATTTCGCAATCAAATATCCGTACGGCAAGCTCGATATCTTAGGTGTCGCGGATTTCTCCGCAGGCGCCATGGAAAATACGGCCTGCATCATCTCTCGCGATTTGCTGTTCGTGGATCCAAAGCAATCCTCCTATTTTCTGCGAAAAATTGTAGCCCAGGAACTTGTTGCGCATGAAATGGCCCATCAGTGGTTCGGCGACCTGGTCACCATGAAATGGTGGGACGACGTGTGGCTCAACGAAGGCTTCGCTACCTGGATGTCATACAAGCCAATGGAAGCCTGGAAACCTGAGTGGAATTTCCAGACCGACGCCGTGAGTTCAAGCACCGGAGCCATGGACACCGATTCGCTGAGCTCCACTCGCGCGATTGAAGCTCACGCCGAAACTCCCGCGCAGATTCAGGAATTGTTCGACGGCATCACCTACAACAAAGCGGCAGCAGTACTCTCCATGGTGGAAGGCGATGTTAGCGAAGACGTTTTTCGAAAAGGGGTGAACTCGTACCTCGCCAAGTATTCTTACTCCAACGCTACTTCGGAGGATTTCTGGAATGAAATTACGCAGGTGTCGCATCAGCCCGTGGACCGCATCATGGAAACCTTCGTTAAACAGCCGGGTGTCCCGCTGGTGACTCTCCGGACGGTCTGTGAGGGCGGAAAAACGAAAGTGACGTTATCTCAGCAACGCTATTTCTCCGATCGCGTCACATTCGAAGCTGGTTCGAAAGAACAGTGGCAAATTCCGGTTTGTTTGAAAGCGGGGAATGACGAGAAGTGCCAGCTCCTGGCCTCCAAAGAGCAGCACGTCATTCTGTCCGGATGCGGAACTGCAGTCTTTGGCAATGCAGGCGCGCGGGGCTACTACCGCTCGGGTTACGATCCGGAAAACTTGAAGCTGATTTCCTCTTCTGCTGAGCGCTCTCTTTCTGCCGGCGAGCGATATTTGCTTCTGAACGATGTGAGTGCGCAGGTGAGCTTGAACCGTCTTTCGGCGGGCGACGTATTGGCACTCGCCCAGGACATGAAAGAGGACACTTCTACTGCTGTGATCAATTACCTCTCGAACCGACTCACCTTTGCAGCCGATTACCTCGTCACCGACGCGGATCGGACGCAATACCAAGCCTGGATTCGCGCCACCTTTAGCCCCGTCGCCGAGAAACTCAGTTGGGTTGCGGCTCCGGATGATTCTGACGAAACGCGGGCCCGCCGTGCTGCCCTGTTGACCATACTCGGTTTGACAGGTCGTGATCCCAAGGTGATCCAGATGTCGAAGGATATGGTTGATAAGGCGCTCCGCGGCGAAGCCGTCGATCATGCAATGCTTTCCGCGGCGCTGCGCATCACAGCGCGTGACGGCGACGCGACGCTGTACAACAGAATCTTGGCCCACTTCGCGCAAATAAAAACTCAGGACGAATTTATTCTGTATGGGCAGATGCTGTGCCTCTTTAGCGATCCCGCTCAGCTGATGCGTACTCTCAATTTCGCAATCTCTCCCATGATGCGTGCGCAGGATGCGCCACAAGTGATCGGTGCGGTAATGGTAAATCCCGCCGGGCGCCAGGTCGCTTGGGATTTTGTCCGGCAGCATTGGACTGATATAGAAGCTAAGCTCAGTAATTATTCCGACGCTTCGCTGGTGCAGGACACCAGCGTCTTTTGCGATACGGCCAAGCGTGATGAAGTGCAGCAGTTCTTCACGGAACACAAAATTCCGGCAGCCGAGCGCGAATTGAAGTTGGCCCTCGAACAAATTAACGTTTGCATCGACGTTCGTACACACCAGCAACCATTTTTGCAATCCTGGCTTCAACAGCATGAATCCGGCGTCGCGGCCAATGGCTCAGGGACAAACTAATCGGTGTATTCAACTCTAGGCAGACGAAAGAAGGTCAGGTTCGAAATGTATCCACTCGGGCAAAGGAGGCGTCATGGCAAAGATGGAACGCATCAGGGAATCGCTGGAAGGGAATCTGAATCAGGACCACCTGAAACAGCGTCAAGAGGCAGGCTGGCGAATCGTCGGCGTGGAGTGGGAACGAGAGACGGAGGACGACACTGAACGCGCGTCCGTGACGGTGCAGGACGCTCCTTTTGGCACCCGCGTCTCTGGCGATTGCGAGCACTTAGAGGAAAACCCTCCGGAAATGCAGTTTCTTCTGTCCATGATGGAGTTGATTATCCAGGACGTTTCTCTGACCAAGGTGGCCGAGGAACTCAATAAGAAGGGCTTCCTCACACGCGGAGGAACGGAGTGGGGCCCAGTGGCTGTGTTCAACATGCTGCCGCGCCTCATCGAACTCACGCCGAGGATTTTCGCCAGTCAGGAATGGGTCGAGCGCCGGAAACGGCTCACTCTCGTCTATTAGCGGCTGCGGTTAAGCCCGGTATTGACAGAACGGTATTTCTCCCAATACAGTTAAACCGGTAAGAGTTTTTACTGTTGCTATATTTTCCCCGGTTCAACTTAGCGTTCAAAGTATTTTCTTGGGAGGCGTACATGCTGAAGTCGAAGCACATTTTCTCAAGCCTATTAGTTTTCGCTGTTTTGATGGTCAGCGTGTTCCCTGCACACGCTCAAAACCAGCCGACATCCCCTAACAATGTGTCCGTCACCACTTACGTCACCGTCCTTGGCCCTAAATACACTGCGCCTCCAGCGCTGAGCAAAGCCGATGTAAACGTCGATGAGGGGAAACAAAAGAGAGAGGTGACCAACTGGATTCCGGCGCAGGGCGATAAGGCTGGACTTCTCCTCGCCATCGTCATCGACGATGCGGATACCACGGATGTCGCCAGTCAACTGGGCGATTTGAGGAATTTTGTCACAGCACAACCGAAGACGACGAACATCGGCGTGTTCTACGCCAGCAATGGCACGATCCAAACGGCTTCCCAATTTGCCCAGGACCACGAAGCCGTGGCCAAGACCTTGCGAATGCCGCTCGGATACACCGGAGCATATTCCAGCATCTATCTTTCGGTCATGAACTTGATCAAAGGTTGGCCCGCGACCGGTGCTCGGCGCGAGATCTTGCTGATCGCGGACGGTATTGACCGCTTCCGAGGCGATTACCCAACTAGTCCTGATGTCGATGCCACTGTAGACAACGCGCAAAAAGCGGGCATTATGATTCATACCCTCTTTGCCAGTGGCGTCGGGCGCGCCGGGCGAAATTCCTTCCGCGTTTCGCTTGGACAAAGCAATCTCTCCAAAATATCGGATGCTACGGGCGGAGAGTCCTTCTTTCAGGGTTTTCAAACGCCCGTATCTTTCTCCCCTTTTCTTCAACAGCTCGACATGGTTCTCAAGAATCAATATTGGCTCAGCTATGCTACAGAGCGTTCGAAAAAAGCCAAAGGCGAGCTCCGCAAATTCCGCGTGCGAACGGAACAAAAGGAAGTAGAAATCTCGTCAGCGGATAGAATCTTCGTCCCGGGACCCTAGCGCTTTTTGCGGCGTCTCTCTAGTTCGGAGGGCTTGACCTTCGCGTTCGACGAGCGCGGCAAATTCAGCGGTGTACAGACGGGGCCAGCAGGCCCCGGCCCCGGACACGACTCACTTTGTGGAGCGATGCTGCAAGTCCGATCGTCCAGCTAGCGCCATAATGGTAGAAAGAGAAGTCGCGCAGAGAATTTCCTCCGTGCCGTTCACGATGAAAACGTCCGCGGCGCAAATCTTCAGTGTTTTGCCCGCACGCAAAACGCGGCCTCGAGCAATCAGAGCTTCTCCCTTAGCCGGAGCGACCAGATTAATTTTGTATTCCACGGTCAGCACGCCGGAGTCTGCCGGCATCATGCTATAGGCCGCGTATCCAGAAGCGCTGTCTGCGATCGAGGCAGTGACACCCGCGTGAAAGTAGCCGTGCTGCTGGGTGAGCTCTTGGCGATGCGCCACTCGGATCTCACATTCGCCGGGATGGAGTGCGACCAGCTCCGCGCCGAGATGCCTCATCAACCCTTGGCGCGCAAAGCTCTCCCGCACATGCTCAAGCGAGACAGCATTTATCGCCGAAGGCTTCCTTGCTTTCACCGTGTGTGTTTGGACATTGACTGGGCTAATTAAATGAGCGGTGCGATTTTCAGATGCGGAGAAATAAGGCAGGATGCAAACAAAAAGCCCCGGATCGATTGTCATCGAACCGGGGCTCGCGTTTGTCTGCAAACTCTTTGATATCGGATGAGACTTACCAGAACCCGTCCGGCCCATTGAGTGTTTCCCAACTCGACAAGTCGAGCTGAGAAACGGACCGAGCTCCCGAGATCCTAAGATCCGGGATGAAGAGTCGTACCTGCTACCGAAGCAGGTCGTACTCCCTTTTCTTTTAGAAAGGAGGTGATCCAGCCGCAGGTTCTCCTACGGCTACCTTGTTACGACTTCACCCCAATCATGAGTCATACCTTGAGCGCCTG
>JBEKSN010000202.1:0-6592 GCA_049517055.1 Candidatus Acidiferrales bacterium | reverse complement strand
ATAGAATCCATGGCGCAGACGGGGGGCGTATTGCTGCTGCAAGAAGTGAAAGACCGGGAAAAGAAGCTGCTTTATTTCGTGGCAATTGATAACGCCCGCTTTCGCCGGCCGGTCGTCCCCGGCGACCAACTGCGCGTGGAAGTGGATGTTCTCGCCTGGCGCGGCACATTCTGCAAGCTGGCAGGCAAAGCTTCCGTGAATGGGGAACTCGCTGCCGAGGCGACGCTGATGTGCAAGATGGTGGACATCGAAACAGAACTAAATCCGGCTGCGAATCCTGGTGATAAGCCTCAATGAGCGAAATTGATGCGCGGGCCGACGTTTCCCCCTCCTCGCGGATCGGAAGTGGCGTAAAAATCGGAGCCTTCGCCGTGGTCGGCGTGGAAGTCGAACTGGGCGACGGCTGCGTTCTCGACCACCACGCGGTGGTGCAAGGCCCGGCGCGGCTTGGCCGCGGAAACCACGTTTACCCTTTTTCCGTTATCGGCGGCGATCCTCAGGACCTAACCTACAAAGGCGAGCGTGTGTCATTGGAAATTGGAGACGCCAACGAATTTCACGAGTTCTCCACGGTAAATCGCGGCACGGTGAAGGGCGGTGGCGTCACGCGAATCGGCAGCCATAACCTGATCATGTCGTACGCACATATCGGACACGATTGCTCGGTAGGCGATCACACCATATTTGTAAACGGCGGAACACTAGCGGGCCATGTGACCGTGGAGGACTATGCCACGGTGGGCGCGTTCTGTCCGGTGCAGCAATTTTGCCGCATCGGAAGGCATTCTTACATTGGGGCGCATACCGTGATTACTCAAGACGTTCCGCCATTTTCAAAGGTGGTCTCGCCGCGCGATAGCCGGTGCTACGGTGTGAATGCCATCGGCCTGGAACGCCAGGGATTTTCTCCCGAGCGCATTGAAGCTATCGAAAAGGCGTATCGCCTGTTGCTGCGCTCGAAGTTGAACACTTCGCAGGCGGTTGAGAAAATGCGTGAAACCCTGTCCGGCTCCGAGGACGTCTTAACATTAATCCGGTTTATCGAATCGGCCGAGCACGGCCTGATCAAATAGGACGCCGTGGCCGCACCTGAAAAAAAAGTTACATCCGGCTGGGGATTAATTGCGGGTAACGGAGACTTTCCTTTCCTGGTGCTGGAGGGCGCCCGCAGCCGCGGTATTGAAATGGCCGTGGTCGCTATCCGCGAGGAAGCTTCCCCGGAGCTGGAGCGTGTGGCGAAACGCCTGCACTGGGTGAGCCTGGGCGAGCTTAGCCGTACAATTGAGTTATTGCATCAAGAAGGCGTGAAGCGCGCGGTGATGGCCGGGCAGGTGAAACACAATAAGATCTTCAGCGCCATCCGGCCCGATTGGCGCTTGGCGAAATTGCTGTTTTCTCTGCCGGCAAAGAACACGGACTCGCTGATCGGGGCCATTGCCGGCGTGCTGGGCGAAGAAGGCATCGAACTCGTAAATTCTACGAAATTTCTGGGGCCGCTTTTGCCGGAGGCGGGGGTTTTGACGAAGCGCGCTCCGAATGAGTCGGAAGCCGCTGATATCGCCTACGGACACAAAGTCGCCCGGCAGATTGCCGGACTCGACCTGGGGCAAATGGTCGTCGTTCGCGATCGCGCCTGCGTCGCGATAGAGGCTATGGAAGGCACGGATGAGACAATCGAACGTGCAGCGCGCATTACAGGCGGACAAAAGCTAGTGGTGGTGAAGGTAAGCAAGCCGCTGCAAGATATGCGATTTGACGTTCCGGTGGTCGGGCTCAAAACGATTGAGGTAATGCGGAAGGCGAATGCCACGGCGTTGGCAATTGATGCCGGCCGCACGATTTTGTTCGATCGCGACGACTTAATTCGAGCCGCGGACGATGCGGGAATTGCAATCGAGGCCTTCGCGACAGAAGTAGATTCGGCGAACTCGCCGGAAAAACGGCCGCCGAAAAGGAAATTGTGACTGACAAGCCCATTCGCGTTGCTGTCGTCGGAGCCGGCGAGTTTGGCCGGAACCACGTCCGCGTATGGCGCGAGATTCCAGGCGCGGAGCTTGTTGGTGTCGTTGACGCAAACTCCAAACGTGCGGAAAGCGTTGCTGCTGAATTCGGTACGCGCATAATCCGGGATATTTCATCGCTGGCGGCAGAAGGCGTGCAGGCCGTCAGCCTGGCGGTGCCGACGAAAGAGCACGCTCGTGTCGGTTGCCAACTCCTGGACGGCGGCCTGGACGTATTGGTCGAAAAGCCCATGGCGGCGTCTCTTGGCGAGGCGGACAAATTGATTGCATCCGCCGCGCGCGGGCGCCGCATCCTGCAAGTGGGCCATGTGGAACGCTTCAATCCGGCAGTCACTGCGGTGCAAAAAATTGTTTCGCGCCCGATGTTCTTTGAAGTGCATCGATTGGGAATTTTTACCCCGCGCAGCCTGGATATCGATGTAGTTTACGACGTCATGATTCACGATCTCGACATTCTTCTCTCGCTGGTGAACTCGCCGGTCGTGGATCTGAAGGCGGTTGGAATTCCGGTGATGACCGACAAAGTGGACATTGCACAAGCCCGCATCGAATTTGAAAGCGGAACGGTCGCGAATCTTACCGCCAGCCGCGTTTCCACCGAGCGCGTCCGCAAGATGAGATTTTTTCAGGAGCACGAATACGTGTCCCTGGATTTCACGCGACAGGATGTTTTGCGTGTGCGCGTGGAATCCGGCGGCGCGCAGCCTGAAATCAAATTTGAGCAAGTGCCTACTTCGCCGGAAGAGCCGCTGCACGCCGAACTCCGCGAGTTTCTCGAATGCGTTCGCACGCGCCGCGTGCCGCTGGTGGATGGCCGTGCAGGACGGCGCGCTCTGGAGCTAGCCGATCGCGTGATGGCGGCAACCCTGGAACACGCGCAACGCGTCCAACTGGGGACTTTTGCGCCACAGGATTCCCGATGATTCCGCGGACGCTGGTGCCGACAGATGTGCGTCCTCTCACAAAAGAAGAGGCCCAGAAACCGTCCCGCCGGCGGACGACTTACATGGACGACCGCACGGTGGTGCCTTCCGAGTTGTCGGACGGCGCGGTTCCACTCGACGGAAAAACTACCATCCCTTCGCATCTTCCGCTCGGAGTTCTGGTTGACCGGACTCTCGTTTCTCGCTCGATGCCGGCCAAGCCGTTTGAAGCTTTCGGCCCCATCAGCGATTACCCTGCGCTCGATATTCTCGACTCTCGCGTCGTGGTGCCCGCTTATGTGGAACCGCCCGAGCAGCGCGATATAGATAAATTCGACAAGCCGCCTCAAATGACGGCGCAGCTTCGCGAACTCGTCGAGCCGGACATGTTCAACACCGGCGAAGCGAACCTCCTGGTCGAGCCCGAAGAAAAGCGGGATGCCAAGGAAGATCTGATTACCAGGGCGCTTTCGATTGCGGTTCACATCGGCCTCATTATCTTCGTGATTTTCCTGCCAAAGATCTTTCCGCCCCGCGTTCCCACACTCGATGAAACAATAGCGGCGGGCAAATCGCTGGGCGTTGTGTACTTGCCTTCGGACGCTGAGTCATTGTCTAAGGCTCCTGCCGGTTCTCCGGCTCCGAAAGTTCGCATTACTCCGAAAACTCTGAACAAAGTTGCGCCACCGCGCGCGGAATCGCATGCGATCGAAGCGCCGCCGGCGGCAAGTCCGGAGCGCCCGCCGTCTGATTTGCCTTCGGCTCCAACTCCCCGGGTTTCGGCCAACACCACGCCAAGCCAGCCGGTGCCTTCGACTGAGAATCCCCCGCCCTCAAAGCTGCTGTTGCCGAGCGAGGTTACGGCACAGCCCAAACCAGGGTTGAATCTGGGTTTGTCAAGCTCTTCCCCTAGCAAGCAGTTGCAGGATCAAATCCAGGGCGCGATTAAGGGAGCGCCGGGCGGAGTAACCTACGGCGGAGACTCGACGAGCCAGGGAGGCACAGGTCGAGGCGGCAATGGCCGCGGTTCGGGAGTAGGGATGGGCGGCATGAGCATCCTTTCCGATACCGAGGGCGTGGATTTTACCAGCTACATGAACCGGCTTCACGACATCGTGATGAGGAACTGGACGGCTGTTCTTCCCGAATCGTATTACATGGGAGACAAGGGAATCGTCGTGATTACATTTACCATTGATCGCAACGGCACGATCCACATAAATGAGCCGATTTTGGAGCGAACTTCCGGGAAAGAGGCGCTCGATCGCGCGGTGCTTGCCGCAATTCGTACGTCGGTTCCATTCGAACCTTTGCCGGCGCAATACAAAAAGCCAGGTCTCGAGCTAAGGGCCGTTTTTTTCTATAACATTCCGCCAGGTTCCCAGCAGTAACAGTTCCGTGAAACTCAATCGCTCGCAAGTCTCCGGGACGCTTCTTCTGGCAGCGGTGGTGTTGCTCTGGCTGTTGTGGCGTTATTGGAAGTTTTCCCGATGAGCGTGCTCGCTCCGCTCGTTGTCATTCTGGGACCAACCGCTTCCGGTAAATCCTCTCTTGCCATTCACCTCGCCCAGCAACTGGGCGGCGAAATCCTTGTTTGCGATTCCACGCAGGTTTACCGCCATTTCGATATCGGCACCGCTAAGGTTCCCCTTGCCGAACGGCACGGGATTGCACACCGCCTGATCGATCTGGTCGAGCCTACGGAAATTTTTACTGCCGGTGAATATCGCCGACAAGCTCTGCTGGCTCTCACCGAAGTTAGTCAGCGCGGGAAATTGCCTATTTTAACGGCTGGCACCGGCCTTTACTTGCGCGCGCTGCTCGAAGGGTTGGCGGATGCCCCGGAACGCTCCGAGGAATTGCGCGCGCGTCTGCGCGCGAAAGCGCAACTTCACGGAGCTGATTATCTTCATCTGACGCTCGCGCGCTTGGATCCCGAGAATGCGCGGCGAATTGGCCCTCGCGATACCCAGAAAGTGATTCGCGCCATCGAGATGAGGATACTGGCCGGAAAGCCGGTAGGAGAAATTCATCGCGCGGGACGCGACAGTCTGGAAGGCTACGACGTGCAAAAGATCGGACTCTCGCCTCCACGCGCTGCCCTTTACGCAAGAATCGACGCGCGCACCGTCGCCATGCTCAGTGACGGCTGGCTCGACGAAGTGCGTAAGCTTTCATCCAGCGGCGTCCCACCCGATGCAAAACCGTACCAATTCATCGGCTATCCTGAACTGCTTGCTCATCTGGCGGGCCGATTGACGATGGAAGCGGCTATAAAAAAGATTCAGCTGGCCACCCGCCAATTCGCGAAGCGCCAACTCACCTGGTTCCGCAAAGAGCCATCGGTACATTGGCTCCCGGGTTTTGGCGACGACCCGGAGGTTGGCGCGGCTGCCCTCGGTTTGCTTCAAACTCCTCGGGCATAACGGCGTCAGCGCCTGTTATCACGCGGGAGCGGCCGGTGATGCACTCACAAGCGCTTGACCCCAGCAATCCGTTTCGCTATCGTGCAGACGATATAAGCATGGCGTCCGCATCTCCAGTTCGCGAGTCCCCGCTTCAGCCTGACAATTGGATTCAAGCTGCTTTCTCGCGCCTTTCGGCGCAAGGCGTCGAGGCTGTGCGCATTGAAATTTTGGCTCGCGACCTTGGTGCGACGAAAGGCAGCTTTTACTGGCATTTTAAAGACCGTGACGACTTGCTCTCGCGCATGCTATTGCAGTGGGAAAACGAAGAAATGCAATGGTTGGAAGCGCCGCAGGAACCTGCTTCGGGCGCGGCCGCCCGCTGGGCTCGTTTCATTGAACGCAGTGCGAACCCCGAACGCGCTCGTTTGGAAGTGTCCTTGCGTGCCTGGGCGCGGCTGGACGAGGCGGTCGCCGGCCGCGTCGCAGCCATCGAGGCGAAACGACGAGCGCACATCGTCAGCGTGCTCCGTGACGTCGGCTTCACTCCTTCGACCGCCGAAAAATGGTCGGAAATCGCGTTGCTCGTCTATCTCGGGTGGATGGATAGGGCCACGCGCGATCCTGGATTTCAGCTTACCGGTCGCGGGCTCGGTGAATTTCTCTCCGATCTGATCCTGGCCGCTTCCGCTCCCGCGGATCACTAGCGCGCGCTTCTGCACTTTTCTCCGAGCTGCTCAAACGGCGTATAATGAGTTCCAGATGAGAACCCATCCTGCTGTTTCCCGCGCGATCCGATTCCGCGCTATCAAATGAAAACAGCCCAGCCCGTAGATAACCGAGAACGGGTCTTGCTCGTCGGAGTGGGCCTGAAAAAAGCTCCGCGCGGACGCGCCGGCGATCCAACTGCGGCTGGGCGGGATTCGCTGGAGGAGCTTCAAGAATTGGCGGAAAGCGCGGGCGCCAAGATCGAAGGCTCGTTGCTGCAAGTTCGCGATGCGCTGGACCCCGCCACCCTGGTGGGCCGCGGCAAGCTGGAAGAGATACGCATCGAGGCGGACATGCGCCATGCGCCGCTCGTGATCGTGGATCACGACCTCACGCCGGGGCAACTCCGCAATTTTGAAAAGGGAGTTGGCCGCCGGGTGATCGATCGCACGCAGCTGATTCTGGACATTTTCGCTACACATGCGCGCACGCGCGAAGGCCAGTTACAAGTGGAGCTGGCGCAACTGAATTACTT
>JBEKSN010000201.1:0-6685 GCA_049517055.1 Candidatus Acidiferrales bacterium | reverse complement strand
AACCGGATTGCGGCGGGCGAGGTGGTGGAGCGGCCGGCTTCGGTGGTGAAGGAGCTGCTGGAGAACGCGCTGGATGCGGGGGCGCGGTCGATTCGCATCGAGGTGGAAGCCGGCGGCAAGCAGATGATTCGGGTGATCGACGACGGCAGCGGGATGAACCACGACGACGCGCTGCTGGCGTTCGAGCGGCACGCTACTTCGAAATTGCGCACCGCGGACGATTTGCTTTCTATCTCGACGCTGGGATTTCGCGGCGAAGCGCTGCCGTCGATTGCCTCCATTTCCAGGCTGCTGCTTGAAACGCGCTCGGCTGAAGACGAACAAGGGACGCGCGTGGAGTTTGCAGGCGGAAAACTGATCAGCGTGAAGCCGGCGGGTCTTCCCGCGGGCACTTCCATCAGCGTGGCGGACATTTTCTATTGCGTGCCGGCGCGGCGGAAATTCTTAAAATCCGAGACCACGGAGCTGGGGCATATTGCTTCGCTGGTGACGCACTACGCGCTAGCGCATCCCGATTGCCAATTCCTGCTGAAAACGCCAACGCAGGAAATTCTGAATTGCACGCCGGTGGAAAAACTATCCGAGCGCGTCTATCAGATCTTTGGACGGCAGGCGCTCGACGAGTTGACGGAGATTACGCCGACCGAAGGGCCCGTGCGCAGTGCCATTACCGAGCCGCCGCTCGAAGCGGAAGAGCGGGCCGCTACGCTGCGCGTGACCGGGTTCACTTCGCGGCCGGAAGTACAGCGCACCAACCGCAACGGGATTTACATTTTTGTGAACCGACGGCTGGTCCGCGACCGGTTGCTGCTGCATGCGATCGGCGAGGCGTACCGCAACATCATGCCGCCCGGAGTTTTTCCTTGCGTGCTGTTATTTCTGGAATTGCCGTACGAGGAAGTGGACGTAAACGTCCATCCCGCGAAAATTGAGGTGCGCTTTCGGCATCCGCAATTCGTTCACGATTTCACTCGCGACGCGTTGCGGCTGGCGCTCTCGCATGCGCGGCCGATTCCGGGGTTTCCGGCTGCACGCGCGGCGGCTGCGGCAGGTGAACGGAGCGCCGGCGGTTCACCGTCCTCGGCGTCCGTGGGAAGCATGCAAGGTTACGCGCCTATGCCGGACGCGAAGACATTTCCCGGGCCGCCGCGCGCGGAGATTCCGACTGCGCTCGGTATTGCGAGCGGAGTGGGCGAGGCATTTGAGCTTTCCGGAGCGCCTGACAGACCGGTAGCTCAACGCTTGCAGTTTGGAACCGGCAAAGGCGGCGATTTTTCAGATCCGGCGCGGGAGACGCTCGGTGAGTTGGGGGCCTCTGTGGCTCCGGCAAGCGCTCCGGGCACGCTGCCGACTCCCGACCAGATTGTTGACCTGAAACCGTTGGGACAAGTGAACAGCAGCTTCATCGTGGCGGTAAACAGCGAAGGCTTGTGGATCATCGACCAGCACGTAGCGCACGAGCGCGTTCTCTTCGAGCAACACTTGCGCGCGCGGCGCGAGGGAGAACTGGGCGGCCAGCGGATGCTGGTGCCGTTGATTGTGGAGCTGAATCCGCGCCAGCTGGTTATTTTTGAGCAGATCGGAGATGAGCTACGCGCGAACGGATTCGAAGCTGAGCTGATGGGAGCGAGAAGCGTCGCAATTCAGGCCGCGCCGGCAGGCATCACGAGCGGCGACGCGGAAAAACTGCTGTATGAAATTCTGGACGGGATCGCTCGAGAGAATCAGGCGATCTCGATCGACTCGCTGCAAGCAAAGATCGCCGCCTCCACTTCGTGCCATGCCGCGATCAAAGTGAACACTCCGCTGGACCACACGAAGATGGAATGGCTCCTCGGCGAGTTGGCGAAAACCGAGTACCCCATGAGCTGCCCGCATGGGCGTCCGATCGTGCTGCGCTATTCCGTGCGCGAAATCGAAAGAGCATTTAAACGAATTTGAGATTGTTCGAATTGATATGACCGCACCGCCGAAAAAATTGATTATCGCGATAGACGGGCCCGTGGGTTCAGGCAAGAGCACGCTCGCGCGGCGCGTGGCGGAAATGCTGGGATATGTGTATGTGGATACGGGAGCGATGTATCGAGCGCTGGCGCTGAAAGCGGTGCGGCACAAAATTTCGCTCGAAGCGGCGGACGCACTTGTGGCGCTGGCGCATGACACTCGCATTGATCTGCGCGCGGAGGAAGGCGGCCAGCGAGTATTCCTGGATGGCGAAGATGTGACCATGGAGATTCGCACGCCGGAAGTTTCGCAGGCGGCGTCAAAGATTGCGGTGAATCCGGGAGTGCGGCACGTGCTGGTGGCCGAGCAGCGGCGCGCGGGACAGCAAGGCGGAGTGGTGATGGAAGGGCGCGACATTGGAAGCGTAGTTTTTCCCGACGCGGGGCTGAAGATTTTCCTTACCGCTTCGCCGGAAGTGCGCGCGGAGCGCCGATGGCGCGAGCACGAACAAAAAGGCGACGCCATCGACCTGAAAACAACGCTGGAGGAAATCCGGGAACGCGACCGGCGCGACCTCGAGCGAGCTACTTCCCCGCTGGTGCGCGCTCGCGACGCCGTGGTGGTGGATAGCACGGCAATGGAGCCGGAGGAAGTCGCCCGGCTGGTAGTGATGCTGGCAAACGGCAACGCGACTGCGAGCAAAGCGACCTAGCAGGCTTTTCCGCTACAGGATCTGAACTACCGGGGCGCTGGCGGATTCGTTGACGACCTCGAGGCGCGCGACGACGTTGCGAGCCATGGCGTAGATGCTCTTGCTGCCGGGTGCGTCTTCGCCTAATGATGCGACGGGCTTGCCGGTATCGCCGCCAATACGAATCTGCGGATCAATTTCAATCTCACCTAAGAACGGCACACCGAAAGATTTCGCCATGTGTTGGCCTTCACCGTGGCCGAAGACATCAATGCGGCCGTTGCAATGCGGGCAATTAAAATAGCTCATGTTCTCGACCACTCCGAGAATTTCCACGTTTACCTGGCGGAACATTTCGATGGCTTTGCGGACGTCGGCCAGCGCAACGATGGAAGGCGTGGTGACGACGACGGCGCCGCTGACCGAGACGCTCTGAATCAAGGTGAGCTGAACGTCGCCGGTGCCCGGAGGCAGATCTACGATGAGGTAGTCGAGTTCGCCCCATTGCGTGCTGCGCAGAAACTGCTGGATCACGCTGTGGAGCATGGGGCCACGCCAGACGAGCGGTTTGTCGCCGGGATTGAGCAAGCCCATCGAAATCATTTTAAGGCCGTAGGCTTCGACGGGAATGATGGTGCGCTCGTCAACGGCGCGCGGCTGTTCGTTGGTGCCGAGCATTACCGGGACGTTGGGCCCGTAAACGTCCGCGTCGAGAAGGCCGACCGCATGGCCCATATTTTTTAGCGCGATGGCGAGATTTACGGCGACGGTGGTCTTCCCTACTCCGCCCTTGCCGCTAGCAACTGCGACGAGATTTTTCACGCCGGTGATCGGCGCTTTGTCCTGCAAACGCTTTCCTGCGGTTGGTCCTGCTGGTCCGCTTGCCATGGTTTTCCTTTCGGATGGAGTGCCGGTTAGATGCCCCTACAAATCATTTTGTTTGAGCTTCAATCATAGACCTGTGAGGCGACGGCGGCAAGGAAGCGAGCTTGAGTTACCGGCAACTTCCGCCACAAAAATGCGGCTGCAGGTTCAACGGCGGAACGGTTCAGAAGAGGAGGACAGCGACGCGGAAACGCGAGAAGCCTGGCGCAGAATTGGCGGTGCAGGCGGCTACGGTTGCGGCGCGAAACTTGCGGGTTTGGAGCTGTTGATCGAGGACGTCGGGGAGCTTGTCCAGGTTGGGGGTCTCGTAACGAACTAGAGTGGCTGCGCTGTTGGGGGCAAATTTGTGGTTTACGTCGCACGACGCACCGGCATCATCCGCCGCGGTGGCTTGCAAGCCGCGCGCGGCGAGCAGCGAAATTACCTGCTGCTCCTGCTGAATTGGATTCGAGGTTACGACGCTTCGCGAAAAGTCTTGTGCGGCGAAGAGGCCCGATTTTCCCTGCACAACGGCGATGCCTACGGCGCTGAGCTGGGGGCTCAGGATGTTCGCGCGATGGCCGGGTGAATGCATCCACATCGTGTGAATGACGGCGGGGTCGGGGCCGATGGCGACGTTTTCGGCGATGACGCTGAACCGCGCGCCAGCTTCACTCGCACGAGCAAGCAGGTTCGGCTCACCGGGAAGCTGGTGAGACATTTGATCGAGTTGAGCCATGCGGACGGCATGCTGACGGGCGGCAGAGGCGAGAGCATCGTCCCACTGAAGGGCAGGTAAGCCCTGGGAAGCGCGTTCACGGTTCAGGGAGCTAAAAAGCTGGCCTTCCGGGGTGGTAATCCGCGGCGGCTCTGCAAACAAGGCTCCGGGACCCATCAGAAGGATGGCGGCAAGTAGAGTGAACATGCGTGTGAACTGCGACATGCAAAAACTCCGCTGAAAATGGGCCTAAATCGCTTATTTGCCTATTGAAAGGCTAGCGGAAGCGCACGCGGAAAGATGCTGGTCAGAAGTTCAAGGGCCGCAGTACTTAAGGGACATGTACGAAATGACAGGGAAAATAAGGCAAAAAAAAGGAAGGACAGGTACTTTTGAAAAGCGGGCTTCCGATCCCGATTAGCGGCTCGAAAAAACGCTGAAAAACAGGACCCGACACACGGATTCCAATCGTTAAAATGGCAAGCAGGAGCGGGGGCGGGCGCTTTGCACGAAAACGCGCGAGCGGCTACAATAGATAGTTGGGTTTTGCGAGATTCGGGTAAGGGCAAGCCTGCCGCACTTCAAAAACGCAACACCTAAAGGGACAAAACCGAAGTTATGGACGTCGAGAAAGTCATAAATAGGGTAGTCGCGCGGTTTATCGGCACGAAGCACGAGCGCGACGTGAAGGCCATCCAGCCGATGGTGGCTGCGATCAACGAGCTCGAGCCGGAGATGAAGAAACTCTCAGACGCGGAGATTACGGCGCGGACTGAGGCGCTGAAGGCCGAGGTGCAAGGCCGTCTGGAAGGGCTCGAACGCGATGATCCGGACTACAAGCGGAGGCTGCAAGAGGCGGTTGAGCCGGCGATAATTCCGGCGTTCGCGCTGGTGCGCGAGGTCGGGCGACGGACTCTGGGAATGCGGCATTTCGACGTTCAGCTCATCGGCGGAATCGTATTGCATCAGGGAAAAATCGCGGAGATGAAGACGGGTGAAGGAAAGACGCTGGTGGCGACGCTGCCGGCCTACCTGAACGCGCTGACGGGAAAGGGCGTTCACATTGTGACGGTGAACGATTATCTGGCGCGGCGGGACGCGGAATGGATGGGGCCGATTTACAAGATGCTGGGGTTGACCGTGGGCGTGATCGTTCACGATCTGGATGACGTGCAGCGGCGAGCGGCGTATGGCGCGGACATCACTTTTGGCACCAACAACGAGTTCGGCTTCGATTATCTGCGCGACAACATGAAGTACGATTTGAAGGATTGCGTGCAGCGCGGGCATCACTTCGCGATTGTGGACGAAGTGGACTCGATTCTGATTGACGAAGCGCGCACACCCCTGATTATTTCCGGGCCGGCGGAAGAATCCACGGACAAATATTACCGCATCGACAAAATCATTCCGAAGCTGATCCTCGATATTGATTACACGCTGGATGAAAAGCACCGCACGTCCACGCTGACGGAAGAAGGCGTGTCGAAGTGCGAGCGGCTGTTGAACCTGGGGAATCTATACGACCCCGCGAATATGGATGTAATTCACCACGTCTATCAAGCGCTGCGCGCGCATGCACTTTTTCAGAAAGACGTGGACTACGTGATCAAAGACGACCAGATCGTGATCGTGGATGAATTCACAGGCCGGCAAATGCCGGGACGGAGATGGTCCGACGGCCTGCACCAGGCAGTGGAAGCGAAGGAAGGCGTGAAAATCGAGCGCGAAAATCAGACGCTCGCGACCATCACGTTCCAGAATTATTTTCGCATGTACAAGAAGCTTTCCGGCATGACCGGCACGGCAGATACGGAAGCGGCGGAGTTCGACAAAATCTACAAACTGGAAGTGGTTGCTATTCCCACGAACGTGCCGCTGATTCGAATCGAAAATCCGGACGTGGTTTATCGCACCGAAGTTGAAAAATTTGAAGCGGCGGTGAACGGCATCATTCAGGAAGACGGCACACGCGCGGGTGGAATCCGGCAGTATTACGAGAGCGGGCAGCCGGTTCTGGTGGGCAGCATTTCCATCGAGAAGTCGGAGAAGATCGCGGAAATTCTGAAGAAGACGGGCATACCGTTCCAAGTGCTGAACGCGAAGCAGCACGAGCGCGAAGCGAAAATCATCGCGCAGGCGGGGCGCAAAGGCGCGGTAACAGTTTCGACGAACATGGCCGGCCGCGGCACGGATATTCTGCTGGGCGGAAATCCTGAAGCGATGACCCGTGAGTATGCCCTGAAAAATAAGCTGGCGATGCCGTACGCGCCGGCGAGTTCGGTGATTGGGGCGGCTCCGGGAACGGAAACGCCGGGTCAAGCGGATGCTGCGGCTGCAGGTGGTGCGGGCGGGGCGAGTTCGACGTCCACAGCGACGGCGACAACGACGAGCACTTCCACCTCGACTGCCGCAAGCACGTCAAATGGCTCGAGCGCCACGGCCAACGCGATGGTGCTGTTCCAGCA
>JBEKSN010000200.1:0-6768 GCA_049517055.1 Candidatus Acidiferrales bacterium | reverse complement strand
GGTTCGTTGCGGAACAGATTCCTGGACGGTCTGTAAATCTTCCGCGCCGGGATGAAGGAAAAGGTGGACGTGGGCGTCGATGAGGCCGGGGAGCAGAGTAGTGTCACCGAGATCGATGAATTCGGAGGCGTGCGGGTGATTCACTTTTGCGCCGACTTCTACGATGAGGCCGCCTTGGACCAGGATTTCGCCGGGGGCGGTGGTGCTGCCGGTTTCGACGTCGAGCAAGCGCGCGGCGTGAAGGACGATAGCGCGCGGCGCGGATGCAGGTTGGGACTCGTTTGTTTGCGCATGAATTGCGGGAGCGATGGCTAGCGCGCTGGAGAGAAGGGATATTGCCAGTGCGGCGAGAACGCGACGGACGGTCATGTTTTCGCGCGCGATAATAACACGCCACGCGGAATCGGCGGAAGTGAGGGGCTGAAGCCTCATGAAATGACTTGACATTGCGCGCGCGGGTGTTGTATTTAACCTATAGGTTAAATACAAATGACGGCTGATCAACTGAGTACGACTTTTGCGGCGCTTGCCGATCCTACGCGGCGGGCGGTTCTGGCGCGGCTAGCATCGGGCGAGGTATCCGTGACGGAGCTTGCCGAGCCGTTCAAGATGAGTTTGCCTGCAGTGTCAAAACACCTAAAGGTCTTGGAGCGGGCGGGCCTGATCGCACGCGGGCGCGACGCGCAGTGGCGGCCTTGCAGGCTGGAGGCGGCGCCGCTGAAGGAGGTCGCGGATTGGGTTGGCGAGTACAAGCGGTTCTGGGCGGAGAGTTTCAATCGGTTGGACGATTACCTACAGGTGTTAAAAGAAAAGGAGAAAAAACATGGCCGCAACAAGCAGCATGGCAGAAAGCAAGGACCGTGAACTGGTGTTCACGCGGGTGTTTGATGCGCCCCGCGAGCTTGTGTGGAAGGCGTGGACGGAACCGCAACACGTGTCGCAATGGTGGGGGCCGCGCGGGTTCACAACTACGATTCACGAGATGGACGTGAGGCCTGGCGGGGTTTGGCGACAAACAATGCACGGGCCCGACGGCATTGACTATCCCAATGAATGCGTTTTTGCCGACGTGGTGAAGCCCGAACGTATCTCGTACACACTTGCGGGCGGCAAAAAAGGCGATCCCGTTCATCAACTTGAGCAAACGTGGACTTTCGAGGCGCAAGGGGAAAAGACCAAGGTGACTTTGCGGATGCTTTTCCCGTCGGCTGAGGTGCTCGAACATGTGGTCAAGACGTATGGAGCCGCGGAAGGAGCGACGCAGACCTTGGATCGCCTCGCGGAGCACTTGCCGACGATGAGCGCAGAAAAAGGCTACGCGGCGGGAGACAAGGAACGCGAGGTTGTCATCACACGCGTCTTTGATGCGCCGCGAGAGCTTGTGTTCAAAGCGTGGACGGATCCGAAGATCATGAAGGCGTGGTATGGTCCGAAAATGTTTACGAATACTGTCTGCGAGTTGGACGTGCGTGTCGGCGGGGCTTGGCGCATAGTCATGCGCGGGCCCGATGGCGCAGAGTATCCGGGCGACGGCGTGTATCGCGAGATTGTTAAGCCCGAGCGGCTCGTTTTCACCAGTGAAGCGACGGACAAAGACGGCAAGGTGATCCTGAAAGGGCTCGCGACCGTAACGTTTGCTGAGGAAGGCGGCAAAACGAAACTCACGCTGCGAGCGCGCGCTACTGCGATGGTCGATTATGCCGTTGCATACCTCGCCGGGATGGAAGCGGGCTGGGCGCAAAGCTTGGAAAAGTTGGCGGAGGAACTGGCGCGAGGCTAGGCGTTCCGCCGGCTGCGGGAAAAGTTCGTCCCGCCAAAAAAAGGACGTCCTGGAGCGGATTTCACCAGGACGTCTTTGCTTCCGAGTCAGTTACTGTAAGTTCTATCGACCCCTTATTTCTCTCTTCTCGTTGTTCTTACTTGAGTGTTCTGCGGCAGTGAGCCGCCCACGTTTTCAGGTTGACATCTTACCCAGGCATTTGTATCCTCGGGTGACATGTCTACCCAAGATGCAAGAGAACGATTGGAATTGCTGCAGGGCACACTCGATCTGCTGATCCTCCGCACGCTCATCTTTGGATCGCAACACGGGCAAGGGGTCGCGCGCGCCATTCAGCAG
Organism: Candidatus Acidiferrales bacterium; assembly: GCA_049517055.1. Lineage (GTDB taxonomy): Bacteria > Acidobacteriota > Terriglobia > Acidiferrales > UBA7541 > Palsa-295. The sequence continues at coordinate 4,649 of JBEKSN010000200.1, read as the reverse complement.
ACGTCGGATGAAGAGCTCCTGGTAGAGCACGGAGCCCTTTATCCCGCGCTCCAACGGCTTGAGGAGCGCGGCTGGATTTCCGCGAAATGGGGAATCTCCGCCAATAACCGCAAGGCTCGGTTCTATTCACTGACACCAGTCGGTCGCAAGCAACTGGTGAAAGAAACCAGCAAGTGGAATCGATTGACGGCAGCGATCGGACGCATTCTGGAGTCTGAGGAGGGCTAGAGCGATGTTCAGACGCAAGCGGAAAGCGAGCGACTTCGGCGCTGAAATCGAAGCCCATATTCAGCTGGAGACAGAACGCTTGCAGGAACAGGGTCTCAGCGATGAAAACGCTCGTACTGCAGCGCGCCGCTCCTTCGGAAATGTAACGAACACGCAAGAACACTTCTACGAATCCAGCCATCTCCTTTGGTGGGACAACTTCTGGCAAGACATTCGCTACGCGGCGCGCATGTTGCGCAAGTCTCCCGGCTTTGCCGCCATCGCCATCTTGACGATTGCATTGGGTATCGGCGCAACCACCGCGATTTTCAGCGTGGTGGATGCAACGCTGCTGCACCCACTGCCGTATCCGCATCCGGAGCAACTCGTAACTATCCAGGACGATCTTCCCGGCGTGGGCGCGCGCGACGTGGGAATCTCCGTGCCGGAATGGCACGATTTTCAACGCTCCGGCATTTTTCAATATGTTTCGCCGTTCGGCGGCGGGGACGTGAATCTGACAGGCGCGTCCGAGCCTGCGCGAATTCGCCTTCTTGTAATACCGCCGAATTACTTTGCGCTGCTAGACGTGAAACCGCGGTTGGGCCGCTCGTTCGATCCCGAGGATCAAACTCCCGGCTTCAACCTGGAAGTGCTCATCAGCGACGGATTGTGGAAGCGGGCCTTCGGAAGCGATCCGCACATTCTGGGCAAAAGTGTGCGGCTGGACAACGACTTGTATCGCGTGGTCGGCGTCATGCCGCCGGGTTTTCACGACCCGAGAGCAACAGAGGAGGAAAGCAATACGGACGTTTGGGCCGCTGCAGGCTTCGCTGGTCCGCCTGCTCCGCCTCCTCAACGCGATTTGCGGATCCTTCCGGAAGCGATCGCGCGAATAGCACCTGGACTGACGATCGAGTCTGCGCAAAACCGGTTGGACGCGTTGGTGGCATCTTTGCAGAAAGAATACCCCACCGATTATCCGCTACAGAGCGGATGGAGCGTGCGCTTGGTGCCGCTCGCGGAGACGGTGGTCGGCAACGTACGCCAATCCTTGATACTGCTGCTTGGCGCTGTGGGACTGGTCCTGCTGATCGGCTGCGTGAACGTCGCGAATCTGCTGCTCGCGCGCGCAAGCGCAAGAGGACGCGAAATGGCCGTTCGCCAAGCGCTCGGAGCCGCACGCGCGCGCCTGATTCGACAGTTGCTCACCGAAAGCGTGCTTCTTTCATTGCTCGGCGGAATAGCTGGTTTAGCAATTCTTTTTTGCGCCAAGGGCTTTCTGCTGCAAATCATGCCCGACAGTCTGCCGCGGCTCAACGAAGTATCCATCAACTGGTCGGTCTTGCTGTTCGCCCTAGCCGCCTCGCTCGTCGCCGGAATGATTTTCGGCTTGGCTCCGGCGCTGCATGCAGGCCGCGTCGATTTGATTCCTATGCTCAAACAGGAAGCGCGAGGCTCGACTGGCTCGGGAGAACAAGCGCGCACACGCCGCGTGTTGATGGTCACGGAATTTGCTCTGTGCCTTGTGCTGATGATTGCCGCCGGCCTTCTGCTGCGCAGCTTTTGGGATTTGTCGAATGTGCGCCCGGGATTCAATCCGCAAAGCGTCATGGCGATGCATCTGTGGTTACCCGTGCCCAACGATCCCGGCACTGACATCTATGGATCGCCCGCTCAGGAAGCGCCGTTCGTACGCGAGATACTTCGTCGCGGCGGGACGCTCTCCGGAGTGGAAGAAGTGGCCGTTGGTGACATAGCCGCTATTCCGTTGGGCCATGGTCGAAACGACCTAAACCCATACGCATTGGTCCTGGAAGGCCACGAGAATCAAAGCGACCAGCCTCCACTGGTGAACGCCACAATGGTCACGCCATCCTATTTCCATTTGGTCGGCATGACGCTGCAGCGCGGCCGTTTATTGAGCGATTCGGACAAAGAAAATGCCCCGGCCGTAGCAGTCATCAACGAGGCCTTCGCGCGAACGTACTGGCCGAACGACGACGCTGTTGGCAAACATCTCAAGCTAAATAACGCCCGCGGAACCACAGCCAACCGTTCCTGGACTACGGTGGTCGGCGTGATCGCGGATGCTCGAACAGAATCACTCGCGGAATCGAGCGTTCCGCAAATCTACGTGAGCTTGTATCAGCACGGCCCTAAAGATCTGGCGATATTTTTGCGCGGACGCCTGGACTCCGCGGCCACTCCCGTAGAGCTGCGCGAGCAGGTCCAGTTGATCAATCCCGAGCTTCCGGTTTTTGGCGCGCGGATGCTGAAGGACGTGGTGACCGCCTCTCTCTCCGAGCGGCGATTTTCGTTGGAAATGGTTGGCCTGTTCGCTCTCACCGCCTTGCTTCTCGCCGGGCTTGGAATTTACGGAGTGATTTCGTACTTGGTCAGCGAACGCACGCATGAGATCGGCATTCGCCTGGCGCTGGGGGCACAAAGCCGGAGCATCCTGCGCATGGTTCTGCGCCAAGGCTTGGGCCTGGCCATTACCGGCGCTGCGGTTGGGCTGGTTTGCGCGCTGATCGTTTCGCACTTGATGGCCGGGCTGCTTTACGGCGTGAGGCCGACGGACCCGCTGACGTTTGCGGGTGTTGCGCTGCTTCTGATCGGCGTGGCTCTGCTGGCTTGTTATATTCCGGCGCGGCGCGCGATACGCGTCGATCCGCTAGTCGCGCTGCGGCACGATTGACTGCGTAGGCGGACGAATCTGATCGCACTCAACAATCACGTTGTGCGGGTTAGTGCTCGTTCAAGAAACACAGAGGGGAGGATGAACCCATGAAAACGAACCACCTATCGCTGGCCATGCTGCTCAATCGCTCGAAATTCAAGAGATGGACAGTTTTCGCCGCCGCCCTGGTTTCCTTTGCCGCTGGATCCATCATTACTGCTCGCCTAGTGCACGTTAACCAAGTGAGGGCCGATAGCAATCGCGTTTTTGAGATGCACGTTTACCATACGCTGCCGGGCAAATTGCCGGCTCTGGAGTCACAGTTTCGCGACACGACGTCAAAGCTACTCGCCAAACACGACCTGAAGATTGTGGGTTACTGGGTGCCCGAGGGGACGCCCGCTTGGGACAACACATTCATATTCATCGTAGCTCATTCCAGCCGGGAGGAAGCGAACAAGAACTGGGATGCTATGCGGGCCGATCCAGATTTTCAAGCGGTGATCAGAAAGAACTCCGATCCGGCCACCAAACTCGTGGAAAAAGTAGATGTGACGTACATGCGGCCGACGGATTTCTCGCCGATGAGGTAGCGCCGGGTGTCAGGAGACCTTATGAAAAAAAGTTCTTGCAGCCAGTTGTGTTCTTGGTTAGCCGCCGTCACTCTGCTGGTTTTTTCTGTATTAGTTGCGTGCCCGCGGCTCGCCGCGCAGGCTCAGAGTCCGCAACCCGCGCAATCCCGGACCGACGAGGTGCTGCGCATGTGGAACGATATCGGCAACAAACTCGTCGCCATGGCGCAAGATTTTCCCGAAGACAAGTACGACTTTAAGGTGCAAAAGGACGAGCGCACCTTTGCCGAGAATCTCCTCCACGCCGCCGCACTAGATTTCGTCCTGATACGGAGGATTTCCGGATCCAACCTCGGGCCTGACTTCGGCGAAGGCGACAATCCTTCGCGTGACGCTTTTAAGACCAAGGCCGACGTCGTCAAGTTCGTACAGGAGGCCGTTGCCGACGGAGCGAAAGTCATTCAACAGCAGGGCGACGCAGGGCTGGATAATACGGCGAAATTTTTCGGCAACCGGCTAGCCCACAACTCCTACATCTGGACCTTCGCCATCGAGCACAGCGCGGAACATTACGGGCAACTTGTCGTCTATTACCGCGCCAACAATCTCATCCCGCCGGATTCGCGACGGAATCAGGCGCAACCGTCGCAGCAGCCTCCGCAGCCTCCGCAGCCTCCTCCAACCATAGCTTCAACCGTGGACCGCGAGATCAGCGCCATCGAAAAGCAGATTGTGGAAGTGGCCGAAGCCATGCCGGAAGATAAATTCAACTTCTCTCCCGATAGCTTGAACATTCCAGGGAGTGATTACAAAGGTGTGCGCACATTTGCCGTGCAGGTGAAGCATGTCGCCGCTTCCAACTATTTCATTTGGTCGCCGATTACCGGAGACAAGCTGCCGGAAGGCCTCAAGGACGGGAACGGCCCGGAGAACTTGACGACCAAAAGTGACATCATCAAGTTTCTGAAGGATTCTTTTGCCCTGGGCCACAAGGCTGCCGCTATGTTGACTACCGAAAACATGTTGCAGCCTGTGGGGCACAACAATTCGCCACGTCTGCATCTAGCTGAATTTGGCGTGGCTCACGCTTACAATCATTATGGACAGATGGTGGAGTATTTACGGATGAACGGAATCGCGCCACCTGCCAGCCGAACGCCTTCAGACTGAATTGTCGCGATGATTCT
>JBEKSN010000199.1:0-6773 GCA_049517055.1 Candidatus Acidiferrales bacterium | reverse complement strand
GTGTTGTGGAGGGGTTGGCCACCCGCCTTATGTTTGGTTTCATTGTTGGTAGAACCGAGGGGTTGAGGAGTGCATGTGCTGACCGTGCTAAAGGCCATTGCAGGAATTGCGGGAGCGATGTTTGTAGTATGGGGCCTCCTATACCCCGCGAGTGGAAAGCGAGGATTTATAAGTCCTCGCTTTGCCGCGATTGCCGCAATTCTGGTGGGTGCCTTTTTTCTTGGATTTCTTTTATGGGCATACCTCTATCCTTAGACGAATGCGGCACCCTGCGCCCGAGGGATGCGAAGCGTCAAAAGAGTCGGCCCTTCGTTCCTCAGGGCAAGCAGGACGCCGGCCTGCCTGCCGGCAGGCAGGCGCTACGAAAACCGAACGTTTGGCCACCCGCCCGGATGTGGAACCGAGGTAAAAGTTCGGGAAGGTCAAAACCCGCACCCTTCAAAAACCGAAGAGTGCGGCACCCGCAAAAGATAAGCGTTAACGGCAGAGGATTGGAAGGACCGGGCACCCGCCGTTCGAGGGTGGCTAGGGCTTTGTGAGTCCGAGCAGCTTTGCGAGTTGGGCGTCGAGCATTCTCGTTGGAAGGAGTCTGGGCAGAGTCCAGTTCTTGAAACGTTGCGGAACGACCGCGTAGCGTGCCTTCGGTTTCGACGCGCTGAGTGCGAGGTGGACGGCTTCGCCCAGACGCTCGGGGGATAGGCCGTTGTTACGTGCTTCGGCGACGATGAACTTCTGGAATTTCTGCACCGCCTCCCAATACTCGGTCTGCTTGAACTCGCTCAGATCCTCTTTTTCGCCCTTGTCGTACATCGCCGTGTTCACGGTGCCCGGTTCAATGATCACGACGTCGATGCCGAATAACATCAGTTCTCGCCGCAGCGCGTCCGACATTCCTTCCAGACCAGATTTGGAGGAGCTATAAGCACCGAGAAGCGGGATAGCAACTTTTGCGCCGGTCGAGCTGATGTTGACGATGCGGCCGGAGGGACCCTGCCTCTTCCTATCCGTTCCCAAAAGAGGAGCGAAGGCTTGGATTACGACAAGGGGGGAAATTATGTTGACGTCCAACTGCCGGCGGAATTCGCTGGGCCTCAGATAAAGCAGTGGCCCACTCACCACAATTCCTGCGTTGTTCACCAGGCCAACCAGATTCCTGCCGCCTATCATGGAGCCGACCTTCTGGGCAGCTTGCTGTACAGCGCCGGCGTCCGTAATGTCCATGAGGAGAGGCACGAAGCCGTCGCCGAACTCGGTTTGCAAACGATCGGCGTCAGCCTGCTTGCGTACAGAACCGAAGACGCGAAATCCCTTTGAAACAAGCACCTTTGTGGTTCCCCAGCCAATTCCGGTGGAGACCCCGGTGACCACGACATCTTTGCTATTCGCCATCGCGTTTCTCCCAGGATGATCACTGTTCGTTTTCAATGTTCATCGTATTCCTCACAATACCAGTTTTCGCCGGTCGGCTACGTCGTCTTGCGGGAACACATTCATTTGTTGATCAGTGAGCCAAGGCTGGAAGGTGATGCGGAAGGGTTGGCCGGCTGGCTAGAGTGTCAAAACCCGCACCCTTCACAAACCGAAGAGTGCGGCACCCGGAAAAGATAAGCGTTTACTTCGGTGGCGTGGAAGGGCAACACGCGGAAATGTACGAGACGCGCGCGAGTTAGAGCCGCAGCAAAGGTTAGGTCACGAAATCGGGACGCGCTTCACGCCGGCAAACATTTTGTCCAGGACTCGCGTATGTCCGCTCTCGTCGAGCATTAGAACCAGCTTGAGGCTCTCGACGTAAACCGCTTCGAGGGTATAGTTTCCTGGACCCTGTCCGTGCCTTACCAAAACGGCGCTGTGTCCCTGGTCGGCGGGAACCGCGGTTGGCGGGATAGGGCGAGACTCCACCACGACCTCACTTCCTTCGCGCCGGAACATCACCAATTTCATGCCGTCTTCGAGTGTTTTTACCACCACGGTGTAATCGCCAGGCTGCAATTTGTGCATGTGGCACTGCACTTTATACGGCAATGAGAAATGTCCCTCGAAGTCCGTCTTCGCGGATAGAGCCTCGATTCGCGCCATGTTGTCGGCCTTGTATTCATCCGGCGCGGTTTCTGCCTGTGCATGAGTGGTGATGGGGAAAAGAACTGCAAACACCAGAGCCAGGGTCGTCCACGTAATTTTCGTCATTCTCTTTTTCATCGGAATCTCCGTTCTTTCGTTCGCTTCGCGGCCTCTGCTGGCCCTGTCACTCTTGGCCGGAGATGTTACTCCCGGCCGCGAGAATTATCAACGAACGGAGGTTTCTGTTGGAAATGTTCTTCCCCCTGGCGGGTGGCCAACGGTTTCGCATTGCCACCATTGTGAAGTTGCGGCACACCGCGCACCTTGTTTTCTCCTGTTCATCCAGCTGAAAATCGCAAGAAGGGGAGCACCGGGTAAACGGAAGGCTCGGCGAAAAATCCGCCGAAAGGAAAGTTTGTCAGAGGCTTTTTTTTGATGTCGCGGCTGCCCTTCGCTAGGGCGCTCAGGGTAAAAAGCCGCGACCCACAAGGCTGATGAAGGTCGAATGCCCGAGGGAATCGAAACGTCAAAAGAGCCGGCCCTTCGCAACGGACTCTGGGTGAATCCTGAGGGGATTCACGAAGAATCGAAGGCGTGGCCACCCGCCCACCCGCCGTTAGGGATGAAACGGGCTGCTTCTGCATTCGCCGACGATCCGTGCAGGCGTTTATTTCTAATATGGTTTGACAGTTATTCTGGGTATGTGTAATGTATACTTAACACGAGGGGCGTTATGCTATACATGGTGCATAACATATCTTACAATGTGCGAGTGAATTGAGGAGGCTGAGGTGCCGTACAGAGAGAAAACCGCTTGGCTATCGCTGGTCGCAATGACTGTTACTTTTGGGCCGTACTTTACGTTTGTTGCCATGCGTTCAATGCCTGGGGCATTGCCTGACTTACACCAGCTTGGACTGCTTGCCGTAGCAGCGATTGCGCAAGCGTTGATTCTGGGCGCCGGCCATCTGTATCTCCGTAGGGGATCTGCTCAGGATGCGCGCACGCCACCGGATGAACGGGATCGCGCAATAATGGGCCGCTCGATCAGTTCCGCTTATTATGTTCTTATCGGAGGCATGATCGTGGTGGGCTGCGTCATGCCCTTTAGCTCCAACGGATGGTCCATCATCAATGCTGCGCTGGTCATGATCGTTGCTGCGGAAGTCGTGCACTACGGCGTAGTGGTGTTGAGCTATCGCAGGCAGGCGTGATGGAAGGAGCGATTTCAAATCGGATCCGCACACTTCGTTTCCATAACGCTGAAATGTCGCAGGCCGAGCTTGGTCAGAGGATCGGCGTCACGCGGCAGACGATTGCCGCGATCGAGGCGGGAAAATACTCGCCGTCATTAGAGGCTGCGTTTCGCATCGCCCAGGTTTTCAATTTGCCACTGGACGAGGTATTCCAGTGGGACGCGAAGGCCACCGGTTGAAGCGGGCGCTCTAGCAACCGGAAGGGTTACTCTTTATGGATTTTTCACTCCGCCCAGAGTCCGAAGATCGTCCCAGATCGCTTCAAAGCAGCATTGCTAGGGAAGATCCAGCGGATCGCCGGTCTTGTGTTCTTCAATTTGAAATTGCAAAAAGCGGTGGATTGCGGCGAGAGCCTCTTGGTCCGAGGAGGAGATAAGAACACGCCCTCCCTTGGGGGTTTCTTCGAATGAATAATGAATATTTTCACGTAGTTTCTTCATTTCCGGCACTCCGGGCGGCACAGTATCGTGCACAAACATGGGAATATCGAAATCACCGCTTTGAAACGCCTGCGTGATGTGTTGCAAGTGCATTCGGATGTTGCTCCTATCGGAAACGTTTGCGGCATCATTGGCTTCGACTTGGATTACACCGCCGCTCGAGTTGAGAAAGAAGTGGTGTGTGGTGGAAGTTTGAGAAAAACCCATACCCTTTTCACCGCGCTCGTTCATTTGCGAATGGGCGTCATGCATCGGACAGGTAGCGTGCGGGTCTTGCGTCTCCGGTTTTTGCTGGTTGGAAGACTGCTGGCCGGCGACGTTGCCCGTGCATGCAAGGAAGCAAACCGCAATCGCGAGAATCATTCGGGTCATCATCGTTTCTCCTGTTTTTCTTTGCCGCGAGCGAGCGCGCCAAAAGGGGACCTACGAGTGCGGCTCTGCGGCCGAGTTGCTGCGAACGTCTCCAACAGCCGGGCCTGCTTTCCATGGGGAGTCTTGGCTAAGAGGCGATCCCATTCGGCGAGCGTTTTGTGTAATTCACGGCGACAAGATTGCAATTCGCGAAGCGTGGCTTCGAGAGCGGCTAGCTTTTGAGCGGCCAGGTGCCGCACTCGGTGGCAGGGCGCGCCGCCGCTGCTACGTTCGCGGAAAATATCGCTCAGCTCGGCGACCGAGAATCCGATGGAGAGGGCACTGCGAATCATCCGGACACGAACGAGCGTCTCTGGTGGGAATACACGAAACCCTGCCGCCGACCGAGGTACAGAAGGTAAGAGATGGCAACGCTCGTAGTAACGCAAGGTGTCCGGACTGACGCCAGCCAGGCGCGCGAGCTCCCCAGAACGCAATGGCCTTGGAGATGGAGAGTTTGCCGTCATGTGAATAGGATGAGGGATGGAACGGTTCCAGGGTCAAGCACTTTTTTCCGTGTTAGGTACAGTTTCGCGGATTTCCACCGATTATGTCTTTCGATCCTTTGAGTCGGGGCGTGCAGGATTCGGAGCGGCCAGCATGCCTGCAATGCCATCGAAAAACAAGTAAACGAAGAGAATCAGAAACGGAACATCTGTCAGAAGCAGAAAAAACGAGCGGTTCGTGAAGTGATAGTAGGCAGCGAAGCCGAGCGCCAAAGCGCCGAGAAACATCACAGAAACTCTTATTAGCGGATGATTCTCCAAGAACCGTTTCATTGAGGGAACTCCGTTTCACCAAGTGGCGCGCCGGGGATTCTAGCACCAAGAGTGGGCGGTCTGCGTAGCATCGCTTTCAATGTCCGGCGGGGATTCAAGTGCCGAAAGGCGGCGCTGTGCGGTAGCATCGCTGGCGATGACTTTCGAAGATGCGCTGGTTGCGGTGTGGCGGCAGGTTCTGGTTGAGAATGCCGAGGTGGTGAAGCTGGGCGAAAAAACTTATCCCGTCACCATGAGCAAAGCGAAGCGGCTGCGGCAAGCGGCATTTGTGTTTGAGGGAAAGACCATCGTGGGGATCGAGCAAAATCCTAAAACGAAGTCGCGATGGGCGCTGATGGCGCGCTCGGGGAAGAAGGTGATGCAGTTTATTCGGGAACGGAGGTACGTCGCGGTGGTTGCGGACGGAAAAGTGATTTTGTACGGAGAGTAGTAACCTGCCGCTTCTAAGACTGAGACATGTGGCGCCTGCGCATTGAATGGTTGGCCACCGCCGCTAATCATTCGCGTGCGAGTTGGAATGGAACGCTATAAGTTGGAGTGGCATTCAGGGGAAGAGGCCGGTGCCATTCTTGCTGCTGGGAATTGTGACGATTAGTTGGGCTGGTTTTAGCCTGATTACCGGGAAGGGCCACTACAAGGGCTGCCCGCCCGGCGGCTACGATCGCGCAGAACATCCCTTTTATTTCTGGGTTCCGACCATGATCATTTTGGGTATCGGTGTGTGCATGATTCTGATTTTTCTGGGATTCATTCGATTGCCGTTGCGGTGATTTCAGCGCTGAGTTTGTTCGCTTCGAATCAATCGTGAAACGAAAGATCGACGCATAGAACTAGGGCTGCACGTCAAAACCCGAACCCTTCAGAACCGGAAGGGTTCGGCACCCACGCGAGTTTCAGTCGTGCTTTGGGAGGAGGCTGGTGCCGCGCGGAAAGGTTGGCGAGATTGTAACACCGGACGAATGAACCTAATATACTTCGGAAGGGGACACATCCATGCAAGCTCTGATCGTCGTTGACGTCCAGAACGAATTCTCCGCGGGCGGGATGAGACCTGTCCCGAATCACACGGACGCGCTGGAACACATTCGCTTTCGGGTACAACAAGCCCGCCAGCTTCAGCAGCCCATCGCCTGGGTCATTCATTACAACAAGCCCACGGAATCGCGCGCGTTTGTTCCGGGGACTTGGGGCGCGGAACCGTCGCCCGGACTTGGGCCCGAGGGCGGATTCGGTCCCGAGAAGCGATTTGAAAAGGATGTCTATGGCGCGTTTACTTACACGGGTCTGGAGGAGTGGTTGCGCTCGGTAGGTGCCCAGAGCGTGCTGCTAGTGGGTTTTTACACGCACATGTGCGTTTCCACTTCCGCGCGCGAAGCATTGGTCCGCGGATTCGATGTGGCCGTTGACCCCGATGCTACCGGCGCTCGAGATCTCGCAGACGAAATTCTTGGACAGCTCAGTGCCGACGAAGTGCGCCGGTCCGCTTTGCTGCATTTGCAAAATATGGGAGTCACGATGACGCGAGGCGAATTGGCCGCGTCAACCGCCCGGTAATTCCCAACGACGGCGGGCGGCCAACCCTCCGCACGGCAGCAGCGATCGCCGCCTGGCGTGGCGCACCCTTCCAGATAACACCCGGAGTAAAACTATGCCGAGGATTTAGTGCGACGAAAGTCTGCGCGCGGGCAGATCTAAACCCGCACCCTTTACAAATCGAAGAGTGCGGCACGCGGCCTTTTCCAATTCAGGGCATGTTGAGCCATAGGGAAGGATTGGCCACCCGCCAAAAAGAAAGCGGAACCGGGACCCGCCTGCCCCGTGACACGGCA
>JBEKSN010000198.1:0-6884 GCA_049517055.1 Candidatus Acidiferrales bacterium | reverse complement strand
CGGGTGGGTGGAAGAGGGAGCCGCGCCAACCGAAATCATCGCCGCCAACACAAATACTACTTCGCCCTTTCCGAGTGGCGCGCCGTTCGATCCGCGCGTGGCACTGAATTTCCCCACGGGCGGGACGCGCCCGATTTGCCCCTATCCGCAGCAGACTCGTTACAAGGGCAGCGGCGCCACCAACGTCGCGGCCAACTTTGTCTGTGTTAATCCGTAAAAGACAAACACATCTGGCATGCCGGGGAAAGGTCACGCCAACACGGGAACTTTCCTCGGCATACTAAATCTATTACCCCACCTGTCCGGTCAGCGCGTTCATTAGCTTGATCCCACAAAATTGACATCTGCTTACTGCGACTGCCTCTTAGCCCGGCCTTGGAATAGAATAGGCGAGCCGGAAAACGCGCGGGCGCGAAGCGGAATGCGCGATGGGAGTTAGTGGGATGAGCTCATTTGGTTCCAGGCTGGGTTTTCTCATTCGCCAGCCAAGCTTTCAGGTTGCGCTGGCTCTTTGGGTACTGATCAGCGTGGCGGCCTTGCCGCTGTGTCATGGAACGATGCCGCTGCCGATTGGGCCGCATCCGGGCGAGCCTGCGGCGACGGTGATTTCCAGTTCGATCGCGCTGATTTTCATGGTGCTGGAAATCGGCCTCGTTGCGTGGATTACGCGGCGGCGTGCGTTGCCGGATCTAGCAGCGCGCGCGCCCGAACGCAGCGTCGCGTTACGCGAGACAATTGTTTTGTGGCTCTACGGCACTTTGGTGCTTCTGGCCGGGCGCTTTGTCGGTCTGCATTTTTTTGGCGCAGGCATTGCCATGCATCTGAACGGGTCGCTGGTGGGCGCGACGCGCGTGCAGTCGCCTGCGGAGGTGTACACCTGGGCGGCTTATAACGGCATTTTCCTCGCGCTGGTTCCGTATGTCGTGTTTCGGATGCGCGGATACTCGAATCAGCAATTGAATTTGAAGTCGTCCAACCTGAAGAGCGATGTGATCGTAATTGCCGTGGTATTGGCGATTGGCTGCTTCATGGACCTAACGCTGAACGGGAATTTCCTGAAGCTGACGCACCACCAGCAAATCGTCGGCAGCCTGATGTCGTTTGTTTTGCATCTCTTCGGCACCGATCTGCCGGTTATGATTTTCATTTATTCCGTTCTCCTGCCCCGCTACGCGAAACTGACCGCTCCGGTGACCGCGTTTCTTCTGGGTGCGGCGAGTTATCCGGCTATGCACATCTTCGAATCCTGGACGCGCTACGATTCGCTGGCGCATTCCGCGCTGTCGGTGATCGTTGTGTTCCTGTTTTTCTTTCCACCCGGCCTGATGAAATCATTCCTCACACTGCGCACCGGCAATGCCTGGGTGCACGTCTGGGGCTTCCACGCCATCTCGCCTCACGTCACAGTTGATACTCGGCTGATCGTCCACGACTTCGATATTCGCTGAAATGCGACGCTTCTTTCCAGACAACTGAGTTGCAATCTCTTCGCCGTAAATAAGGGTGAGTCTTTCTTCAGGGCTCATTCGTAGTACCGATGACAGCGGAGGCCAGCGTGAGCCTGGAGAGCGAAATTGCCCTCCCAGCGCCGCGGATTGCTTAGTGGCAATCGCTACGGAGAATTGGAGGCCAATGTGAAAAGAGAACTCCTGACACAGATCGTCCTGGTGATCGTGGGGCTGGTCAATCTGTCCCTGATTTATTTTCTATATATGGATCTGCGGCATTCCAGCTGGCTTTTGGAGCAGAAGAACGAGTGCGAGCCGATGTTTCTGAGCTTCTTTATTCCGGTCGGGGTCTTTCTACTCATGGCCGCAAGGAGACCATCCGAGCATCGCTCGATGATTGCTCTAGTAGCTTGGTGGAACATCGCCCATGGCACGGTGATGGCTATTCAAACCGTGGAAGCCCGGATGCACGGCGTCCACAGGGACTATAGCGATGTGATCGTTTTCATTGTGATCGGAGGCGTCTTGTTAGCGCTTCTGCCGGCAAAACGAAAGCCAGTCGCGCCAACGTCACAGTTGACACTCGGTTGATCGTCCGCGACTTCGATATTCGGTGAAATGCGATGCAGGGGTGGCATGCAGAAGCGCGGCACTTGCTGGATAAGCCGACGTCAGTTGACGTTCTGCGATGGCGACTGCTCCTGCTGAACTGCCGCCGGGTTGGGATACCTCACTCCGCGCAGCCAAACGGAGAAAATGACGCCCCAAAGAGCCAGCAAAACCAGGGTGAAGATGCTAGCCTCCATACCAAAACCACCGCCGGTCAGCAATGGGTTGCCGTGAAAGCTGGCAGTGAACAGATGGCCGTTGGCCTGGAAACCGCTGTCCGTTGCGCCATAGAAGTAAACCTCGCTCCAGGTCCATGCCGCGTGGATTCCCAGCGGCATCCACAAGTTCCCCGTTCGGCGCAAAACCAGAACGGTCACCAGGCAGTACATGGTTGCAGACACCGGCCCCAGTCCATGACCGCTGGGATTGAAATAGTGCATCCCGCCCATGAGCAAGGATGAAACCACTGCTGCCGGCCAGAAGCCGATCCCCGTCGTCAGCGTGAATAGCAGGTATCCGCGATAGAAAAAGTCCTCAAGTAACGCGCTCAGAAATGCTAGAACAGCCCACGCGGCGGCGTACTTCCACACATCCCATCCACGCAGTGCAATGGCGCCGAACGAGAAGACGCCGGCCAGCCGCATCACCAGCAGCAGGACCGTAAATGACGCGAAGCTGAGACAAGCTCCCTGCCAGAATTGTCGGCCAAAGGCTCGCCGCCATGGCAAGCCGTAATCGGCAAAGGTGCGGCGTTCGATCCGCCCCATAATCCAGGTTGCGATCATCAGGGGAAGGAGAAACAAGTCCAGCAAAAGGACGTTAGCTAATGGGGTCGAAAAGTCGGCATGCATGCGGCGGGTGAGAGCATCGACGCTGCTACTCATACCGTAACCGAGCAGCACGAGGATGGCGACAAAGATCAGTAGCCGCCAGCCTGCGCGCAGACCGTTTGGCCCTTTCAAAATGCCGTAGTGCGGCATCGGCGGCGTGGACATCGCTTCAGAAGCATCGCTCATAGGGGCTCGCGTCTAAATCACCGTGAGGGGAACAACAAGGCTGACGATCCCCCCGCTCTTGTTGTCGCGTGAGACGAAGTGAAACACTGATCTTCCTCGGAGCCAAGTGAACGAATCTTAGGATTAACAATGAGGCGAGTCAATGAATGAACAGCGGTTGCGTTTACCAAGACTTGAAGCTCTGTTGGTAGAATGCGGCATGGCCGGAACGGTACAAAACTTCTACGACGACCTATCCAGCTATTACCATTTAATTTTTGAGGACTGGGAAGCATCTATGGCGAGCCAAGCCGCGGCGCTTGCGCCGATCCTCGTTCGCGAATGCGGCACTACCACGCAGATAAAAATACTCGACTGTGCCTGCGGGATCGGAACACAAGCGTTGGGCCTGGCTAAAGCCGGCTTCCGCGTCACAGGCGCTGACTTGAGTCCCCGCGCTATCGAAAGGGCGCGCGTGGAAGCTTCAGCGCGAAGCTTGAATCTGCAATTGCACGTTGCGGATATGCTGCATCTCGACGCCGTGCCGGAGACGGGATTTGATGCCGTTATTTGTATGGACAACGCTCTAGCTCACTTTTCATGCGACGAGAACCTCGCGGAGGCTGCCGCGCAGATTCGGAAAAAACTTCGAGCCGGCGGACTTTTTGTGGCCAGCATCAGAGACTACGACCATCTGATTCAGGAAAGACCCGTCATTCAAGGTCAGGCTTTCTTCTCCGATGCAGGGCGGCGCCGGATCGTTTTTCAAGTGTGGGACTGGATTGATGAGCGCAGATACACTTTCCATCTGTACATCACTTGCGATACTCCGACGGGCTGGCGCACTCATCACGGCGTTTCCACTTGCAGAGCCGTGCTGCGGGACGAATTGACCAGCATCCTGGAAGGCGTCGGGTTCGAGCGGGTCAGATGGATGCTGCCTGCCGAGAGCGGTTTCTACCAACCGCTGGTCCTCGGCGTGGAAGGCTAAGTCCGATAAGTCAGGTGCATTCAAAAGGTCGTTGAAAAAATCTGGCCATGACCATCAAGTTCTTGTCCAGCAACGAGGCGCTTCGTCGTGCGATCACCCCAGTAACTTGCCGGCGAGCCAGTAATCAATACTGAACTTTCCCGGACCGGAGCAGATCAGCCAGATAAAGAAAAGCACGTAGAGGACTTCCGGAAGATAGAGGACATCGTCGAGCCAGTTAAGAGACGAAAGTCCTTTCGGCACGGTGGCAAACGTGTTGGTCAGGACGGCGACAACCATATCGATCAATAAAGCCACGCAGGCAAAGCTCGAAAGAAAACCCACGGCCAGCAAGGATCCGCAAACGAACTCGACGCTCGCCACGAAATAAGCCGTCTGGCGCGGAAACGGTACTTTGGCCTTAACGAGCGTGTCGTAAACTTGTTTGGTGCCGCCGGCGGAAAACAATTTGTTCCCCCCGGAGATGGCGAAGAACAGCCCGATCGAAACGCGTACCAGCAGGATGGCGTATTGTTCCAAATCACCGTTACCCAGCAGCGTAAACTCAATCAACCGTTTCCAGTCCACCTCTTGTCCCTCCATCGGAAGATGTGCCGCAGCGATACTTCATACCATAAAGTTCGACTTCTCCGGTGAACGCGTTTACAGGCATTGACGAAGGGCTAAGGGCCGAGGTAGACCCAAACAAAGAATTGTGTCTATCAAGGACGCCTGATTTGAAGAGGTTTCCAGTCCTTCTCGTTGCTAGGGACGTCGGCGCGGGCGTGCTTGTAACGGCTATCGGCTCGCAGCAAGAGGACCTTCTTAGACGGTTCGTATAGCAGCCATTGTTCACTCTCTTTATCGTACGGCTCCGTCTTGAGAGTGCCGCCCAGGTCAAACTCAAAGATGCATTGAAGTTTTCGAGGCAAGATAGAAAATCGAACAAGTTTCTGACCGTTAAGCAAGTCTGCCGCTCGGTGTATCTTGGTATCGCTTGCGGCCAGTGCGTTGCAGTGTGCCAAAACTGTGCCTAAGAAATTGCGGGCGACCCTTCCTTTCAATACTCAAACCACTGGCTGAGTGCTTTGACCTTCTCCTCCGTGTAGGGCGGGAACAAATGTTCGATCGCCACGTCGGGCGGCGAGATGAGAACCGATTTAGCGTGGGTGAGAGCGTCAAAGCCATCCTTTCCGTAATAGTGACCGATGCCGGAGTATCCAACACCCCCAAAAGGCATGGACTCGACAAACAGGTGGATGTTCACCTGATTGATGGCTCCGCCGCCGAAGGATAAGCTCGCGAGAAAATGATCGATGGCCTTCTGGTCACGGCTGAAAAGGAAACCGGAAAGGGGCTTTGGATGCTTCTTCACCTCACGAATGGCCGCATCCATGTCTTTATAGGTGAGGATTGGGAGAATCGGCCCGAAGATTTCGTCCTCCATAATCGGGTCGTCCCAAGTGACCGGATACAAGATCGTGGGATCGAGGTAGCGCGCCTCGCGGTCGGCAGAACCTCCAGCCACAACCTTGCTCTGATCAATTAAAGATACGAACCGGTCAACGGCTTTCGGGCTGATGATGCGCGAGTAGTCGTCCGGCCTCGTCTTCGGATCGGTTCCGTACAACTCGATCACGGCCTTCTGGCATTCCTTTACAAACTCGTCGGCAATCGATTCGTGCACATAGGCATACCCTGGAGAGGTGCACCACTGCCCACCCCAGGCCGTCGCGCCCCAGACAATTTTTTTGGCCGCATCCGGGATGTTCGCGGTCGTATCAACGAAAGCAGGATTCTGTCCGCCAAGTTCCAGAAGAATGGGGGTCAGGTTTTTTGCAGCCGCCTCCATGACGATCTTGCCGACCTTGACGCTGCCGGTGAAAAAGATGAAGTCAAACGGCAGCTTTAGGAGCTCCGTAACTTCTTCTTTGCTTCCCGAGACGGCAGTGACGGCCCGAGGATCGAAATATTTCGATATGAGATCCAGCAGGAGCTTACTCGTGGCGAGCAACCCCTCAGAGAGTTTGAGGATGCATGGATTGCCTGCCGCAATGACCTGGACCGCAGGATCGAAGAGCAGCGTCAATGGTCCGTTGAAAGGTCCGATTACCAGCGTGACGCCATAGGGCTCTCGATAGACCTTGGCAGTGTGTCCGCTTTCCCGAAGAGCCTTGGGAACTACTACATCTACGGGCTTCATCCACTCCTTCAACTCAGCTTTCGCGAAAGCTGCGGTGCCTACGGGAGCCATGATCTCGAAGACTTTTTCCTGACTAGCGGTCTTGAAGTCACTGCTCATCGCAGCCTCTAGAGCCTCGGAGTTCTCGTTGCACAAATTCTGAAGACGTGTCAGCTGGTCGATACGCCACTCGTACGATTTGGTTGCGTCCGAATCGAAGTACGCTTTCTGTTTGTTAAAGATTTCCTGGAACGGATTCATCCAAGTCTCCCTCTGGCACATTCGTTTTGTGACGCGTTTTGCTGCACACTCTTGAACTTGGTCAGCTCATAGTGAGAACCATTCGAAAGCGTGCCTTGCCATCCATCATTCGCCTGTAGGCTTCCTCGGCTTTTACCAGCGGGAGCGTTTCGATCATTGGACGGACATCGGTGAGTACGCTGAAATTAAGAGTGTCTTGAGTCTCGATCGTTCTTCCGGTGAGACTGCCAACAACTGAGCGTCCGCCGAAGATGAGCGGTACACCACTGACAGGGATGGCGTCATCTGAAACTCCGACAACCACCAATTTGCCGCGAATTTTAAGACCGGGAAGCAAGCTACCGATTGCGGCCCCGCTTGGCGCGGTCGCAAGGATGACATCGGCGCCTCCGAGCTTTTGCAGTGCTGTCGCCGCGTCT
>JBEKSN010000197.1:0-6933 GCA_049517055.1 Candidatus Acidiferrales bacterium | reverse complement strand
TCGTTGCCGAGATCTTCCTGTTGCACCGACCGATTGCTTACTTGAGCAGCCACTCCTAGCGTTGGAGCCGCGACAGGCTTGGCAAAGACGCTTTGGTGCGCAATATGCGTAAAGGGATCGAGGAAGGTGTTCAACCGTGTTTCCGGGTCGTAAATGTGAAACCTCGTAATTTGAGGTGTACCGGTGAAGGAATACGGCATCATGCGCCGACGCTCGTTATAAATGCGGCCCAGGGAATCGCGAGCAATGTTATTGAAAGTTCTCTTCTCTTCCGATGAGCCGTCTGGGAGGATTACAACACTCTCCAGTTCAGCTGTGGCGGAGAATGGGACGTTTGCAACAGGAGTGACAAAAACTCCGTCCACGTGCTGGCTCACACCGCGGTAGGGCGGCGGAACGGACGTCGCTGTTTCTTGAGAAAACGCGAAGGGGGCTATCAGAGCGACCAAGCCAGCCAAAAACACTGTCTTAATGGCGCGATTCCTTAGCATCAGCGTCTCCAAGAAAAGCATAACCCCGTACCGAAACGAAAGTAAAGAGCGACGTAGCAGCTCAGCGCGAACGTTGTCTTCCAGCCCGCGAGCAGTTCCCTTCCGCAAGAGCTCGTGTTGAAAAACGATTGCAACCTCTGGACCCCTCGGGCATTCTCACAGACTATTCAGCTAGCCTATACTTTGCGAATGAACCCGACGCGCTACGAAAAACATTTAACGTTAATCGCCTTGGCCGCTTTCGCGTGCGCGGGCGGCCTTGTTAACGCGAAAACCAACGACACGGCAAATGCTGGAGTCAAGGCAATGCAAAGCAAAGAGGCAATCGAGCTGGGCGGATTTTACGTTGTAACGCAAGCCGTCTCGGATAAGGGAACCCCCTGGGCGGATAAGATCCTGGACGTCCGCGCGGAAGTGGCAGGCGTGCGCGTGCGCGAAATTCGTATTGCGCCGATGAACCGGAATTGCGCGCACAACGTCACGGTAAAAGCAGTGGAGCGCCTTTTGCCAAATACGACGGTGGCGAAGGTGGCTGGGAAATTCAAACTGTGTTCTTATCCCGACGATGACTTCGCAGGAGTAATACAAGTAGCCAGGCGGGAATATATCGAATCGGAGAGCGTTGAAACTTCTGCGAGCCATACAATCGTCGCGAAATGCGGGACGCAGGAAAAATTGTACGAACTACCCTATCCGGAGACGCTGAAATTCGAGGCGCTGCAAAGGGCGGATCCACGGATTACCGCGCTTTGGGATTTGGCGGATGACGTCGAAGAGCGGGCGTTTGGCAAAGACTTTTCGTTTGGCGGGGCCACGGCCACGCAGAACAAGGAACGGCAAGAACTGGGAGCGAAGTTCGTTCCTGAAATTATGGGAGGCAAGTTTGACTCGGGATTTCCGGACAAAACATGCGCGTTTGCCGATTGCCGCGTTCACAATGCGAAGTCGGCGCTGCAGGGATATGGCGGAGTAATTGATGAAAAAGATCCGGCATATGTCGAAATCGTGAACGTTGCCTCGCTTCACCTGGCGAAATTCGAAGTCCCGGCGTATTCCCGAGATGCACAACGCGCTCACGCGCAAGGGGAAGTGCGTCTGAATATATTTTTCGATCCCGCGACCGGGCAGGTGACAAACGTCGAGCCGCAGTCAGGTGATGACAAACTGCAGGATTCTGCCGCGAAAGCAGCGCAGACATGGCAATTCCAGACAGGAATTGCACTGAAGTCACCGGTGGAAGTGATCCTGCGATTTGGGTTCCGCTGCCCTGCCAAGTAGAGCGAAGCGCACCATGATAAGCTAGTGCGCATGCTCGAAGGCCACACCCCCCAAGCCGGCGAGATTGCTCCGGAATTTACGCTTCCCGATTCGACCGGCACTTCGCGCACGCTCACGCAACTCGTGTCCGAGCGTCCGCTCGTTCTGATTTTCTATCGAGGACAGTGGTGACCGATGTGTCTTCGCCAGTTGGCGAATTATCGCGACCACGCGTCGGGTTTTCGCGACGCAGGCTTTGACCTCGCCGCACTTGCCGTTGACGAACCTGTGCGCTCCGAGGCTGTCCGCCGGGAGAACAAGCTGCCGTTCCCCATACTCTGCGACACGCGGCGCGAGGTAATCGAGGCGTGGGGAATAATCAATCATAAGGAAAAAGGTGGGATCGCAGAACCGGCGATCTTCGTTGTCGACCGCGGCCGCCGGGTGCTCTTCGGATCGGTTGACGGCGAATTCTCCCGCGTCGGCGCCGCGGCCCTGCTGGAAGCGCTGCGCAACCACAGCAGCGGAGCAAACTCACCCGCGCCCCGCCGCCACTTCATCATCGCCACACTGGGTGATTATTGGCGCGCCGCGCGCGGCGTTATCCGCTTCGGCGTCCGCTCCTCAAGGTAACCCCACTCCTCAACTCTCAAGTCCTAAGTTTTTCGGGAAATGCCAGGTAAAACCGGTCAAGGTCGTTGATTCCTACGGGGTGTGAGACGGTGGGGGCAGGTCCGCGCGGATCAGCGACTCGACGTGATTCCAAACTTGCGGGTCGCATTCAATTTCCGTGTGCGACGTCGAAATGTCGCGGTCCCACCACGAATAATCGCCGTAACATGTCACCGGATGAGCTTTGTAGTCAAAGCGAAAGTTTCCGATGATGCGCGTACGCGAAGGATCGGCTGCGCGGATTTCGGCGCGTCCGTGAGGATGACCGTCGGGCTGATAGAAATTGGCGGCTTGCGCTACATTCGATGGAATGACGCCGTCAGCCTCACCGAGCTTCGCAACGCTGTCGACTTGGACGGTCAGAAGCACCGGGATGCCGTCTGATTCCAATTTGCGCGCTACAGAGACGGCTTCCGAGGCTCCCCAGCTATGGCCGTACAGAATGATGCGGGCGTTCTGTTTTTGTTCGGGCGTTAACTTTCCAGCGTCATCAGTATCCAGGAGCTGCAGGATTTTCTCATAGGCGCTCTGCCCACGATGATTTTCGAAGACTTCCACGTACACGCCCGAGGAATATTCCTGGCGCAGGCGAGCGGCGAGCTGGACTGCACTGTGAACATAATTGTTGCGGCGGACAAATCCTCCGACGAAGCCAATTACGATGGTTGGCGATCGCGGCGAATCCACATCCGCGGGGCCAGCATGTGCTGGAGCCATTGCCGGGCCGGAGGCAAGGATGATCCAGAGGAGCAAGCCAGAGATTGAAAATAACTTGTGGGTTCGAAACATCGCGTCCAACAATCAT
The DNA here is from genome assembly GCA_049517055.1 of Candidatus Acidiferrales bacterium. GTDB lineage: Bacteria > Acidobacteriota > Terriglobia > Acidiferrales > UBA7541 > Palsa-295. The sequence goes on along the minus strand of JBEKSN010000197.1, from coordinate 3,708 downwards.
AACAAAAAGCAACGCGTCGCGGCGCGAACCGGTTTGGGAAGCGTCTCCCGCGCCGTGGCTAGCTGGCGTGCGCGTCGAAAGCCGCCGGATCTTCCGGCCAAACAGCGGTCAACGCCAATCCCACCGCGATTCCCACAGCCACTTCGATGAAACGATGGACGGCGACGATCCACGCGGGCGCGGTATGCGCAATGAGCATAATGATTGCGAGCGTAATTCCGGCGAAGCGATATGCGGCTTTATCAAGCCGCAGCGCGGCGCACACGATTCCCATAACGAATATTCCGATGCCGAACATGGCCGTGTTGGACCCGAAGTATGTGGCGAACAACGCTCCCGCCGCAGCGCCAATCGCGCTGCCGACGAAGCGCTGCCAAGATACGGTGAGCGCTGCGCCAAGCGAGGACTGCATGACAACCAACGTCGTGATCGCGGCCCAGTAAGCTTCGGGTAGCCTGAATAGCCGCGCGACCAATAGGGAGGCAACTGCGGCGATCGACGTCCGCACAACGTGTATCACGGCTTGTTGGTTGACTCTAAGTGGGATGGGATTGTTTGCGCCTGGCATACGGCCTCCTGAACGGCAGCTAGTTTAACTTGTGGCGGGGTCCAGGCAAGCAAAGCCTCTGCAGTCCTGGCTCACTCGACGTTGACAGCGGAAATGAGGCCGTCCCGTAGCTCACGCTTGAAACATTTCAAGCATCGGCGCGTACTAGAAGGCAGGAGAGGTGGACGATGGACCAAAGCGAAAGACCCAGGCGGCGAGGCTCAATCACCGGCGCGCTATTCCTGATCGGCCTTGGAGTGTTCTTTCTGCTGATGAATTTGCTGCCGAATTTCGATCCCTGGACGACCCTGTTTCGCTATTGGCCGATTGTATTGATATTGCTTGGACTGGGTAAGATTTGGGATGCGCATCGGATGCAGCAGAATCCGAGCACGGGAGATGGGGGATCATCCGGCACTGTGGTCGCTTTGCTTGTGTTTCTCGCGATCCTTGCCTTCGCACTGATGGTTGGGAGACGCGGGTCGGGGGCCACGGTTCACGACGCTCAAGCGATTGAGCTACAAGGAGCAAAATCCGTGAATGCCGAAATCTCCATGCCCGCCGGGGAGCTCATTTTGACTGGAGGCTCTAGCCGCTTGCTCGATGCGGACTTCAATTACCGGGCGGTGGAAGGAAAACCGCGTGTCGATTATTCCGTCAGCGGTGGAAAGGGACAGCTGGACGTGACGCAAAATGAAAAACACATTCATCTTGGAGGCAGGCGCAACGATTGGACGCTGCGCTTCGGCAATTCTATTCCGCTGGATCTGAAGGTCGAATTGGGCGCGGGCAAGAGCGATCTGAATCTGGCAGATGTAAACGTGACGCATCTGGAAGTCAACATGGGGGTCGGACGGATGAACTTGGACCTGAGGGGCGAGCGAAAAGAAGATTTACAAGTGGATATCCAAGGCGGAGTGGGATCGGCGGAAATCAGGCTGCCGAAAAATGTGGGTGTGCATGTAAACGCGTCCGGCGGCATTGGCAGCGTGAATGCGCACGGATTAGAGCGCGAGGGCAGTTCTTATGTGAATGGCGTTTACGGCAAGACCCACGCGACCATTCAGGTAAACGTTCAGGGCGGCGTGGGAGAAATCAGCCTGGTGGAAGAGTAGGACGCAGGTCGCGATTTTCAGCAGTCTCACTGCCCCGCGGATTTGTCCATAAAATTTGCCTGGTCACTTTTCATTTTCTTCAGACCTTCCATCGGCAAATAGACCATGTGCCCGGAATCGTAGGTGGCGTAGGAAACGTTGCTGCGATATTTCTGCGGCAGGTCCAGATGGTCGATGGTGTAATTCGCCGCGAAATAGGGAGTGGCCAAATCGTAGTAGCCTTCCATCACTAATATCTTCAAGTACGGATTTTTCACGATGGCTTGCCGGATTGCAGATGCAGTGTCCGGGTACCCTTGAATTGCAGAACCCCAGTCCCATTTGGCGAATCCCGCTTCTTGAGCGTAGGTGTAATACGGCATGTCGGTTTTATAGCCTAGCTCAGTCCGCAAATAGTTGTTGAGCACAGAAGTGAACGGAGGGCCGGTGGCTGGACTGGTGGGATCGTAAAACCTGGTGTCGAGGAGGCCTTCGGGATCCGGGCCGGTAAAGCGGCCATCCAAACGGCCGGCGCGGAGCTTCTGATCGATGAGCAAGTAGTGCGTGAATTTTCCGACGTCGATGCGCAGGTTGGCTTCGTCGATCACTTCCTTGCTTAAGCCGGTGAAGCGGGACAACTGATCGATTACCTTTTGCCGCTCTTCCGGCGTTAGCGCATCGCCCTTCGCCAACGCTTGCGCGTAATCGCCGGATGCAAATTTTTCGGATGCTTCGCGCGCCTTGTTCATGTCCTGCGCGAGGTCGGCCGGCAGCTTGTGATGGTAACCGGCGATCATGGTGAAAGAGGGAAGCAGGAAGATATAAGGCTCGTCGTTCGTTTTGTTGTCTTGCAGGGTCTGGAAGTTCAGAACCATGGAAAGCAGGGTGATTCCGTTAAAAGAAATCCCCTGGTCGGCGAGATAACCTGCGATGCCTGCCGCGCGCGTGGTTCCGTAGCTCTCGCCTAAAATATATAGCGGTGAACTCCAGCGCTCTTTGCGCGTGATGTACAGCCGGATGAATTCGCTGAAGGCTTCGATGTCACCCTTGACTCCCCAAAACTTCTTGAACATTTCGGCGTCGGCGGCGCGGCTGAATCCTGTGCCGATGGCATCTATCAGCACGAGGTCGGTTTTGTCGAGCAAGGTGTAAGGATTGTCTTCAATGTGATAGGGAGCGGGCGGCATGAAACCTTCGGGTTGAAGCACCACTTTGCGCGGGCCCAGCGCGCCCATGTGCAGCCAGATGGTGGACGATCCCGGGCCGCCATTGAACGCAAATGTCACTGGACGCTTGGCCGCGTCCTGTCCATCTAGCGTGTAGGCAACGAAAAACATTTGGGCTTCGATCTTACCGTCGCCGCGCTTGATAGGGAGCCGGCCCGTGGTCGCAGAGTATTTCAACAGCTTGCCGTCTACGGTGATCTGATGGTGCGTCACCACCGGCGCCACTTCGGTCATGTCGAAGTGCTCTTCCTTGTCTTTCTCTTTGTCGCCCGAGCTTTCTCTCGGCCTCTGTTCCTGGGATGCGGCTGCCTCGGGCGTATTTGCAGCTGGCGCAGCAGTCTTATCCTCGGGCGGCTTGGTTGCAGCTTGTGCCGCTGGCTTCTTCGTGCTGGTCTGCGGAGGTGTCGCGTTCGATTGGGCCATTGCCGCACCGGGGAGTAAGAACGAAAACATGATCGCCGCAATTAAAAAACGCATGTCGCCTCCGCTGACGATTTCTCTTTCCAGCTGAAAACGGCGACAGTCTATATCAACTCTGCTTTGAAACCAAAGCGCGCATCCCCGACAGTGCTGCAAATTACGATAAATCTGGGCGATATCAATCTCCGAGGCATAACTGACAACTGGCGGCAACAGTTTGTCGGTGGTGAAGTTGGGCCGCATTTCAGAGATAAATGCAGCGTTGCCCTGTATAAATATTTTGGAATGGTATAATAAGAATTCTAATTTTAAAGGACACGGGCTTTGATTGCCCCAAAACCATACTCTTTACGACTATCAAGGAAACTGTTCGTTTTCGTTCAGGTTGCCGCTCTCGGTACGGTTGGCTCCCTTGGAGCCT
>JBEKSN010000196.1:0-7020 GCA_049517055.1 Candidatus Acidiferrales bacterium | reverse complement strand
CTCGTGAAGGAAGTTCGCTTTATTGCCGCCAAAGTTGACGGTTTTGGCCGCGAATCCCTTCGCCAGCTCGTTGATTCCCTGCGCCAAAAGTTGGGCTCTGGAGTGGTGGTTCTGGCTACCGCAGAAGACGGCAAAGTCGCTCTAATCACAGCAGTTACGAAGGACCTGACCGCCCGCATCCATGCCGGTAAAGTGGTCCAGGAACTCGCCAAGTTTGTCGGCGGTTCCGGGGGCGGTAGGCCTGATCTAGCAGAGGCTGGCGGAAAAGACACATCCGGCATAGAAAACGCCCTCGGCCAGGTATACCCTCTCCTCGACCGCTTGTTATAATGTCAATAGCGCCAGAACTTTACGCCGAGCAGCCACCTTTCTATCGGCGGAACAGTTCTGTGATTTCGAGAATTTGTGTCTCTAAGAGTTTGAGACGCTCTCTGCCTTCCCCTGAGGCACGTAGTGGAAGTTTCGAAGCGTTCGGTTACTCGCGAAGCGTTTAGCGAACGAGGGACCATACAAATGCGTCACAACCCTATTAGCGTCGCCGTCCTGGTCGCCGGGATTTTCTTCTCACTGGCATTGCCAGCCCACGCCCAGATTGCCAGCACCGTGGACAATCATGGTAAGCAAGTCTTCGTGAATGAAGATTCCCCAGCAGGCCGTCGTGGGAGTACTATAAGTTCTCCAACGGCTCCAAAGGGCTTTCATTCGACGACTTTGTCGCCGACCTCGGCAACAGACGTCACGGACCCGCGGCTCGATCGCATCGTACGTGATGCGGCCGACCGCCATCACGTGGACCAGGCGTTGGTGAAAGCGGTAATCAACCAGGAGTCTGGTTGGAATGCGGGAGCAGTCTCACGCAAGGGCGCGATTGGCTTGATGCAGTTGATTCCGGGTACGGCACAACGCTTTGGCGCTGGGAATCCGTACGACCCGGCTCAAAACGTGGAAGCCGGAACGACGTATCTTAGATCGCTGCTGGATCGTTACGACAACAATCTGTCCCTGTCGCTTGCCGCATACAATGCAGGCGAACGCGCCGTGGACCTGAATGGGGGCGTTCCGGCGTACAGAGAAACGCAACAGTACGTGCAAAAAGTGACTGAAGCATACTTCCGGTCTGACTCGGGCCGCAACCCGACGTTCTGGACTCCGCCAAGACGTCCGGTGCGAAAAGAAGTGGACTCGAAAGGCCGCGTAGTTTACACGAACGAATGAAAGCAAGTGTTCTCCGCCAAAGTTCATAGGCCGATGAAGTTTTTTCTGCTGGCGATCGCGATACTGGTGTCGCTTGCTGCCCCCGCCTATGCCGACCGAAAATCCGAAGCGCGCCAGCAATTCGAGCGCGCGGTAAGAATCCGCACCGCCCTGCAGGAACGTCCCGAAAAAGAACGCACTCTTGCCGATTACAAGCAAACGGTAGCCGCCTACCAGAAAGTTTATTTGATCACGCCGCAAGCCGAGGAAGTCACTCCGGCGTTGATTGCGGAGGCCGAGCTGTACCAGCAAATGGCGCGGCAATTCGACGAAAAATATTTTCAGTCCGCCATCGATACTTACAATTTCCTGCTCAAGCAATATCCCGAGACTCGCTACCGCTCTGAAGCGATCTTTTCCATCGCGCAAATCCAAAAAGACGATTTGGGCCGGCCGGAAGTTGCCGAAGTTACCTTCAAGGATTTTCTGAAGCGCTTCCCGAAATCGGAGAAGGCGCCCAAAGCGCGGCAAGCGCTAAAGGAAATCTCGGATTCGCGCGAACGAGCGAATAACAAACCTCCTGAAATCAAAGGCCAGGTCGTTCAGCAGCGCGAGAGCGCGCACGGCACGCCCCACGTCACCGACGTCCACGCGTGGAACTCTGAAACCTACACGCGCATTATCGTGAACCTCGAAGACACCGTGAAATTTGATTCCGCGCACATTGCTTCTCCCGATCGGGTCTATTTCGATTTACACAAAGCGAACCTCAGCCCAGGGCTGGGAAAGAAAACAATCGATGTGCAAGACGGCCTGCTGAAATCTGTCCGTGTCGGGCAGAATCGCGAGGGGGTAGTTCGCTTGGTTCTGGATGTCGACGGCGCGCGCGACTACTCGGCTTACCTTCTCTCCAACCCCTATCGCCTGGTGATTGAAGTACACAGCCAAGCTGCCGTTACCACCGCGAAAAGCGCAACCGGCACTCCGGTTCAGCCGGCTGCGAATGTCCCTACGCCCGCGCCCGCGAAGGATGACGCCGGGACTGCCGAGACGAATGCCGCGGAGAAGACGAACGAAACAGTTTCCCCCAACGGCGAAAAAGATTCTGCGACCGCCAAACTCGCGGCGAAACTTGCCGCCGCGCCGGCTTCGAAAAGTACACCTCTGAAATCGAAGTCCACTGTTCCGAGCAGCGCTGCCTTGAAGCCGCCTACCGAGCCCAAGCCCACGCGTGACGGACAGCATTCTCTGACCCGCGCGCTCGGCCTGAAAATCGGCCGCATCGTCATCGATCCGGGCCATGGCGGACACGATACCGGAACCATCGGGCCCCACGGCTTGATGGAGAAAGATCTTTGCCTGGACGTCGCGCTTCGCCTGGGCCATCTTATCGAACAGAAACTTCCCGGCGCGGAAGTCATTTACACGCGGAAAGACGACACTTTCATTCCGCTCGAGCAGCGTACGGCCATGGCCAACGACGCCAAAGCCGACCTGTTTATTTCCATCCACGCAAACTCAAGCCACGATCATGAGGCGCGCGGAATCGAAACCTACTACTTGAACTTCGCCACCTCGGAAGAATCGCTCGAAGTTGCCACCCGTGAAAATGCCCTCTCGCAAGAGGGGCTGCATGATTTGCAGGATCTGGTGAAGAAGATTGCGCGCAATGAAAAAATCGAGGAATCGAAAGAGTTCGCCAGTGACGTCCAGGATTCGCTCGCGCGTCGAATGCAGCTGGTGAGCCAGAACGAGAAGAATCGCGGCGTGAAAAAAGCGCCCTTCGTTGTGCTGATCGGCGCGAATATGCCTTCCATCCTTTCCGAAATATCGTTTATCAGCAATCCCAGCGACGAAAAGCTGCTGCGCAAAGGCGACCAGCGCCAGCGCGTTGCCGATGGCCTCTACCGCGGCATCGCCGCATATCTCGATAATCTGAACAGCCTTTCCTACGACAAATCCAAGCTGGTTTCGGACAATCGCGCCGGAGGCTTCCCGGTTAAGGCGGCCAGGCCGGCGAGCGCTTCTATCGATCAGTCCGCAAGTGGCGCGGAAACTACCGCTGCAGTGGCGTCCAACGGGAACCCCAAGTAGAATTCTGGCATCTAATCAACGATGCGGATGCGCCACTACATTTCTCTTTCCCTCGCCGCTTTGCTTTTATCTTTCGCGGCAATTTCCACGCCCGCCCAAGGCCTAGTTCCCGATTCATTTGCAGGATGGAGTTGCAACGGCAGATCCTCGTTTAATCCTGCCCAGCCGTCTCAGATCGCCTCGCAGACTGCCAGTTCAGCTGGCAATGATGTCTTGGCGGAATACGGCTTCGTTGCTGGGGAGCAGTGCGAGTACACGCGCAGCTCGGAAAAGTTGGGAGTGCAGGTCTATCGAATGAAGGACCCGAGCGGAGCGTACGGGCTCTATTCCTACATGCTGACAGCGGATCTGCCGCACGGCGCTCTGACGGAGCATTCGGCCCTGGGTAGCTCGCGGGCCCTGGTTCTCGATGGCAATCTTCTATTGGATATTCGCGGGACCGATCTTCCGAGGCGTGAAAAAGATTTGAAAGCCCTCGTCGCTAACGTAAAGCTTCACGCCGAAGAGGGTCCGCTCCCGACGCTTCCGGATGAAATGCCTGCCGAGGGAATGATCGAGCGGTCGGATCATTATCTTTTGGGGCCCGCGGCTTTGTATCAATTCTTGCCTGTGGCCTCCAGCGATTGGCTGGGATTTTCGCAGGGAGCCGAGGCCGAATCTGCGCGGTACAGGAAGGAAGGCCGCGAGCTGACGCTTTTGCTAGTGGACTTCCCTACTCCCCAAACTGCTGCAAAGCGTCTGCTTGATATACAACAAAACTATCACGTGAACGCCGCCACTTTCGACCCAGCTTCGTCGCCGCTTTTCGCCAAGCGATCCATGACGCTGCTGGCCATCGTCTCCGGCGCGCGAACCAAAGCCGAAGCGGATGCTTTGCTGCGGCAGGTTGCGTCATCCGAGCAGATTACCTGGAACGAGCCCACCTTCCAGTTCAAGGAGCCGCCCATCAGCGCCATGATCGTCGGAACGATCGTTGGCGCCGGCGTCATTTGTATGTTCGCGATAATATCCGGCATCGCCTTCGGAGGAATCAGGCTGGTCGTAAAACGCTATTTCCCCGACAAAGTTTTTGACCGCAGCAGCCATCTGCAAGTCCTGCAGCTCGGCCTGGGAAGTAAGCCCATTAATTCGGAGGATTTCTACGGTCTCGAACGTCCACCGCGTAAGTAGCGCTGTTCCTCAAAAATAATCTAGGCTCTCGCGTCTGGAACTATGCGCTGGGTTTATCAGGAACCGGCTGGGTGGCGTAAAAATCCTGGTGGAACCGCCTCGCATAGGAGTCAAGCAATTCGGTTATTCGCTGCTGCTTAGGCGAGCGCATTACGAATCCCGCATGATGATGCTTTGGAATGCGCAGCACGATCTCCGGGTCGTTGTAAGCGGAAGTATCGGGATTATCCTGCCGCGCCAATGAAATCACCACGCCGGCGTAGTCGCGCCGCGTGTCCGGCAGGACATAGGGCGTTTTTCCTCCGGCAACTTCGATGCGCGCCCATTCGCGCCAGAGATTAATTCCAGTAGCGGCTTCGATCACGTCCGAAATATAAGCGCCGCCCACCCGCGCCGCGATCTCGATAAAGTAAATTTTCCCGTCTTCGTGCGCGCGCAGGAATTCAGCATGGGTCACGCCGCGCACGAATCCGAGCGCCTCGATCAATTCGCGATTAATCTTCAGTAGCGCCTTGGATTCCGCGGATGTTCGCGACAAAGTCTGTGTAGTAAAAATACCGCCTTGGTGAGAAACCTCCAGCGGCGGCTTCCCGTAACCATGCGCTTCGGCAAACACCACTTTGCGCTCGGAGACGACGCTGTCCACGTGATAAACGTCGCCGGGAACGAACTGCTCCAGCAGAAAAAAAGACTGTTGGTCGCCCAGTTGATCGAGCCATGGCCACAGCTCCGCGGGCTCCTGGATCTTTTTCATGCCGATCCCGGATGCCTGCGACCGCGGTTTCAGCAGCCACGGCGGCTTCACGCGAGCCATGAAGCTTTTCAGATTTTCGTAATTGAGAACGTGCACGAATTCCGGGACCGGGATGCCGGATTCCTGGGCGCGGCCGCGCATCGCCAGCTTGTCTCGAAAGTAGCGCATGGTGGTGAGCCCCATGCCCGGAATGCGCAGATGTTCGCGCAGCGCCGCGACGTTTTCCATATCGAATTCGTCCAGCGCAACGATGCGGTCGATCGGCTGCGTACGCGCCATGAAACTGACGGCGCGGATTATGTCCGGGGTAGGAAGGTCTTCGGGCGTATAAAACATCTCGTCGATAGCCTCGCTCGGCCAGTCCGCGTTGCGGAGTTTTTCCAGCGTGAGCAGCAATACGCGGCAGCCTTCTTTCTTTGCCTCGCGCAGAAATTCCTGCCCTTTCTCATAAGAGCTGATGCACAGAATGGTTAGCGGTCTCTCTGGGGGCAAAGACAATGGCCTCGGATGCTGCTGAACTAAGCTGGTTCTGCGGCTATGACGGTAATGCGGATTATACTGCGGTCTCGCCGGAGGGAAATAGGAATTGCAAGAATGGTCCCACGCGTCGTCCCCAAGCCTCTTCGTTGTGCTCCGCTCCCGGAATCACTTGGAAGTGTAGGTCGCGGCCTTCCTGCCAGCCTTTCTCCTTGAGAACGTCCCGCAGCCTTTCCACGTTCTCCACGCTGCGCCCACCTTCCCTGGTGCCGGTGTCTAACCAGATTCTGGGACGATCGCGCAGCTTCGCCCGAGCTGCAAGTTTCAATATCGCGCCTTGGTTCCACCATACCGAAGGGGAAAGAATCGCCAGCTTGCCAAACACTTGTGGGAAACGGAGACCGAGGTAAATCGCGAGAAGCCCTCCCAGCGATGAACCACCCACGCCCGTATTCGCGGGGCCCGAGAGCGTGCGATATTCAGAATTGATGAACGGCATGATTTCTTCGATTAACATCCGGCCGTAGCGGCCGGCCCTTCCTCCGCCCAATTTCTTGTCGCGCGTAGGCGTGTACTCGCCAAGCCGCGCTTTGCCGGTGTTGTATATGCCGACGATGATGAGCGGTCGAATCGCACCTTCTGCAATCAGCCGGTCAGCAGTCTCCCTCACGTGCCAGTCCATGCCCGGGATGAATGACGTCGCGCCATCAAACAAATTTTGGCCGTCCTGCAGATAAAGCACCGGAAGGCGCGATTGCGGATTTTGCTCGTAGATCGCGGGCAAATAGACGATCAGGTCGCGCTTGCGAGGAAGAAAGCGCGAGCGATACCCTTCATGTTTCCGCAATTGGCCGGCCCCGGACGCGGTCAATCCCGCCGCCATTTCTCGGGAAAGCGCCAATCGGGATTCCTCCACTTTGAATTGAGTCGCACCGGATTCGCTCCGGCTGAATCACTCAGCAAGAAGCCTCCTCGTCGAATCGCGCATTCTATTACAATACCAGAGCAAAAATTCAGACACATAGAGTTTCCGGGTTCTGTGCCGGTAAACACCGTATAATACCGCGCTCAACCCTAGGCTCGAATTTCGAGCCGCAGCTCAAGACCAGGAGCAACATGAAACGGGAATATCATCGGTGGTATTCGCATCGCCTCGGCCTCGATATGGGAGTCGTTGTTTACGGCCACTGGGGGCCTCCGCTCCTGGGATTCCCCACCAGCGCCGGCGATGAGTGGGAGCTTGAGGGCCAAGGCCTCATCGGAAGTTTGTCGCCCTTGATCGACGCTGGCCGCGTGAAGTTTTTCAGCATCAATTCCGTGAATTCCGCCGG
>JBEKSN010000195.1:0-7083 GCA_049517055.1 Candidatus Acidiferrales bacterium | reverse complement strand
ATTCGCGGGAACGAATGGGTGGCGGGCATGCTGCGGCGTCTAAACCCGCACCTTTTGCATAAAAGAAAAACGCAAAGGATGCGGCACCCGCAAACTAATTCCTCGGCGGGATTGGACTTGGGGTGTTGTGCAGAAGGGCGCGCCATGTGCCCACCCGCCAGGCGTAAAAACTAAGCGTTCAGTGTGGAAGAGTCGCCACCCGCCCACAAAAGGTAGAGGAGGTTGGCCACCCGCCGGTTCGCACTAAAAGGGAAACCCTGTTGTCAAATTGTGTAAGTGATTTGTACAGCCCTGAGGCTTAGTAGCGGCAAGTCGGTTCGTTTCAGCAAAGGCGGGATTGGCCGTCAATATGCATTTATCCAGGTCGAGCGGAGGGGTCGGGTTTCGCCCGTCTCTGATCGATACGCGCTGGCTGCAGGAGGCCGAAAATGCGAAAAGCCATGTGGATGATCCTCACGTTAGTCCTTGGGGCCATCGCTGTGCCCTGCGCCCATGCCGACGGCGTAAGCTTCACATGCGTGCCAACCGAGTCTGCGCCTTGTACAGTCGCGGCACCGACCGCGCCAGACGTGACATTTCCGACCCCAACCACCCTCGTCATCACATGGGATGGTCAGACATTCGACATTACTTTGCCTAGCGGCTGGGTTGATACGGACACTTTTACTTGGTTCGCATCCAACGACCTGTTTTTCATTAGCGACACAAGCTTGGGACTAACCCCGCCCGCTGAGGCCGCCATCAACACCAACTCGCCCGACGTGAACGATGAGGGCGGCACATTAACCTTCACTCCAGGTACCGCTTCCACGCCGGAGCCAGGCACCATCGCCCTAATGCTGGTCGGGATAGGACTGGTGTTGGTGATACGGAAACGGATTGCTCGTGGCCTTCCGCAGGCCGCTTAATCGCACCAACTCACCTCAGCAGTCGCGCCACACCGGGTGGCTAGCCCTTCCCTTTCACTGAAGTGAAAGCTTATCTTTTGCGCGTGGACGGACTGCGCACCCTCTCCAACCGGAAAAACCCTAGGCGAAGATAAAGCGAAGATGATATCCTCGCCCAATGGAATTGAAAAGCTGCCGGGTGACGGTTCTGGACATGGACGGAGTGGCGCACACGGTGGAAGTGACGGCGTCAACGCTGTACGAGGCGGTGGCGCTGGGGCTGAAGCAGATTCGCGGGAACGAATGGGTGGTGGGCATGCCGGACGCGCCGGACACGGTGAAAGTCAGCGTGAAGAGCGTGGCGGTGGAGCATACGGTGAAGATCGGCGAGTTCACGGAGTGGGTGAAACGGAAGGGCGCGAGGAGTCCGGCGGAAATGATGCGGAGAAGAAAGATTCGCGAGATTTTGGAGCTGCCGGTGTAAAGCGTCAGCCAGGTTTCTGGAGGGCGGCCTTCACTTTTTCGAGAAGGTCGGCGGCGGTGAAGGGCTTGGGGAAGACTTCGAATCCTTTGAGCGAGAGGCGATTTTGAATGCGATCGTCGGAGATGACTCCGCCCATCATCAGAACGGGCAGACCGGGACACTTGGTGCGCAGAAAGTTGGCGGCGTCGTAGCCGGACATGTCTTCCACGTAAGGGCTGACGATTAACAGATCGGGCTTGGACTCTTTCAGCTTGTCAACGGCGGTGCCCAAATCGCCGGACGGGAAAACGAAATAGCCTTCGTGCTCCAGCGTTTCCTGGACGACCACGCGCAAAAGTGCCGGGGAAACCAGAAGATGAATCGCGATGTCCGGCATGGGGCTCATGGCTTAGTATTCTCCAACATTCGGCGGCGGAATAAATCTATATTTTCAGCAGCCAGTGGTATTCGCGCAGCAACAGGACAGCGATGCCGAGGATGGCCAGCGCGATGGTGAAAGTGGCGAGGCTGCGGAACAAGGCAGGGTTTTTCGCGCGGCGTTGAATGATCGGCAAATTCACCAGGGCGCTGGCGAGCGATGCGAGCACCACTCCGGTTCCAGCGAGGCCAGCCTGAAGTTGCCCGTGCGCGACCATGTTGGCCGCCGCGGCAGCGGTGCTGGCGCTGCTGACCAAACCGCCCAGGACGCTGATTCCGAGAAAACCAAATTTGCCCAGGTGGCGTTCGCCGAGCGTGGAGAGCACCTGAATCAACACAAACAGGCCGGCGAAATATAAAACGTGGCCGACGGAAACGGGCGACTCGAGATGAATTTCGCCGGGGGTGTCTCCGGCGCGCGCGCGAGAGCGGCGAACGAGAATCAGCGCGGCGAGCGTCATGACCAGCAGAGGTCCGGCGGCGACGCCCACTGCGGAGGGCGAAAAGATTGCGAGAATCACCAGGTTGCGCGCGAACATAGCCACAATCGTGAGCAACAGCGCGGCGACGGCCACGCCGGAGGATGTGCTGCCCTCTCCCAACGGCTTGGCGAGTTCAGCGGCGGCGGCAGTGCTGTTCACCAGGCCGCCCAAGAAGGCGCTGAGGTAAACGCCGCGCGTGCCGTAGAGCTTGAGCAGGACGTAGTTCACGAAACCGATGCCGGCAATCACGATCACGATGACCCAAGCGGCGCGGGGATTGAACAATTGCCAGGGGTCCACGAAGCGATTCGGGATCACGGGATAAATCACGAAGCCGAGCAAGCCTAGCAGGACCGCGCTGCGGATTTCTTCGAGTTTGAGGCCGCCCGCGAATTTTCGCAGCTCGAGCTTCCAGGCGAGCAGCATGGTGATGATGATTGCCGAGGCCACCGGAGTGAACACGTGGCCGATGCCTACCAGATATCCGGCAACGAACACCAGGAGCAGCGCCAAGGAAGTGGTCAATTCGAGAGGCTGCGCGGTAAGAAAATGCCGAACGTCCAAAGCCGCGATCAACAGCAGCACGCCGGCGAAAGCCACGCAGGCAAGCGCCGTGGGCAGATGCGCGCTCAGCATGCCCAGCACGGAGACAAATGCGAAGCTGCGCAAACCGAAATCTTTGTTGGCCCATTCGCGTTCGACGCCAACGAGCATTCCGATGCACAGCGAAGCGGCAAGCTGCACCGCTACGATCGGCGTGGGGATGCGCAAAGCCAGCGGATATGGCTCTTGCCACAACATAGTTGGAGTATACGACTGGCGCGAGGGAGGGGCGCGAGAGAATTTTCGCCGGCCGCCAGGTAATGCGAGCCACGAGCCTTTCGCTTACGCAGCCATCCTTACTTTGACGAGGTGATGGATCAAACGCTTCGTGCGTTCAACGAAGGCCAAATGGTCGCCGAGGCAGCTTTCAAGCAGCACGCCGACGCCGTGGTGGCCGCAAACATCGGCGGCTGCGACCAAGGTGACATATTCTCCCGCGCGCATGTGGCTCAACTGATTCGCCTTTGCCAATATGAAAAGCCGCCTGGCTACCGGGGATGCGATCTCCGAAAGTTCCTTGCGGAAGTCTTCGACAAAGACATCGTGGAGCCGGCCAGTTACCTTCACGCGTTTCTCGCCGATCATTTTGAAAGCCTTGTCCAGCTTGGTCAGGGTTTGCTGGGACACGTAAGCGCGGGCCTCGAGGGCCTCCTGTATTTCAGGGTTCTTCGACAATTGGCCCAGTTCCCTGTAAACCGCCTCGGTAAGCTCGGTCCCGTACCGCACCTGGCTCAGCATCGTTACAAACAGTTCCTTCGGGTTCTTAACCCGCATAACTGATTCCTCCTTCAGAAAGCAGTTCGGTCTTCATTTGGAGAGTTCAGCGAGAGGGCCTTGCCCTAAGGGCGGCCCTCTCGCTTGTTATCAAAGGCCCCGTAGGGCTCAGTCGAGGAGAATCATAGAGCGGCGAGAAACGTAAATCTGTTCAATATGACACTCCGTTGTAAAAATCGACTATCATCCACTGAAGCCGATTTCAAGTTACTGGCCGAAGCGGTAGAGAAAACGCGTATGCCCAAGGCGAAATCTGTCTTAGTTGCGGCGTCGGTTGCGGTTATTTCGACAGGACTTACCGTGGTCGGTGTGGGTGCGTTTTTTCTGAAGAGACTGGACGATCGTGCGTTTGGAAATCCTGGTGTTTTTTACGCAGCAGTCCGACATTATGCCTCGGTGACCTCAGCGGGGATCCCTGTGTGTTTGGCGGGGTGCATTGCATTAGCCATCGTGTTGGACTACAAGCAGGGATTTCGTGCGGGAGTGACCTCGATCTTTATTGCTCTCGCATTTGCGGTATTTGGGCTTTTCCTTTTTCCGATTCATTTTCCCTCGGGTGCCGTTTATTTCAGCCTTCTAGGCGTCACATTTGGCGCATCTCTTGTGTTTTTCTCGGTCGCTTCAATTCGGTATCTCTCTAATAGAATTCGTTCCACCCACGGTAAACGTTGACGTACCATGCATTTCCAGAGTGATCGACTCTTTCTCGCGTCATTTCTTATGTTTACGACGGTAATGCGAGCAGCGTTAGACGGCATGAAGTGGACGGCTAACCGGACAACGATATTCGCTGCCTTTGCGCTTGTGGCTGCCGGATCAGCGCGGATCGCATTTGCTCACGATTTCGTACTTGGCGGCGCGCTGGTCGGTCTTGGAATCATCATCGCCGTCCGAGCGTTTTTCTATTTCCGGACGCCAGATGCCTGAAAGTACTGAATAAGTTGGCGTACCGGACGAGTGAACGGAAAGGATTACGGAAAAGTGGGGGTCAGCCACGTAGCCCTGTAACTGAAGAGTTTTTGGCATTCTCGGCGGCGAAAACCGCCGATGACGGGAACGGGGTGATTGCCCTTCTTTCAATGTGATGCGCGATTACCAGCCCATTTGCCGCATGCGCTCCAGGATGAGCGCGCTATAGCGATTCATGTGATCGGGCCGTCGCTTCAGGGGCAACGGCAGAATTGCGGCGAGTTGGGCCGCTTGTTGCCGGTCGATACTTCGGGCTGAGGTTCGGTAGTAGTAACGGCAGGCGGCTTCCGCACCGTAAATTCCAGGGCCCCATTCGACCACGTTGAGGTAGAGCTCCAGAATGCGCTGCTTGCCGAGAAACAATTCGGCCACCGGGACAAGCGTGAACTCGGCGCCTTTGCGGAGGATAGAACCGCCGGTTCCGAAGAACAGGTTTTTTACCAGTTGCTGCGTTAGTGTGGACCCGCCGCGAACGCGGCCGCCTTCCAAATCGTCTTCCGCAGCGATTTCCATGGCGTGCCAATCGAATCCATGATGTTCGTAGAAGCGCGCGTCTTCCGCGGCGATCACGGCGTGCTGGAAGTCCGGCGAGATTTGGCTCAGTGCAACGAATTCGTATCGTTCTTGATACGGCGCGTGGTGAATCCATGCCTGCAAGCGGCGCTCCATGTGCACCGCGGTGGTCGGTGGGTCGATCCATCGGGCAGCCACAAGCATCAGCGCAGCAAGCGACCAAAGAACCGCCACTCCGATGAGAAACCATCGAACGAAGGATCGGAGAGAGCCTTTCCGATGCGCGTTGTGCGCGGCTATGTCGGGATTTTCAGTCACACTTTAGAATAATCGTTTGCGCTGGATTGACATAGCTCCTGATGGGTCGCATTGCCCTACGTGGCCCTGTAACTGAAGAGTTTTTGGCATTCTCGGCGGAGAAAACCGCCGATGACGGGAACGGGGTGATTGCCCTTCTTGAGCACAAACCGGCAGGAAATGAGACAAGCCCGCCACTTGGGTCCCTTCACTGCCGCATTACCTTGGCGAACCGGGCGGCGCAGTTCGCAGCGGGGTTATAAAACGGATTGTATGTGGACCCGTCCAGATTGAAAAGCAACGGAGGGATTTTGGACTCGGACTCCCAAAAAACCTCCACCTCGCAGTTCCAGTTGCGATAGGTTCGAAATTTCTTGCAGTTAGGCAAACAGCCCGGCACATAATCGACGATAGTAAAGAAGATAACCATATCCGGTTTGGATTCCACCAGCTCGGCGTTTGGAAATCGTTGTCGGAACGCGGCGGCTACCTGGTCACGTAAAGATGAATTCTCCTTCATGGGACTATGTTTAATGGAAGAGCTGGCGAAAACTTGGACTGTACGTGGTTCGGCTTTGCCATGCGGCGGAGTGTAATTGGTCCGCTCGTGAGTAGTCGCACAGCCGGCTGCCCAGACCGCAACCGAGATGCACAAGAGACCCAACACCGTGGTTTTCGGTAACGCCCTCATGCGGGCTATTAAATCATAATCGCGAGCGTAAC
This sequence comes from Candidatus Acidiferrales bacterium, assembly GCA_049517055.1. Taxonomy (GTDB): domain Bacteria; phylum Acidobacteriota; class Terriglobia; order Acidiferrales; family UBA7541; genus Palsa-295. The sequence continues at coordinate 934 of JBEKSN010000195.1, read as the reverse complement.
TCCTGATCAGTCGGATCATCGGAGAAGTGAACGAAAAGTATTACGGGAAAGTAGGGGTCAACTACGTAGCCCTGTAATTGAAGAGTTTTTGGCATTCTCGGCGGAGAAAACCGCCGATGACGGGAGCGGGGTGATTGCCCTTCTTGAGTACAAACCGGCAGGAAATCAGACAAGCTCGCCACTTGTAGTCGTCCGTACCGCGTTTGCGGCCGTAGGCAGCAATGTCTTCCTGGGAAACGCCGAAGACGACCGCGCCAATTCTGGACCACACGCAGGCGCCAGCGCACATGGCACAGGGTTCGTGCGTGGAGTAGAGCACGAAGTCGGTCAGGTAACGGCCGTAGCCGCTGGATACGTACTTGAGCGTTTCCAACTCTACGTGCTTGATGCTTGATCCCGAAGTTTTTACTCGGTTACCGGCGCTGGCAATAACCACCTCGCGACCGCCCGTGAGGCGTGTGATCACCGCTCCTATGGGATAGTCGCCCCGGTCACCGGCGCGTTTGGCCTCTGCAATGGCTAGCTCCATGAATTTCTTTCGCGGTTTGTAGGACGCAGGGATCATGTAGATAGATTATATCCGTTTGTCGCGAGTGTTTCCCCGCATAGCTGCACGTGTGCCGTAAGCGCGTTACTGAGGACTTGACCCTTCGGATGCTTTCAGAATTGTCAGGGCTTCTTCGAGTCGTTCGGTGGGAACGAGTACGCGCCGCCGATGGCCGCGCAGGGTTAGAGTTTCGTGAAACCGTCTGCGCTCCACTGCTCTGAGCCGACGCCGTTGTGAACGAAAAACAAACCGGCCGGGTCGTATTTCTTTTTTATTTCCGCAAGCCGCGAGTGATTGCTACCCCAGTAGGAATGCTGCCAGTCGGCCTCGAAGTAATTGCTCTCCGACACGTAGGCGCCGCCGTTCGGCGCAATGGCGCGCAGTTCG
>JBEKSN010000194.1:0-7102 GCA_049517055.1 Candidatus Acidiferrales bacterium | reverse complement strand
TTTCAGCACGAAACTTTTCGAAAGCGCGCATATCGCGCCGAATCTGCGTTCGTTGAAACAAGAAGTTGTCGGCGATGTCGGGAATGTTTTGTGGGTCCTGATGGGCTCGATAGCGATGGTGCTGCTAATCGCTTGCGCCAACGTTGCGAACCTCCTCCTCGTGCGCGTCGAAGGACGCCGCCAGGAATTGGCCATTCGCACCGCGATGGGCGCCGGACGCGGGAGAATCGCTGGTGACCTCCTGTTCGAAAGCATCCTCCTCGGCCTGATGGGAAGCCTGCTGGGTTTGGCCCTGGCTTACGGAGCGTTGCGCATCTTGGTTGCGATGGCGCCAACCGGCATCCCGCGCATCCATGAAATCGGCATTGACCTTCCAGTTTTACTGTTCACGCTCGCCATCACGCTGCTTTCCAGCCTGTTATTCGGCTCGATTCCGATCTTCAAATACGCCGGAGCGCGTTTGAATGCCACCCTCCGCGAGGGAGGGCGCTCGCTGAGCCAGAGTCGCGAGCAGCATCGCGCACGTAACGTCCTGGTAGTAGTGCAAGTGGCCTTGGCTCTCGTCCTGCTGATTTGCTCCGGCCTAATGATTCGGACGTTCCGCGCTCTGATGCACGTTCCTCCGGGCTTTGTCGGCGCCGACACAGTGCAAACCTTCCGCTTCTTCGTGCCTGAAGCCCAGATACCAGACACCGAAAACGAGCGAGTCGTCCGCATGGAACAGGAAATTCTAAACAAACTAGCGGTCATTCCCGGCGTGTCCTCGGTAGGATTTTCGAGCTCACTACCCATGGACGGGGAAGATTCCAACGATCTGCTTTTCGCGCAAGACCGCTCGTATGCGGAAGGCGACATTCCGCCGATACGCCGTTTCATACATATCTCTCCCGGATTCTTCGCTACGCTCGGCACTCCTCTCATCGTCGGCCGCGATATCACCTGGACCGATATGTACCAGAAAATTCCCGTGGCCCTCGTCTCCGAAAATTTCGCGCGCGAGTACTGGCACGACGCGAACAACGCGCTCGGGAAGCGAATCCGCGCGTCCAGCACCGACGACTGGCGTGAAATTATCGGCGTCGTCGCTGACGTGCACGACGACGGCGTGAACCAGGACGCGCCCACTTCCGTGTATTGGCCGGTCATGATGGACCGCTTCGAGGGTCAAAAAGAATCGCTGCGCCGCGACATCGCTTTCACCGTCCGTAGCTCGCGCGCGGGCTCGGAAGCTTTCCTGAAGGAAGTCCGTGAGGCGGTGTGGTCCGTCAATCCGAACGTCCCGCTCTCAAGCGTTCACACGCTCGGTCATTTTTACACCGAGTCCATGGCGCGGACTTCGTTCACTCTCGTAATGCTCGCAGTTGCGGGAGGCATGGCGCTGTTGCTCGGGATCGTGGGGATTTACGGAGTGATCGCTTATTCCGTCTCGCAGCGCACTCGCGAGATTGGCATTCGCATGGCGCTTGGCGCGCAACGGCAAACGCTCATCGCGATGTTCGTTCGCCACGGATTGTTGCTCACGGGCGTCGGCATCGCTTGCGGCCTCGTCGCCTCCTTCGCCGTGATGCGACTGATGTCCTCGCTGTTGTTCAACGTGAGTCCGCTCGACCCCGTCACCTACTCCGCGGTGACGATCGTTGTCGTCTTCACCGCCTACTTGGCCTGCTACCTGCCCTCCCGACGCGCCGCAACGATCGACCCCGTCGATGCATTGCGCGCGGAATAGAGCGTCACTTCAGGAACGTCAAGCCGTGCGGGACGAGATGCGGGAAGACGTATGCGTAAAGCATGACGATGACGCCAACGATTGCGCCGAGGGCGATCGAATGCCAGAAGACGTAGCGGAAAATCATACCTTCGTTGCCTACCTGCTCGGTCGCCGCGGTCGCGATGGTTATCGACTGCGCGTCCACCATCTTGCCCATCACCCCGCCCGCACTATTCGCCGCGCACATCAGGATGGGATCGATGCCGAGCTGCTGCGCCGTGATCCGCTGGAGGCTGCCGAAGAGCGCGTTCGAAGATGTGTCGCTGCCGGTGAGCGCGACGCCGAGCCAGCCGAGAAATGTTCCGAAGAACGGATACAGCCAGCCGGTCCGAGTGAAGGCCAGGCCCAACACTGCGTCGAGTCCCGAATAGCGCGTGACGAATCCCAAGCCCAACATGAACGAGATAGCCACCATGGCCAAGCGCATACGCACCAGCGTGCGCCAGAATGTTTTCATCAGCGCCACCGGGCTCATACCCAAAAGCAGTCCGGAAACGAGCGCGGCGAGAAAGCAGCCGCTGCCCGTCGCCGAAAGCCAATTGAAATCGTAGCGCGCGCCTTCGGGCGTCGGTTTCGCCACCACCGGAGCCGAGCGCGAGATGGCGTTGTGCAGATAGGGCCAGTCCCATCCTGGCTGCCCGGGGCGCACTTTTCCGTCGGCCTGCACCACCCGGAACGCGGGAGTGGTCGCCTGGTTGATGGCGAGTTTCACCTTTGGCAGTCCCCAGAGCAGAACGAATACGGAAAGAATCGCGAACGGCATCCAGGCTTTCAGCACGACGCCGGCGGGATATTTTTTCGGCGCGACGTACCCGTCATATTCCTTGGCGGGCCACTTGCCGCCCATGTCGTCCGCGATCTCGCCAGAAGGGGGCGCTACGGGAGAGGTGCCTTCGGGTTTGTCGTAATCGAAGCGCCAGATTCTTTTCGGCTTCCAGAAGCGCAGGAACACAATCGTCACGATGATGGAAACGATCGCGCTCGCGATATCCACCAGGTTGCTGTCGACGTGATTCGACCAGAAATACTGCGTGACGGAAAATGAAACGCCCACGACGAGAATCGCAGGAAGCACTTCAAACGTCTCTTCCCAATTCACCATCGTTCGCACCAGCCAAAGGGGCACGATAACCGCCGTAAACGGAAGGATGCGGCCGATCATCGCGCTAAGGTCGGATTCAGGCAGCCCGGAAACGGCAGCCAGCGCGTGGACGGGTGTTCCGATCGCTCCCCACGCAACCGGCGCGGTGTTCGCAATCAGATTGAGCGCAGCAGCATGAAACGGGCGGAAACCGAGACCAATCATAAAGGCGCCGGCAATCGCGACCGGCGCTCCGAAGCCCGCAGCGCCCTCGATGAACGCGCCAAAACAAAACGCAACAAGCAGCACTTGCAGGCGGCGGTCGGGCGTAATCCCCGCAATCGATTCCTTCATGATTTCAAACTGGCCGGTTTCCACGGAGATGTCGTACAGATATACCGCGGCGAGAACGATCCATGCGATTTTCAGGACCCCATATGCCACGCCGTACCCGAAAGCCGATGCTGCGAGAATCAGCGGCATGTGGAAGACAAGAATCCCGACGAGCACGGCGGTGCCGGCTCCCGCAACCGCGCACCAGTGTGGCTTTACTCGCAAGCCTGCCAGCAACGAAAACAGTACGATGATCGGCAACGCCGCGACCAGCGTGGAAAGCCACCAATGGCCGAGCGGGTCATATACCTGGGTCCAGTGCATCACGAACTCCTTCACGCAGCGATGCCCGGACCGCGGGCACTCTGCGGCCTCGTATATCCTCGCGAACAGCAATTGTCAAGATGAACGAGCGTGTCTTCGCTGGAAGCTTTGAGGTCATCTTCCCTGCCGGCAGCGCAGAAAATTCATTTTTCTGTCACGCAGCGGCAACAAGGCGAAAGACTGAATCCTGCGGCGTCGCGCGACCGGATGGCGTAGAATGACCGTTCTCGATACCATGGACGAACTAGCTCGAATGAACGAAGAGGAAGACAAGGGTAGCGCGCTCCCCGCTATTATTTTGTTGCTCCTGGTCATTCTAATCGCCGTTTTTTGTGTGGAGTTCGGAGCGCAGACGCTGACTTGGTTTGAGGCCAAGCGATGGGAAGCGTCAAGTCCTTGGCTCGCGGACGTTCCGCAGCCGCTACCCACATCTTCCGACGATACGTCAAAGGGTTCGCAAGCTAGAGCCTTCGACTATGAATTCAATGTTCCGTGGAGTGTTAAGATAAAAAACGTCGAGTCATTGTCTTACATCCAGTTCGTCTCCAGCCCGGGACAAGTGGTAGTGTTCTTCGATCCCGATTCACAATTAGATGTGATCCACTCGCTGAAGTCTTCGAACCCTACTGAATACCAGAAATTCGCGAATGTATTCGCCAATCAGCCGATTGAGTCGAACTACGCGTTGTACCAGTCGGTTTACGCAGCTTCGCCGTCGCAATTCTCTCCGATCATGAAGGTGGAGGAAGCACGGCGCGATAACGTGCTGCTGCTCTGGAAGCTGTCCTTTGGGCCTGACTTGCCGTCGATTGCCGGGCCGGCGTTCTATTCATTTGACTGGGGAAAAAACCGAGGGTTTCAGTTCGGAGATCCAGCGAAAGGCCAACCGGTGGCACTACGTGTTTTCGACGATAGCAATCGCCAATTCCGGTTTATTTTCACCGTGGCATTCGGTTCCGGCGCGAAAATCACTCAGAGCGACATCAACATGGCCGTGCGCTCTCTTCAGCCTGTCCCCATCATCGATCGTTAAGCCTCAGGCGTTCGCTTTGTTGTGGAGTTCTAACACACTCCGGTAGTAGTTCTCATACTGTGGGATTACATCGTTCGAGCAATACTTGCTGCGGGCATTGACGCGCGCTTGCCGGCCCATCGAGCGGCCGCGGTCAGGACGCGTGAGAATCTCAAGCGCATACTTGGCTCCGGCTTTAACGTCGCGCGGCGGAATCAAATAGCCGTCCACGCCGTGCGTGACCACCTCCGGCAGCCCTCCGACGTTTGTCGCTATCACCGGAACCTCGCAGGCCATGGCCTCCAGTGCCGCTAAGCCGAACGATTCCTCGTCGCTGGGCAAAAGAAACAAATCCGCCAGACCCAATTTCTCCTGAACGTTGTCCTGTTTCCCCAGAAAAAATACATCCTTTGTCAGGCCCTTCTTGCGCACCATGAAATCAGCCGAGCCACGGTCCGGACCGTCGCCCATCAGCACCAGCTTGGCCGGAATCTTTTCACGGACCAGCGCAAAGATTTCGATTACGTCGCAAATCCGCTTCACCGGACGGAAGTTCGATAAGTGCATCAGTATGGGCTCTCCGTTCTTCGCCCATTGCTGCCGTGCAGACTGATCCTTGCACCGCGTGTACAGATCGCAGTTGACGAAATTCGGAATTACTTCGATGGGCCGCTTGATTTCAAAATCGTGAATGGTTCGCTCGCGCAGATACTTTGAAATCGCAGTGACCCCATCGCTCTGCTCTATTGAAAACCGGGTGATAGGAAGGTAGCTGCGGTCGTTGCCCACCAGTGTGATGTCCGTGCCGTGCAGAGTTGTGATGAAGGGCAGCTTCTTCGGCTGCGCCATCATCCGCGCCAGCAGCGCGCTCACCGAATGGGGAATCGCGTAATGGACGTGCAGCAAGTCGAGCGAAGCTTCCTCGGCAACTTCAAACATCTTGGTCGCCAGAGCCAGAGTGTAAGGAGGGTGATCGAAAAGAGGATACGACGTGACTTCCACTTCGTGAAAATAAATCCGCTCGTGCGCCGAACTCAGCCGGATCGGCATCGCGTAACTGATGAAATGGATTTCGTGGCCCCGCGCGGCCAGCTCGATTCCCAGCTCCGTCGCCACCACCCCGGAGCCGCCGTACGTCGGATAGCATGTGATTCCGATTTTCATTCAACCTCACTGTACTGTAGCAGCCGTGTGCTGAGGGCGGCAACCCGCGTTCGCTTGCGCGGCTGGTCCTTGGATGCTAGATTCGCTCCCCGGCCGCTTGCACATTAGACGCGCCGCAGGGGCACCAGGGTGGAGCGACTTTCGGGAAAAGTAGCGTTCATCACCGGTGGCGGAACGGGAATCGGGCGTGCTTGTGCGTTGGCGTTCGCCGCCGAAGGCGCACAAATTGCTCTGGCTGGCCGAAGGAAAGAGCCCCTGGCAGCCGTCACACGAGAAATTGAATCGTCGGGTGGCAACGCATTGGCGTTAACGTGCGACGTCGCCGATCGCAAAGCTGTGGACGCTGCAATCGCACGTACCGTGCTGCACTTTGGTCATCTAAACGTCATTGTGAACAATGCGGGAGCCGTCATGGTTGGAAGCGCCGAAGAAACTTCCGAGGAAGATTGGAGCCGCGTGCTGGCGACAAATTTGACCGGCACATTTCTCGTCTCGCGCGCAGCGATTCCGGCCCTCAGGAAATCCGGGGGAGGGTCAATCGTCAACATTGGCTCGTACCTTGGAATCGTAGCCCGCCGTCAGCGCGCCGCTTATTGTGCGGCAAAAGCCGGGGTTGCCGGATTGACGCGAGCGATGGCGCTCGATCACGCGCAAGATAACATTCGTGTGAACTGCGTGTGCCCGGCGATGGTCGAGACCGAGATGGCACTCCTCTCGCTCTCTAAGGCGCGAGACCCGGAAGCAGCGCGAAAGCAGCGCATCGCGGAACTTCCGCTCGGGCGTTTCGGAACGCCGAAAGACATCGCCCTCATGGCTTTGTATCTCGCGTCCGACGAATCTTCTTGGGTTACTGGCACGGTGATTCCAATCGATGGAGGTCAGACCGCTTCCTGATATGACGCGAGCTTCCAAACCGACTGAGTATCTCGCGGCAAGTGACGTGAAGGAACGTATCCGCACAAGCAATGCCGCGAAACAGCTTGGCTTCGTCATCGAGAAAGCGGAGCGGGGGAAAGTGACGCTGCGCATGCCGGTGAAGGCGCTGCATAAGCAGGTTTATGGGGTGGTTCACGGCGGGGTACTCGCGGCGCTGGCTGACACGGCGGGAGGGCTGGCGACGTACATGGCGTGTCCGCGGGGGACGCGAGTGGCGACGGTGGAGATGAAGATTAATTTTCTGGAAGCGGTGGAAGCCGGTACGGTGTTCGCCGAGGCCGAGGTGGTGCGCAGGGGGAGGCACATCGCGGTGGTGGATTGCGACGTGCGCGACGACCGGGGCAGGCTGGTGGCCAAGGCGCTGATGACTTTCTTTGTGGGCCCGTTTAGAAAAAACCGAAAGAGCCGGTCCTAGTCTCCCTCTCCCCTTCGACTATTACACTCTGACCACGAGTTACTGCCCGTTCGTGCCACCCTGCGCGGC
>JBEKSN010000193.1:0-7152 GCA_049517055.1 Candidatus Acidiferrales bacterium | reverse complement strand
CGTGTAGCCATCCTTCTGGAGAATCTTGGCGACGGCTTCCCAACCGGAACCATCGGCGAACGCACCGTGCACCAGAACTACGTTCTTGATGCCGAGCGGCGGCGCCGCAGCGACTTTAACAGTTCTCGCGAGCAGCAGAGTCGCGCCCATCAGCGTAGCAACGAGCATTACAACCTCGAAAGTCTTCTTCATGATCATTCTCCTCTCTAGGTGAGCCTCAGCTAATCATGCCAGTTCGAGGCTTAATATTCTTCGCCCGAGTGATATCAGGAACGAGCACGACACTATTGAAAACACGGACCACTTTTGTGGAATCCTGCTTCAAATGTGGAGTGAAGGCGGGCGAAAAGACCACTTCCGGCTTGGGTTCAACACGAAGACTCTGTTCGAATTTCAAATCGGCGACGATATTGCATCTACAGGGAGGCTCCGGGGAACACCGTCACCGGAGCGGTGGACTTGAGGATGGGATCTATTCCTGTGGTTGAAGGGATTGGCGTTTGGATGTTTGCACAAAAATCCTGCGGCGTGAGTGTTCACGCCTCCATTTTGCCGGAGTCGCACCGACGACGTTTGCAAACGTCCGGGTAAGGGCGGATTGATCAGAAAATCCAGCCTGCGCGGCAATTTCCACCAACGAGCCATTCGTTTCCGACAAAAGGGCCTTCGCAATCTCGACGCGGTGCAGAATCAGGTAACGATGTGCGGAGGTCCCAAACGATCTCCTGAATGATCGCGCAAAATGGCTGACTGAAAGCCTACATTCCTCGGCAAGTGTTGCCAATTTTAACTCGCCGTCCAGATGCTGCTGGAACAATTCCAGAACGCGACGCCTTTGCCACGACGCCAGACCGCCTTTGAACTGCGGGATCGCTTCACGAATCTGAGCATACCGCCCGACAAGATGCGAACAAATCATCAAGGTGAAAGAATCCATGAACAACTGAGAGAACATCTCCGGTCTATTCAAGCACGGCAGGATCAATTGCGTTAGGTGATGGAGAGCCGGGTCGGAAGTTCCATAAACGCAGTGGAGACGCTTAACTCTAGGCATCCTGGCATCGTCCGTGAGGGAATCCAAGGTTGCACGCGGAACATGGTAATGGATCCAATCGATCGGGCCCGGGTTTCGAATACTCGAATTGGACTCCAAGTCGCACATCGCGACTCCGCCCACTGGCCATGCCCCTGTCTTTGTGTACTTGCCGTCGGTCCAAAGTTCCCATTCCCCGGAATTCGCATGATTAAGATGAACCGAAACAACGTAGGCCCTCTCAGATGGGATGGACGCAGTTCGCTCCGGGATGCCGCTCCGTGCAATCAGCCGGGTAATCGCCATTTGTGGCCGGACGACGGAAACCGCGGAATCGATGGCAACACTGGGCGGTTGGTTCATGTTGAAATACTTCGCCATCTGTGCGCCGTAGGCGCTTGCTTGGTTCGATGAGGTCGTCATGGACCGCTCCGTTCCGGCGGTGATCGTGGCCCAATATACATGTCCCGGCCACTTCTGAAAAGTCCCAATGGCACGGGTAATGAGTCTGGACCATGCAGGTTCGGCAGCGCTCCGGCTCGCGAGGCAGGCGTACTATTGAACTTCGGTCAGGTACACGCTGGTACCGTCGTCCTATAGCCACGCGCTAATGCGTTAAGTACATTTGTATTGTTCACGTTTCTGACCGACTCACGACTGGGGAGAACGCGCATGGCTACAGCAACTTACATCGGGGCTAGTCCGGTATCGTCGCCGGACAAGAGCTCAGACCATAAAGACACGCGGCGCCGGGCGCGGTTGAAGGTATCGCTTCCGCTGGAAGTGCGGCCGTTCGATGCGCGTTTCGCCGAGATAGTGGACGTAGGCGAGGTCCTGGATTTCACGCGCGATGGGCTGTATTTTGCGACCTGTATGCCCCATTATTTCATGGGGATGCGGCTACTCGTGACCTTTCCGTTCGGGGAAAGAATCTCAGCACACAAGAAATTCCTAGGCTCGATTGTGAGAATGGAAAACCGGCCGGATGGAACGCTCGGAATTGCTGTGCGATTCCTGCTGTAAGGCCGGCCTTCGATGGGTTTGCCTTTAGGCATGGCGGCGGGGATAGCACTTGTTCGGCTGTGTCCCACCTACGACAATAATAAACAGGATCTGGCCTTCGGTAGCCAATTAGCGGAACCGCAGGATTGCGTGCGGGCAGACTAGGACAACACGATGCATAATTCACCTGAGAAAAAGAAAAGTCACGGAGCTCCCTCGCATTCGGTGCAGGAAGCCGAACGACGCACAGCAGAGCGCCACATGTTCACCGCCGGCGCTGAAGTGGTGGAGCTCAAGTCCGGAGCGCGATTTTCTACCCGTACTACCGACCTCGGACCAGGCGGCTGTTTCGTCGATACGACAGTTCCCTTCCCCATCGGTTCGATCGTGCGCGTGACTCTGAACAAGGGCAAAACCACGTTTGAGACCGCGGGCACGGTGGTCTATTCACAGCACGGGCTTGGCATGGGTATCGCGTTCAGTGAACTTAACGAGGAAAAACGGTTGGAACTTGCCGACTGGATCGCAGGTGTTACGGGCGAGCGCCCGGTGGCTCACGAAATTGCGCAGGTGCCCAAAGATTCGAATACCAAGCAAGGCCGCGAGTTTGTCGCGCTTGTCAGACTCGTTCGGTTGATGATCGGGAAAGGAATTCTGACGGAAGCGGAAGGAACTTCTGTCCTTCACGATCCCGTGTTATAGAAATAGAATCGGCGTAGGTTAGCAGAGCTTTCACTTTTAGCTGACGAAACCGGGCTCTTGGGCTTTGATTGCAAAATCGGGTCCGGCACCAAACCCCTTGGGATGTTCTTCCTACATAAGGCAGAAATTGCCTAGTCGCCTGTCAAAATTGCACGGTATCCTGCGGTTAAGTTGTTTAGTTTCTTTCGCTCTGTGAATTATCACTATGGCACCTAGAGTGCAGCCTATTACTGGGGGTACCCTATGGCAGAACGAAGAAAAGCACGAAGGTACGAGCTTTATCTTCCAGTACAGGTTTGCCTGTCGGTTCAGCGCCCTGTAGAATTTCACACGGGGCAACTGCGTGACGTTTCCCGCTCAGGAGTTTTTTTCCAGTCGAACGTTCCGATAGACACTGGGACGGGTATGGAGCTTACGTTCTCGCTGCCTGCCGAGAAAGAGCGCGGAACGACGGTCCTGGTCCGCGCCAGCGCTAAGGCGCTTCGCGTTTCGACATTGCCTGGCGAGGACGCGCCGCTCTACGGGGTGGCAGCGACCATCGATCGCATTGACTTCATCCGGCCTGTTATTTCCAGCGCCGCATAATCTTCTTCTTTTCACGTCGAGTCCTGGACACCGGCGCAGCTTTTCTCGGCTGCGCCGTTTTTTTGTGCCTGCTAATAGGTCCGACATCCACGCCAGTTTATTTCCCCGCCGGATATGGTTACGCCGATACAATAAGAAAGCATCGGCCACGCACATTCCATGTCCCAGCAAAGCCCGGCAAAACGAATCGTTGAGCTAGAGCGCGACACGCTGCGCGCACTGTGCATCCGCGCGAGTGAGAACGCACGACACGAAACTACAATGCGCGACCTTTCCAACCATGTCTGGCAGGATGCGGAACATCGCGTCGTTTTCGAAGCGATCCAGAGGCTGAGCAGCAGCGATCCGCAGCTATTACGGGAACAGCTTCCGGCGCAAACAACACGCATGGGCTTCCCGGACGTCAACTGGGAAAACTACTTTGTCCCGGCAGGAAAAACGGACGGCGATTTCGACGCGCTGGTGCGCGATTTGTTGGCTGCGCCCAAGACTACGAAGTGAACCCGCGGTAAGGGCCAATCTACTTGGCGGCTAAACCGAATGCGCGTGAATGAAATTCGAGTGAAGCGGGAAAGTGTTCCGCCACGTAACTCCAGTCGTGACCGCCGGGATACAGATGGAACTCGTTGGGGATATGGCGAGCGTCCAGTAGATCGTGGAATGCCTGGGCACCGGCGTTGAAGCCGTATTCGTCCTCGGTACCGCAATCAAAATAAATTTTCAATCCGTTCAGATGCGGGCGGTTTTTTACAAGCGTGAAAGGGCTGTTTTGATTCCAGTAGGCGGCGTCAGGGGGAGACCCGAACGCGGTGCCGAGAACCCGCGAAAGCATGGCCCCCTGATAACTCGTCATCCCGCCGGTGGGGAGATTAGCCACCAGGGCAGCGCTGTGCGCGCTCACGGAGCCGAACAATTGCGGATAGCGAAGCGCAAAACGCAACCCACCGTAGCCACCCATGGAAACACCACTGATACCGCGGTACTGGCGCTCGGTGCGAATGCGATAGTGACTCTCGATATACGGAATGAACTCACGGATGAAGAAATCCTCGTATCGAACTTTTCCGTCGCGGGAGTTGATATAGAAACTTCTGCCGCCGTCGGGTGTGACAATCAGGAACTCGCCAATTTTGTTCTGGGCCCAAAGATCGTTCACCAGGTCCATTCCGCCTTGATCGACCAGAAGTTGCGCGTTGGAGCCGAGCCCGTGAAGGAAATACAGTATGGGATAGCGCTGCTTTTCAGAATCATAACCGGGGGGAAGAATCACGCAGTAAGGTACGGCGCGATCGAGAATCTTGCTGGGCATGGAACGGCATTCGGCGCGGCCAAGAGTGGCGGCTTGAGTCGTCGAAGACATCGTAGAGCACCCTAACAATAAGATGACTGCTGCGAATACGAGCCGCGAGACCTGGAAGCTTATCTCAGAATGTTTTACTCGCGAGGCGATGCTACTCATACCGCAGGGCCTCGACTGGATTCAGTTTTGCAGCGCGCGACGCGGGGTAAATGCCTGCGGCAAGGCTTACCAGGACAGAAAACCCGACGGCGCCCGCGACCATCCACCAAGGGATAGAAGATAGATCGATCGGGGGCAGCTCCTGCCTGCGCAAATAAACATTCGTGCCGAAGGTGAGCGCGGACCCGATGAGCCAGCCGAGAGCAACGCCTAAAATGCCGCCGAGGAGACCCATCACGCCAGCTTCGGCGAAAAACAGACGGCGAATATCGCGGTCGGCTGCGCCCAAGGCTTTCAGGATGCCGATTTCGCGGCGGCGTTCGAGAATAGCCATCACAAGAGTGTTGATAATGCCGAGCGAAGCGACAGCTAGGGCCAAGCTGCCGAAAATTCCGAGAAGCAAATCGAATACGGCAAAGACCTGACGGAGGCTCTTGGTTGCGTCGAGTAGTGAAAAAGTGGTGAACCCCTGGCTTTGAATTGCGTCTTCCACGGACTTCACTTGCGACGGGCCTTTCACGCGTACCGTAAGGCTGTCGTAATTCCCTTTCGAGGAAGTCCCGCGCAGAATTTCGCGCAAATCATTTGCCTGGGCGATGCGCAAAGTCTCGGCAACTTGCAAGGGAATGAGCAATCGGCCCCGGCCGAAACCGCCAAAGCCGGTGGCCGGCTCGGTCTCGACGACACCGACGATACGAAAAATCTTTTCGCGCGGTACGATGGAAAATCCCGGCGAGAGATCACTCTCTTCGGAGTGTGGAGTTGTTGCGCCCGCGGCTGCTTTGCTCCTGCCGGCGCTTGGTTCTGCCGGGAGCGGCTGGCGTTCGGCATAGCGCAGTGCAAGGTCTTTACCGAGAAGCGAGTCCGGCTGGGTGGAGAGATCCCTAGCGAACTCGATTTGAAGTATTGCTTCGTCGACATTCGGGCCGGAGAAGAATGCGCCTTTCATGCCATCGAAAGCGCCATCGGATTTAGCGGATGCAGGAATGCCCGCAACGGTGGTCGAGAACGGCTTGCCTTCGAACTGGATTTCCGTGGGGAAGCGAATCTCGGGATAGACTTCGACAACATTGGCAAGCCCGGCGATTTTACGGCGCGCTTCCTCGTCGAGAGGCTTAGCCGGCGACGCGTTCGCCGCCGGGTCGGGGCGTGTGGGCCGACCGAAGCCTCGCTGGTTCATCCGCGAGCTGACAAAGACAGCGTCAAACAAACCGGAGCGGGAAAGCCGCTTGCTGGCTAGCTCCTGCAGGCCAACGCCGAGCGACAGCATGGCCACGAGCGAGGCCACTCCCACGGCGATGCCTAGAGTGGTGAGAGAGTTTCGCAACAGGGCTTCGCGCAGGTTGCGCCCGGCGAGTTCGGTGAGGTCGCGCGCCTTCATGACTTGGTCCCATCGCTGGTGAGTTTTCCGTCCGCCATGGTCACGATTCGATGTGCAAAGCGCGCGGCGCGGTCATGGTCGTGCGTCACCATCACAATAGTCATACCAAGCGACGCATTAATTTCCTGCAACAAGTGGAGAATGGCGTCGCCGGTGACGCTGTCCAGATTCCCGGTGGGTTCATCCGCGAGGAGAATGGTGGGCCGGTTCACGAGGGCGCGGGCGAGCGCTGCGCGTTGCTGTTCGCCGCCGGACAATTCACTGGGGCGATGCGTCAAGCGAGCGGCCAGGCGGACACGTTCTACCGCTTCCCGCACTCGCCCTGCACGGTCGTGGCGTTCCACTTCAGCCAAACGCAGAGGCAGCTCCACATTTTCTTCGAGAGTCATGCGTGGCAGGAGATTGAAAGACTGAAAAACCATTCCGACGGTATGGCTGCGATGCTGCGCGAGATCTTCAGAATTCATTTCGGCGAGGTTACGCCCGCGAGCAAAAATGGCGCCGGAAGTGGGCCGGTCAAGGCCCGCCATCAAATTCAGCAGGGTGGACTTGCCGGAGCCGGAACTGCCCAGAAGCGCTACGAATTCTTTGGAGCGAATTGCGATGCTGACGTCGTCCACGGCGCGGACGAGCGCATCTCCCATTTGGTAGCTACGAGAGACCGCGTCCGTGCGGATCGCAATTTCATCCATTGTCCCGGTCATTTCACCCACACTATTATTACGTTCGGCAGAGCTTGTTAGTTACTTAAATTAATGGAGACGAAGGCTAGAGATTTAGATCGGCGTATCGTTCGGCCGCAACCGATTCGGCTCGACGAAGCAGCTTTGGCGCTGTTGCACCGTGTGGATTGCTCCATCGTCCTGGAATGGCTAGACGGCAATTAGGGCAGCGGCCGTCTCGCAGGTTATTTTGCTGTACGTCGTGCCACGAGCGGCGGACGAGAAGCGTTCCGCACGACGGGCATAGCGTGTTGGCTGCATCGGTGTG
>JBEKSN010000192.1:0-7166 GCA_049517055.1 Candidatus Acidiferrales bacterium | reverse complement strand
CTTAAGGAATATGGGATGACGGTCATAAAAGTCATCACGATTCCGTAGCGAATACCTTGCGGCATCCACGGCTTGTTTTCGCGTCCGCGCGCGTAAATATAAGCAAACATCGCCGCAAAAAAGAACTGTCCCAATGCCATGGCCCAGAATCGATTCATGATCTGTTCGGCGTTGCGATGGCTCAGCGGGATGGCATCGTAATCCGGCATCAGCCAAACACTATGGACCAAGTAATTCGTGGCCATCAGAACAACGTAAGCTACAAAGATCGCGATAATGAGTTTTTTGGTGGTCATTTTTCCCTCGCGCTCAGATTTGGCCCACGGCACAATCGTTGAGGAAACCCCTCGGGGAGTCGATGTCACGGCCCCGTTTGGCGCAGCCTAACACCGCAGCACTTCTAGGAATAGAAGATTTTGCCTCGGGCCATGAACTGAAAATGCAAGCGGCCTTTCGCTCGTTGGCCGCTTTTGGTTGTGCGTAACTATGGATTTGTGACCTGCTCGGAGATGCTGGCTTCGCGGAGCAACGTGTACTTCTGCTCCCAAGCCTGGTGAATGGGACTTTCGGCGTAGGCGTCGGCCGCGGCCCGGTTCTGAAACTCGATGGCAAAGGCGGCGCTGAAATCGCGTGGCTGCAGACGTTCCGCTTTGGTCCACACGTTTTTAACACCCGGGATTTTTGCCGCCATGTCCTTGACGCCTTCCAGCGCGCCCTGCTTGTCGGTATCAGAAACGCCCGGATTCCATTTGAGAATTACCATATGAATGATGGTTTTCGGCTGGCCGAATTTGTTCTGCCCAGCAATGAAACCGCTTGCAAAAAGCGCTAGCGCTGCCAGAACGCTGCTAAGAATTCTTGTCGTCCTCGAAATGTGAATTAGCATCGAATCTCCTTGACCCCTAACGTCGTGCACGAGTGTAAGCAATCGCGCGGCGCCGGCGCAATCATTTGCATGTTGACCCTTGGGTTTGGTGTTCAGTAGGATGCGCAACAAGCAATGCGTGATTGTGGCAGCGTCGCGCTGTGAGGAGGCCCCCATGTACTGTTCAAAGTGTGGCTCCAATCTACCGGAAGGCGCAGCGTTCTGCAGTGCATGTGGGCAGCCCATGGCCACGACATTTGCCGCTCCACCCGCTGTTGCAGCCCCAGTGTCGGTCGCACCGCCGGTGTACGCACCGCCCGCCCAGCCGAGCTGGCCAGCCCCGGCTGCGCGGGCAGTCGCATACGCAGGGTTCTGGCTTCGCTTCGTAGCCTGGATTATCGACCGAATTGTTTTGCAGTTTGCCGGTTCAATTCTTACGTTGCCCTTTGCAGCATCCATGGGGATTCGTGCGTTTATGCGCACTCATCCGACATCACCAGAAGACTTTATTCCGCTCTTCGAGAATATGCGGAGAGTTTTCCTGATAATTCTCGTGCTCGAATGGCTTTACTACGCACTCTTGGAGAGCTCGGCGTGGCAGGCAACTCTTGGGAAGAAAGCTCTTGGCCTTGAAGTCACTGATTTGGCGGGAGTCCGTATTACTTTCGGCCGCGCAACCGGCCGATATTTCGCTCGCTACATTTCATTTTTTACGCTAGGAATTGGCTACATTATGGCCGGTATCACTGCAAAGAAGCAGGCACTGCACGATATGATTGCGGGGACGCTCGTCATCCGCAAGCTATAGAACACTTGGCGGGCAAATTAATTCTGGGGAGCAAAATGTACTGCTCAAAGTGTGGCACCGCAATCGCGCAAGGCGCAGTGTTTTGCTCCTCCTGTGGCCAGCCTGTGAATCCGCCCTTCGCCACGGCACCGAGCGCGCCAGTTTCTGGAACACCTGCGCCGCCGATCCCGGGGCCTTATGGCAGTGTTTCACCCGCTCCTCGATTCCCGCAGTCCGCCTACGCCGGATTCTGGCTGCGGCTGGTGGCGCACTTGATTGACGGGCTTCTCGCCGGAATCGGATTTGCTATCGTATTTCTGGTTGGAATCGCCGCGGTCGGCATCGGAAGTCTGAAAGATTTGATTCACGGAACAAGCAATCCGGAAGACATTTTTACGCCGGGGCTTATCGCGGTAATTTTCCTGATATGTGCGATCTCGATTGTGATGATGTGGATCTATTATGCGTGGATGGAGAGCTCTTCGCATCAAGGAACGCTCGGTAAGATGGCGCTCGGATTGATCGTGACGGATCTTGAGGGCCGCCGAATCGACTTTGCGCGTGCAAGCGGGCGTTATTTCGCCAAGATTATTACCGGCCTGATTCCGCTAGGCATTGGCTACATGATGGCTGGATTCACGGAGAAGAAACAAGCTTTGCACGACATGATCGCGAGTTGCCTAGTATTGAGAAAAGCTTAGGAATTGCTGGACTCGAATGCACGCTGACGTTCTGCGAGGCGCTGACGGCCCTGTTCAAACTGCTTACACTCCCCACCCGTAGCGCTCCGAATGGACTAGCGATTCATGCAACTCGGCGCGAATGTGTGCGGTGAATTCCGAGCTGCGTAGCACGCGTGAAACTGACTCTGCAATATCCATCGTGCGGTAACCGTGATCCAGAACCCGATCTACCGCCGACTCGATCCATTGCGCTTCTATGTCCAGGCCGAAAGATTCCCGCAATAGCAGGGTCGCGGAAAAAATCGCTCCAAGCGGGCAAGCCACATCCTTACCGGCGAGCGATGGCGCCGACCCGTGAATGGGCTCGTAAAGCGCGGGTTGGTTTGCAGCGCCGCGGCTCATGGAGGGAATTAATCCAATGGAGCCGGCGAGGGCTGCAGCTTCATCGCTCAAGATGTCGCCGAACAGATTTCCGGTCAAAATCACATCGAATTGCGCGGGGCGCAACAGGATCTGCATCGCAGCGTTGTCGACGTACAAATGCTCCAACGTGATCTCCGGATAATCGCGCGAGACTCGCGTGACCGTATTTCGCCAGAGTGCGGAAGTGGCCAGCACGTTGGCCTTGTCCACGCTGGTTACGTGCCGGTTTCGTGCGGCAGCCCGCTCGAATGCGTAGCGCGCTATACGCTCGATTTCCGATGCCGTGTAAAATGCCACGTCGCGTGCGCTCGCATCGCTTCCTTCGCCTCGCTGCTCGTGTGCGCCAAAATAAATGTCTCCCGCTAATTCGCGCACGATTTCGAAATCGCATCCGCTGATGCGGTCGCGGCGCAGCGGGGAAATTCCTTGCAACGCCGGCCGCAGCTGAATTGGGCGCAGATTGATGTACAAACCAAGCTGCTTGCGCAAGCCCAGCAACCCAGCCTCGGGGCGCTGTTCCAGCGGAAGGGAGTCCCACCCAGGGCCGCCGATGGCCCCTAGCAGAATCGCATCGCACGAGCGGCATCCCGCCAGAGTTTCTTCCGGGAGCGGCGTACCGAATCGCTCGATGGCTGCCCCGCCGAACGCGAACTCGCGAAAATCGAAATCGTGCTCGAAAACAGCAGCACAATCGCCCAGCAGTTGGACGGCTGCGCGGGTGACTTCCGGGCCGACGCCATCCCCCGGCAGCACTGCAATCGTTTTTCGCATTTTGCTCATGGATTTCAGCTCCCCATCAATCCGCAGCTTTTACATTCTTCAACTCGCCGCTGCGATACTAACGTCCTCGTTTGCGGGAGCTACCGAGCGACCGCGGCGGACTTTGTGAATGATCGAAAGCAAATCGCGATCGGTTACCAGCTTGGCAGCATCCGCATGCGCCATCGCCTGTTTGTAGCACTCCGCGAGTTCGGCATCGGTGGTCTTATAGCCCAGCTCATCGAGCCGCGCACGCAAAGCATTGCGCCCTGAGTGTTTCCCAAGCACCAGCCTGCGCAAAGGGACGCCGACCTTTTCCGGCACGATGATTTCGTAGGTCATGGGATTCTTCAGCATACCGTCCTGATGAATGCCTGCTTCATGCGCGAATGCGTTGGCCCCCACCACGGCTTTATTCGGCGGAACACTCACTCCCGTGACAGAAGTGAGCAGCCTGCTGGTGGAATAAATCTTCTCGAGCGAGATGTTCGTGCAAACGGAATAGCGCACCTGCCGCACATGCAGCGCCACCGCAATTTCTTCCAGTGAAGCATTTCCAGCACGCTCGCCGATACCATTGATAGTGCACTCCACCTGGCGCGCTCCGGCATCAATGGCTGCCAGCGAATTGGCCACCGCGAGGCCCAGATCGTTGTGGCAATGCGCGCTGAACACAACACTCGGGTAGGCAGCAAGGTGTTTGCGCGCGGCGCGGAACATGGCGCCGTACTCTTCAGGCGTGGAATAGCCGACGGTGTCGGGAAGATTGATGATGCTGGCACCGGCGCGTGCAGCCGCCTCGATTACTTCGAGGAGATAGGCCTGATCGCTTCGGCTGGCATCTTCCGCGGAAAATTCCACTTCATCGCAACGCATGCGGCCATAGCAAACCATTTTTGCCACTTGCTCGAGGGCCTCTGTGCGCGTAATGCGCAGCTTATGTTCCAAATGCAGGTCCGACGTCGCCAAGAAAACGTGTAGACGCGGCCGAGCTGCCGGTTCGAGAGCGCGCAGTGCCGCATTCACATCTTCCAGACGCGCGCGAGCTAACGCGGCGATTCGCGAGCCCTTGACCTCGGCAGCGATGGCGCGTACGGCTTCCAAGTCTCCGGGCGAGGCGATGGGGAAGCCCGCCTCAATCACATCCACGCCGAGCTGTTCCAACTGGCGCGCGAGGAGAAGCTTTTCGCCGCAATTCATGGAAAAACCCGGCGATTGTTCGCCGTCACGCAGCGTGGTATCGAAGATGTGCACAGTTTCCATGGGTTCCCCCGAACACGTCGAGTGAACCGCGGATGCCCAGGCATGTCAAATTTATACTTCTTGCATGTAATATAAGTTTTCTTTATATCTGTAGAGGGTGCTTGGAGGAATCTTGTGGATCTAGCGGTGCTCCACGTGTTTCAGACCGTGGCGAATGAGCGCAGCTATTCTCGCGCTGCGGAAAAGTTGTACCGCACGCAACCGGCCATCAGCATCTCGATGCGCAAGTTGGAGGCCTGGGTGGGCCAGCCGCTTTTCGTGCGTGGCTCAGGCGCTCGTGCGTTGACGGACGCGGGCGTGCTTCTGCTCGAGTATGCCGAGCGCATGCTCAACCTGCGTGAGGAAGCTCGCAAAGGCTTGAGGGAATTGGGGGCGCTGGAGCGCGGGCAAGTTTCTCTGGGAGTGAATGAAAGCTCGATTCATGCGCTTCTGCCGGCGCTGGACCGTTTTCGCGAGCGCCACCCGGGCATTCACGTTCGGGTTCATCGCGTATTTTCGCGCATGATTCCGCGGGAACTGCTGAGCCACCAGCTCGATATCGGCGTGATTTCGTACTTGCCCGAGGAAAGGGAACTGACCGCCGTGAAGTTCTATCGGGACTCGCTTACCCTGGTGGTTTGGCCCGGCCATAACCTCGCCAAGCGGCGGGAGGTAGATATTTCCGCGCTCGGTGGTGAAACCTTTGTCGCGCACATTGTTAAGTCGCCCCATCGCCAACAAGTGATACAGATGTTCGCGCGGCACCGCGTCGCCCTGCGAATGGAGCTGGAACTCCCGACCATAGAGAGCATCAAACGATTTGTGGAGATGAAAAGAGGGGTGGCCATCGTGCCGCGCATGTGTGTGGAAGGTGAGCTGGCGCGCGGCGATCTGCACGAGTTGCGCATCCGCCAAATGAGGATTCAGCGGGACTTATATTTGGTGTACCGCCAAGATCGTCCGCTCAGCGCCGCCGCGCGAGCGCTAGTGGAAATCATACTATCGCGAAAGAAAACGCGGGCTGCACGTTCGCGCCGGGCGCGTCACGCTACCGCATCGCGCCGGCAGTGAGCGGTGCCGCGCTAGCATCCCGAAACGAGAATTTCTTGTTCACCGACGAAAACGGTTTCCCGTCCACTTCCACGTAGGGGTAAACAAAGAAGTTCAGTGGTGGTCCCGCCTGTGGCGGCGCCAGGATCAAGTCGCGGCCGACACTGGATTGAACGCGGTTTGCATCGTGCGCACCGAAGAAATATTCTCGCTTCGACGGATCTTTCCACGCTTCCGAAGCGTCAATGGGGACCCAGCCGTAATCCTTCAGATAGAATTCCGCCCAGCAATGGTAGCCGCCGATCTCTCCGCTTGTCCCGCCTGGCGGCAAGGGGAATCCAATTTCAAATTTTGCTGGGATGCCGGCCGAGCGAGCCAGCCCGATAAAAAGAGAATGAAAATCGGTGCAGTTCCCCCGCTTGGCATCGCACGCCCAATAAATGTCCCCGTTGCCCCAGCCTGTCCCGCTCTTGTCGTATTTCATGTTTGCTAGAACATAGTCGTAAATCGCCCGGGCTTTGGCGAGATCGGTGGTCTTTCCGGCCGTCACTTCGGCTGAGAGTTCGCGGATACGCTGATCGAGCGGCACGAGGTGGTCCGGCTGCAGCCAGCGTGCCAGGTCCGGCGGCGCGCTCGGAGCGGTGCTGGCAACGTCCGTAAAAGCCTTGTGTACATGCTCGGTGCGCTCAACGGTGAACTCCATCGTTACGAGAATGCTCGCCGCGGCGGGGTTCGTCACGTCAATGTGCACCATTTGATTGCCGTATTCCGGCGCAGTCAAAATTTGCGAAGGGTAAGGCGAACTCACTTTGGCCTTCAGGATTTTCTGGTACGGGTCGCTCTGGGGATACGGTAACCAGATTTGCACATCTTTCGATCCGGAAGGAATGTCGTGAACTTCGGCAGTATAGGTGAATTCAAAGGTTCGTTCTTGCAGCGACGAAGTCGCTGGGGCCGAACTGACCAGCAAGAAACAAGCCGACGCGAAGAGAACAATTCGTACGAAAGAAGCATGCCAAGTGCTCATAGGAGCGGCATTTTACTCCTTTCGGCCGCCCCGTGACAAAGCAGGAATTCTAGTGCCACGAGATCCGTAGACGATTCCTCGGGAGAAATTCCGGCCGGGTCTCATTGACCGCTGGCCCAAAGCGACCCTAGCGTTTAACCGCGAGTTCGTCGAGCGCGGCAGCCACGCGCGAGAGTCCCTCGCGGACATCTTCGGTTTTCCCGCCGGCGCCTATGCGGAAGTGCTCGGGGGCATCGAAGAAGCGACCTGGAACGACGCTAGTTTCGTATTTTTCATGCAAGAGCTGGCAAAAGGCGTCGGCGTGGCCACTCGCAAGATGCGGAAAGGAAA
>JBEKSN010000191.1:0-7207 GCA_049517055.1 Candidatus Acidiferrales bacterium | reverse complement strand
CTCCGCAAAAATTTACCGCGTCGGAATCCTGATGTACGGCAAGCGTCCCTCCCTCGTAGAAATGTTCCGCTGGCTCCGCTATTCATAGCGCCGATCCGTGTCCTTGCCGTCGCCCGCGCCCATGCCCGGTTTTCGTAGCGCCGGCGTCTCGCCGGCTCTTTTCTTTCGAACGGTCAGACTTACTGATTCCCGTCCCGCTCGCCGAAGAGCGCCGTCCCCACTCGAATCTCCGTCGCGCCCTCTTCAACCGCAATTTCGAAGTCGTGGCTCATCCCCATAGACAGCACCGGAAGCGGCCTACCAACGCGGCGAACCAAGCCGTCACGAAGCTCGCGCAATTTGCGAAAATAGGGCCGCACACTTTCAGGATCGTCGAGAAACGGTGGAATCGTCATCAGCCCCAGCAACTCCAAATTTGCAAGCCCAGCCACGCCTTCCGCTAGCATCGCCAAGTCCGCTTCCGCCACTCCGCTCTTGGTGCTCTCGCCGCCCAAACTCACCTCGATCAAAACTCCAAGCCGTTCGCCATTCGCAGCGCCGCTTTTCGTAGCGCCGGCTTGCCCTGAGACCAGTGGAAGGGCGTCTCGCCGGCTCTTTTCTGAAGAAATCCCCGACGTGCCTTCCGCTCCAGCTAGTTCCGCCACCGCCGCATCGAGTTTCTGCGCAAGCCCCAGACTATCCACGGAATCCACGCGATCAAACAGCCCCGCCGCTCTCCGCGCCTTGTTGCTCTGCAGATGACCAATCAGATGCCACGTCGCGTCTAAGTCCGCGACGCGCGCCCGCTTCGACTCCCACTCCTGCACCCGATTCTCTCCAAAGTGTCGCAACCCCGCATCGTAAGCCGCGCGAATCGCCTCGAACGGAAACGTTTTTGACACCGCAACAATTGTCACATCTTCAACTCGCCGCCCCGCGCGCCCAGCCGACCGCGCCACGCGTTCCCGAATCCGCCCAAGATTCTCAGCAATCACGGACTTTTCCGTCGCCATCGCGCGCGATTCTACCACGCACGCAACCGCAGATTCCGCGCCTGCTACTATTGATATGGCACGTTGTTACAGGCAATATCTGACGATGCTTTTTACTAGATCCATCTTGAGCGCGGGGTAGCTCGGATGCCCGATGCCGCGGTGTCTGCCCAAAGTGCGCCCCTGTCTGCGCAATCCGTAGGACACCTCGAGCATTTCGACGTCCTAATCGTTGGCGCAGGTCTTTCCGGAATCGACGGCGCCTATCACCTCCAGACGAAATGCCCGTCAAAAACTTTCGTAATTCTGGAAAGCCGCAACGCGATTGGCGGAACCTGGGACCTCTTCCGCTATCCTGGCGTCCGTTCCGATTCCGACATGTACACGCTCGGCTTCGGTTTCCGCCCCTGGCGAAACGAAAAATCCATCGCGGGTGGTCCGGCCATTCTCAAATACCTCCAGGAAACTGTTCGCGAATATGGCATCGATCGCAAAATTCGTTTCGGTCACCAAGTTACCCGCGCTTCGTGGTCCTCGTCGGAGGCTCTCTGGACCATTGACGCCTCAGGCCCGGAAGAAAAGCCCGTCCGCTTCACCTGCAATTTTCTCTACGTTTGCAGCGGCTACTACGATTACTCCGAGGGCTATATGCCCGGCTGGCCCGGCATGGATCGCTTCCGCGGCCGCGTCGTTCACCCGCAGCACTGGCCCGAAGATTTCAGTTGCGACGCCAAGCGCGTCGTCGTGATCGGCAGCGGCGCCACCGCCGTCACTCTCGTTCCAGAGCTCGCCAAATCGGCCGCCCACGTCACCATGCTGCAGCGCTCGCCCACCTACATCGTCGCGCGCCCCTCGGAAGATCCCATCGCGAAGTGGATGCTTCGCCATCTGCATGCATCCCTTGCGCATCACTTAGTCCGCTGGAAGAATGTCCTCCTCGGCATGTACTTTTACAACGCCGCGCGCCGAAAGCCCGACGGCACAAAAAAAGTCCTGCTCGGTTACGTCCGGCAATATCTGGGCCCCGATTACGACGTTGAAAAACATTTTTCGCCCCGCTACAACCCCTGGGACCAGCGTCTCTGCCTCATTCCCGATGGAGATCTGTTTCTCGCGATCCGCTCCGGAAGAGTTTCCATTGCCACCGATGAGATCGAGACATTCACCGAAGCAGGTCTGCGGTTGAAGTCAGGCCAGGAACTCGAAGCAGACATTATCGTCACCGCAACTGGATTGAAGTTAAAGTTCCTCGGCGGCATGCGACTGTCGATGGACGGCTCTCCTATCGATCCCGCGCGAACGATCAGTTATAAAGGAATGATGAGCAGCGACATCCCGAATTTCGCCTGCGCTTTTGGTTACACCAATGCTTCCTGGACGCTGAAGTGCGATCTCACCTCCAAGTACGTCTGCCGTCTGCTGAATTATATGGATGCTCACGGTTACTCCTATTGCACGCCGCGCCGCCGCGATCCAAGCATCGTCGAAGAGTCCGCCTTCACCATGACCTCCGGCTATCTCCAAAGGTCCAGCGCGATCCTTCCCAAGCAGGGTTCGAAAAAACCCTGGAAGTTGTACCAGAATTACGCCCTGGATCTCGCCGCGCTCCGCTTCGGCAAAGTTAACGACGGCACCATGGAGTTCACTCGCCCCAAGAACGGGACGCGCAGTCTGAAACAATAGTTTCTTTCACCGCGAAGGGGAAAATATGATGCGACACCTCATCACTACACTAGTTCTGCTCTGCGCCTGCGGAAGCACAACCTTCGCCCAAACAACCGCCGCGCCGCCCGCAACTCCAACTCCCGCGCAAGAAGCACAAAAGCCCGCGCCCGTCGCGAAGAATGACTACAGCAACGGTGACAACTGGCTCTGCCGTCCCGGGCGCCAGGACGCCTGCGACGTTGACCTCTCCACCACCATCATCTCCGCCGACGGCAAAATGACTCTCGAAACCTGGGCCGCCAATCCCAACGCGCAGATCGATTGCTTCTACGTCTATCCCACCGTCTCCATGGATCCCGGAGGCAACAGCGACATGCTCCCCGGTCCGGAAGAAAAAGGCGTCGTGCGCGTGCAGTTTGCCCGCTTCGCTTCCCAGTGTCGGCCCTATGCGCCCATCTACCGCCAGGTCACCCTCACTGGCCTTCGTTCCGCGTTGTTCGGCACACCAATTCCTATGGATCGCGCCCTGGCCTACAACGATGTCCTCGATGCCTGGAATTACTACCTGGAACATGACAACCACGGCCGCAGCGTCGTGCTCATCGGACACTCACAGGGCTCGGGCGTGCTCACGCAGCTCGTCAAGAACGAAATCGACGGCAAGCCGGTTCAGTCGCGCATCGTTTCCGTATTGCTGCTGGGGACCAACTTTCCCGTGCCTAAAGGCAAAGATGTCGGCGGCGCTTTCCAGCACATCCCGCTCTGTCACGCACCCACTCAAACGGGCTGTGTGATCACTTACGCTTCCTTTCGCGTGAATGTCCCGCCCCCGCCCAACACTCACTTCGGCAAAGTAACCGGTGAGGGCATGATCTCCGCTTGCACGAATCCGGCGGCGCTTGCAGGAGGTAGCGGCGAGTTGCACTCTTATCTAAGAAAGAACGGTAGCGGCTTACCTGGCGGTGCGGAGGCGAAGCCGGGTCCCTGGGTCAAGCCCGATCAACCCATTACCACTCCATTCGTCAGCGTACCCGGCATGTTGACCGCCGAGTGCGTCGCCAACGACCACGGCTCCTATCTCGCCATCACTGTTCACGGCGATCCTGCCGGTCCTCGCGTCAGCGATATCACCGGCGACGTGATCTTCAACGGCCAGGTCATGGCCGATTGGGGCCTGCACCTGATCGACGTGAACCTCGCAATAGGCAACTTGGTTGACATCGTTGCCCAGCAGTCCAAAGCCTATCTGTCAGCCGCGCCGAAAAAATAATCCTCTCCCGGCGAAGGTTTTCGTAGCGCCTGCCTGCCGGCAGGCAGGCCGGCGTCTCGCCGGCTCTTTTGATTTTCTTTGGCTCACAGGTGGGTTGCAAAATTTCCGGTGTCAATTCACTCGCGAGGTTGCGAAAGCGCGGGACGCTTTTGAATTCCACGATGAATTTCTAATCAGTATTGCGAAGGCATAAATTCAGTACGATTTTTCGCCCGGGTGTGTTGGGCTCGCCGTCCCTTTTACAAAGCAAGAATCGCAAACCCGCGTACCGTCTTTCAACGTGAAGTCTACTCGGCGGGCAGGGTCTATCTCCGCTCCGCATTTTCCGCACCGCTCGTCGTTTGCCTCGCCCATGAGTATCCCTCTTGCTCTATTAAATCACAGGTCGCTAGGAAGCACACTCACACCCAACTGTGCCAAATGATACAGACGGCTGCTTGAGTCAGGGCTACCGTGGTAACAGTTCGAGAAAGACGGAGATGAGACGTGCCAAACAAAAAAACTATGAAGGCGGCTGTCGTTGAAAAATTTGGAGAACCGTTGGTCCTACGCGAAGTTCCCATCCCAACGCCTGGTCCAGGGCAGGCACTCGTCGAAGTGTTTGCGACTGGAGTGTGTCACACAGATCTGCATGCCGCGGACGGCGACTGGCCGATTAAGCCAACCCCGCCATTCATCCCTGGACATGAAGGAGCGGGCATCGTCGTGGCCCTCGGTTCCGGGGTCACTCACTTGAAGGAAGGCGACCGCGTCGGAACCGCTTGGCTGTTCAGCGCGTGCGGGCACTGCGATTACTGCCTTTCCGGTTGGGAAACTCTTTGCCCCGAGCAGCAAAACTCCGGATATTCAGTGAACGGAAGCTTTGCGGAATACGCATTGGGCCAAGCAGATTACTTGGGACGAATTCCCAAAAATCTTTCGCTCGTGGATGCCGCGCCCATCCTCTGCGCCGGCGTCACTACCTATAAAGGATTGAAGATGACCGAGGCGCGGCCCGGTGAATGGGTAGTGATCACTGGTATAGGCGGCCTGGGACACGTGGCCATCCAATATGCCAAGGCCATGGGTCTCCACGTCGCCGCGGTGGACCTCGGTCCGGAGAAAATGGCGCTGGCGAACAAGCTTGGAGCTGAAATCACAATTGATGCGAAAACCCAGGACCCTCCCAAGGAAATTCAAAAGCAAATCGGCGGGGCGCACGGAGTGCTGGTAACGGCGGTTTCGCCCATCGCCTTCAAGCAAGCGGTCGGTATGCTTCGTCGTGGCGGCACTTGCGTGCTGAATGGCCTGCCACCGGGAGAATTCCCCGTTTCGATTTTCGACCTAGTTCTGAACGGCTACACCATACGCGGCTCCATCGTTGGCACCCGTTTGGACCTCGAAGAGTCGCTTGCGTTTGCCGCAGAGGGCAAAGTGAAGGCAACCATCGAGGTCTTGCCACTTGAATCCATCAATGACGTGTTCACCCGCCTCAAGACGGGACGGGTTAATGGGCGCGTCGTACTCGGTCTAAAGCAGGAAACGTTTGCCAAGGTGGCGCCGGCACGGCTTGCGAGCTGATCCAGGATTCACCGCGCTTCTAAGCACAATTCGTCGGGTTGCGCGTTTAACCGTTCCAGGTACAGCAGGCTGTGACTGTCAAAAGTCCCTGCAGTTATCCCGATTCCTGCGCTCGGTGGGAGCAACGTTGTGAGTAAAAGGAGAGATTTTCAACCATGCAGCCGAATGAACGGACCACCCCCGCGGGAAACCGTGTAGGCAACGAGATCCTCCTATCAATTTCCGACAAGGAATACGCGCTGATTCTTCCTCACCTGGAGTTTCTCAGCATGCCTCCGCATCTTAGTCTTTACGAACCGGGCCAACCGCTGGAGTTTGTGCATTTTCCGAATTCAGGCATGGTCTCTCTCGTAATTGCGACCGAAGATGGAAGGACCGTTGAAGTAGGAGAAGTTGGCAAGGAAGGGTTTGCCGGAGTACAGGCGGCGGTTGGCATAAACAAGAACCAAGTGCGCGAAATCGTGCAAATCGCCGGAGACGGGTTCAGGGTGAAAATTAGTGCATTGAAAAGCGTCTTGCAATCGGCTCCAGAGCTTCAACGGATTCTGACCCGCTACGCAGTAGTCCAGGGAATGCAATTCGCGCAAACCGCTGCGTGTAATCGGCTCCACAATATCGAACAGCGCTTTGCGCGCTGGCTGCTCATCACTCAGGATAGAGTGGATTCCCCGACGCTGGCTATCACCCACGATTTCCTTGCGACCATGCTCGGTACCGACCGCCCTACCGTGAGCTTGGCAGCTCGCGTTTTGCAGGACAAGCAGATCATCGAGTACACGCGCGGCGCTGTGCAGATTCTGAGCCGGGCGAAACTTAAAGACTGCACCTGCGAGTGTTACGCCGTTATCCAGCAGTACAATCGCGAGATTGGACTGAAATAGCCGCCCCTAGTGTAGGAAATCCTACAGACAAGAATCCTCATTCCGGGTCATATTGCCGCTCAGGATTTCTTTTCCTGGGATGGACAAAAGAAGCAAGAATATAAGCATGAAGGCGCCCGCCTTCGATGCGCAAGCTTTTCTCGATTCCGCCGGTGTAGCTCGGAAAGTCAAAGAGTTCAAGAAAAAGGAAGCGATCTTCTCGCAGGGCGACGCCGCTAAGAACGTTCTATATATTCAGAAAGGCGCTGTACGGCTTTCGGTAGTCAACGAAACCGGTAAAGAAGCCGTTGTCGCTGTTTTGGGATCCGGCGACTTTTTTGGCGAGGGATGCCTCGCCGGTCAGCCGATTCGGATAGGGTCGGCGACTGCGATCACGGTCACCACCGCCCTTTTGATCGAAAAAAAGGAAATGATTCGCGTCCTCCACGTGGAACATGCCTTTTCCGACCGTTTCATCTCTTACATGCTTTCCAGGAACATCCGCGTGGAAGAGGATTTGGTCGATCAGCTTTTTAACTCCAGCGAGAAACGGCTGGCGCGCACCTTGTTGCTGCTCGCGCGCTACGGCAAGGAAGACAAACCCCAAAAGATGGTCCCCAAAATATCGCAGGAGATGCTCGCCGAAATGGTCGGCACCACCCGCTCACGCGTGAATTTTTTCATGAACAAATTCAGAAGACTGGGCTTCATCAGGTACAACGGCGGCCTGTACATCGACACTTCGCTTCTGAGCGTTGTCCTGCACGACTGACAACCAGCTCCGCCGATTGCAATTACCGCCGTCCCGCCCCGCGCGCTAAACGCGAAACCGTCAGTTTCGCGACGTGCTCATGCTGACGGATGCTTCAAAATATCCGCCA
>JBEKSN010000190.1:0-7224 GCA_049517055.1 Candidatus Acidiferrales bacterium | reverse complement strand
AAAGACTATCCCAAGATTCGTTTCGTATCGAAGAGCGTCGCTCCGGATGCCGATCCCTCGAAACTACACATGAATGCGGAGCTGACCTTGCGTGGAATCACCAAAACGGTTACCGTCGCGATAATCCTGCACCCACAGGAGAATGGCCTTCAGCATATGGAAGGAGATTTTTCATTCGACCGGCGGGATTTTGGAATGACCCACAATGTGCTGTTCGACAAAATCGCCAACACCGTCCAGGTTCAATTTCGCCTGGACGTGAGGAACGCTTCCACCCCGACCCCGGCGGATACAACCCCACGTTGATCGATAGCCAGCCCGGTGATTACCGGCTACGAATCGAAATTCAGAAAAAGATTGTTGAGCGATTCGGCGAGTGTCGGGTGCGCAAACGTGGCATTATGCAGCACGCTGCAGGGCACTTTGCCCAGCATCGCCACTTCCAGCATCGACATGATTTCTCCGCCTTCCAGCCCCAGCACCGCTGCGCCCAGAATTTGTCCGCTTTCGGCGTCCACGATGGCCTTCATGAATCCGCGAGTTTCATTCGTTTCCAGCGCGCGCGCCACCGAGGTCATCGGCATTCTCGCCACGCGCACTCTTTGGTTCTGCGCGCGAGCTTCGTTTTCCGTCAACCCGATCCGCCCGAGTTGCGGGTCGATGTACAGCGTGTAGGGCACCAGCCGCCCATCGGTCGACGCGCTTCCCTTGTCGATTAGGTTCGTCCGCAGTATCCGAAAATCGTCGTAGGAAATGTGTGTGAACGCCGGGCCGCCTTTAATGTCCCCCAACGCATAAATTCCCGCCACGTTCGTTTCCAGTTTTGAATTCACTTGAATGAACCCGCGCTTGTCCACCGCGACGCCCGCCGCCGAAACGTTCAGCGTATCCGTGTTCGGAACGCGCCCCGTCGCCACCAGCAAGTGTGACCCGTCCAGCACGCGCGTTTCGTCGTCCATCTCCATGCGAACGGTCACGCGTATCTTCGCTCCCTCTTTCACCACGCCGGTGGCTTTGGTGCTCAGCAGCACTTCCACTCCGTCTTGTTTCAAAATAGCGGCAACTCCGCCGGCCACATCCGCGTCCTCGCCCCAAAGCAATTGCCCGCCCGACTGCACGATCGTCACGCGGCTGCCGAACCGCCGAAACATCTGCCCAAACTCCAGCCCCACATAACCGCCTCCCAGAACCATCAAATGTTCCGGCACCGCGCCCAGTTCCATGATCGAAGTGCTATCGAGAAACGGAACGTCCTTCAGCCCTTCGATCGCCGGCACAGCCGGCCGCGCGCCGGCATTAATAAAAATTCTCTCGCCGGTAAGTACGCGTTGCCCGCCGTCTCTCAGCCGCACCAACACCGACCTCACCCCTGTAAAACTCGCTTCGCCGAAAATCAGCTCCAGATTTGCAGTGTGTCTCAGACCCTCTTCATTGCGCGCGCGAAACGCATCCACAATGTCTCGCTTGCGCTTCCTCACGCGTTCCATGTCGATGCGAATGCTTCCGCTGTGAACACCGTAATCCGCGCTTCGCCCCGCGAGATAGGCCACCCGCGCGCTCGCTACCATCGTTTTCGTCGGCGTGCACCCTTCGTTCACGCACGTTCCGCCCACGTGTTTGCGCTCGATCAACGCCGTCCGCAGCCCTGCCCTCGCCAGCGCCAT
Source organism: Candidatus Acidiferrales bacterium (assembly GCA_049517055.1). Classification (GTDB taxonomy): domain Bacteria; phylum Acidobacteriota; class Terriglobia; order Acidiferrales; family UBA7541; genus Palsa-295. The sequence goes on along the minus strand of JBEKSN010000190.1, from coordinate 5,560 downwards.
GCACAGCGGGTTCCCGCCCTGCCCGGACCCGATAACGATGGCTTGAAATTGATCGGAGGCGTTCATTGAATAAGTTCCTCGTACTCACGGAAAAATTGTGCGGCCCACAAGTGAGATGCGCGACCCGCGCGTTTAGAATCGCGACACAATGAAAATAGCGCCGCCAATCGCGATGGCATCTTCCAGAAGCGCGATCGGCAAATCCGGAACCTTCAGCGCCTTCACCACTCCCGTGCGAGCGTAGTAACCCGCAAACGCGCCAACCACGCCGCCCACCGCGCCCAACACGCAGCCCAGCGCAATCGATTCGGCAGCCGCTGCCGCCAGGCACGCACCCGACAGCCCGCCGGTGACGATCCGGGAAATCAGCCCCGCTGGTGCCAAGCGACTCGCAGTGCTAGGAAGCTGATCTGCGTACATTTCAAGCAAAGCCAGCACCGTGAAAACCAAGGCAGCAGGAAGCCTCCCCATAAACCTGAGTGGTGTGTGGTTGAGGATTCCGTGGCCAAATCCCGCCCACGCCACCGCCGCAGGCGCAGTCAGCGCACGCAACCCCGCAATCACGCCAATCAGAAACGCCCAAAGCAGCATGCTGGTCATGTGCAATCTCCATTTTTAGCGCTTATTGCTTTCGCTAATTGCCGAAAATTACTTCGCCGCGGCCGTCAACAGTTCCTCCACCTTCGCGTCCAGCTCCCGCGCCACCTTCAGCGCTTCCGCGTTTCCGTACGGCTCCAAAAAACTGGCCATCGTGTCATAAGTTAGGTGCACTCCGTCCGCGCGCTCATCGACCAGCACCGTCGTTGGCGCATACGACCCCGCGTCCGGCACATGCTCCACCATTTTTTTCATCACCAGCGGATTGCCAATCAAAAACCGCATCACCCGCGGCGTTCTCTCTCCGCGATCTTTGCGCACCACTTCCCCGTGATCGAATCGCATGAATTCCATCAAGCCCGTCGGCCCCAGCCCCGGCTGGATCGCTTGTTCCACTTCCGCATAAGTTTTCGCCGCGCCGATCTTCGCGAACATCGCGCGCATATCCGGATGCCCCACACCCGCCGCCAGCTTCGCCACCACCTCCTCAAATTTCTTCGAAGAGGTAACGCTAAACCGCTGCACGCTAATCTGTCTCGTGGTCATAAAGCTCTTAAATCGTTCCTTTCATTCCTGAACAGTTCGCTCGCAGTTTACCGCTGCAATCTATGCAGTTCCAAGAACTATCGCGGTGGCGCGGCTGCTGCGTCTTCTTACTTTGTCATCCCGAGCGACGCGAGAAATCTGTTCGTGATTTTTTTCGGCTCCCATCCCGTGCCTTTATTTGTCGCGCGGCTGATTTCTCGCCGAGCTTTTCGGCCTCCTCCGTTCTACAATCCCCCCAACATGAAACCACACAAATACGACTGGGAAATTCTTGCAATGTGTTCCTTCGCGATCTACCTGGTGTATCTCGCAAGGAACGGTCCCTGGACGCCCAACCACATCGCCGGAGCCGTGCTGATTGCCGCTGGATATGTTGGATGGCTCGTCGCGCGGTTGCAAATCCGGGAATTCTTCACGCCCCGAGCGGAAGCCCGCGGCCTCGTGACCACAGGCATCTACTCCAAAATACGCAATCCGATCTATTTTTTCGGTACGGTAATTTTTCTCGGAATCGTTCTCTATGCGTCTGCACCTTGGTGGGGACTGCTCCTGGTGCTGCTGATAACTCTCATGCAGTTCTTTCGCGCCCGCAACGAAGCTCGCGTCCTCGAAGCAAAATTCGGCGACGCCTACCGCCAATACCGCGCCAAAACCTGGTTCTAAGCCTTCCGTTTCGGCCTGTCCGATCATAACGCGCTAACCAGAGGTGTGGAGTACTAGAAAACCGCGTGGCCGAGGTGCATGTTGCGCGATTGCCTGTATGCAGGCGCTGTCGTACAATGCACGGCCTGTGGCGGACGCTTCCTCGATCATTGGCCGTACTATCTCCCACTACGCAGTCCTCGAAAAATTGGGCGGCGGAGGCATGGGCGTGGTGTACAAAGCGAAGGACACGCGCCTGGGCCGAAACGTTGCACTGAAATTCCTGCCGGACGATATTTCCCACGATCCGCAAGCGACTGAACGATTCCGGCGCGAAGCGCGCGCCGCGTCCGCGCTCAATCATCCGAATATCTGCACCATTCACGACATCGGAGAATTCGAGGGTCGGCCTTTCATCGCCATGGAACTGCTCGAGGGCCGCACGCTCAAGCACCGCATCGAGGGGAAGCCCATCGAAATATCGGAGCTGCTCGAGACCGGCATCCAAATTGCTAACGGGCTCGATGCGGCCCACGCGAAGGGAATCGTGCATCGCGACATCAAGCCCGCGAATATCTTTCTCGTGGACCGCGGTCAGGCGAAAATTCTGGATTTCGGCTTGGCGAAGTTGTCCCCGGTGCACAAGCTCGCCGCCGAGTCGGTAGGCGCCACATCAGCGCACACCGCGGCGAATGTGCTCCACGACGAGCACCTCACCAGCCCGGGCAGCTCCATGGGTACGATCGCGTACATGTCGCCGGAACAAGCGCGAGGCGAAGACTTGGACGCGCGCTCGGATTTGTTTTCACTCGGTGTCGTGCTTTACGAAATGGCGACTGGGACGGTTCCGTTCTCCGGCGGAACCACGGCGGTTATCTATGACGGAATCCTGCATTCCACGCCAGCGCCTGCGAAGAAACTCAATCCGCGCTTACCCGCCGGTATGGACACCATTCTCGGCAAGACTCTTGAGAAAGACACCGACCTGCGGTGCCAGACCGCTGCCGAACTCCGCGCCGATTTGAAGCGGCTTCAGCGGGACGTCGAATCCAGCCGCCGCCCTGCCGCCGAGAAGGGCCTTCCGGCCACCGGGGCGCACCCTGCCGCAGCCAAGCAAAAATCCGTTGCCGTGCTCTACTTTGAAAACCAGAGCGGCGCGAAAGAGGACGAATACTTCCGCGACGGAATTACCGAAGACATCGTCACGGAACTCTCGAAGATCGCGCAACTGGAAACCTTTCCTCGTTCGGAGATGCTCGCATTCCGCGACAAGCCGGTCACCGCCCAACAGGTGAGCCAGCAGCTCGGCGCCGCTTACGTCCTGGAAGGTTCCATCCGCCGCGCGGGCAATCGCGTGCGCATCACCGCGCAGTTGGTGGAAGCGTCCACCAGGCATCCGGTGTGGGCGGAGCGTTACGACCGGCAATTGGAAGACGTGTTCGCGATTCAAGAGGAGATCGCGCGCAGTATCGCGCAGGCCTTGCGCATCACGTTGACTCCGCAGGAAGAAAAAACCATCTCGCGCAAGCCCACGGAAAACCCGCTGGCGTACGATTATTTTCTTCGCGGCCGCAGTTACGCAAGACGCCTTGATTTGGATTTCTCTTTGCAGATGTTCGAACATGCTATCAAGCTGGACCCGAATTTCGCTCTCGCTCATGCCGGGCTGGCCACCGCTTGCGGGATGATCTACCAGTTCCGCGAAGAAAATGCGCGTTGGATCGAGAAAGGGCTAGCCGCCTGCGAGCGTGCCTCCGCGCTGGAACCTGGCCTGGCCGAAGTGCTGGCCGCGCGCGCCTGGATCCTCTCCGGCCAGAAAAAGTACGAAGAGGCCATTCAATTCGCGCGACGCGCGATTGAGTGCAAGTCGGACTGCGAGGGCGCCTACACCGTCCTGGCTCGAACCTATTTTTCCTCCGGCCGATTCCAGGAAGTTGCTGACATAGTCGATCGCGCCCTCCAAGCCAACGGCGACGACTACAACGTTTACATTCCCATCACGAATTCTCTGAAATCGCTGGGCAAGGAAGAGCAAGCGAAGCTGCTGCTCGATCGGGGGATCCACGCGCTCGAGAAGCAACTGGATACGGTTCCTGAAGATGTGCGCGCGCGAATGCTCCTCGCTGGCTATTATGCGGCTACCGGCAGAAGCGAAGAGTCAGTACGGCAATTGCAAACCGCAGTGGCCTTGCGGCCGCGCGATTCGAACGTTCTCTATAATGCCGCCTGCACTTACGCTCTGCTCAAGGAGCCCCGGGAAGCTCTCGACATGTTGAAGGCTGCAAAAGAAGCGGGTTGGGCCAACCTGGATTGGGCCAAACGTGATCCGGATTTGATTTCCTTGCGCGACGACCCTGAGTTCCTGGAACTCTGTCGGTCGAGTACACCCAAGGCCTAGTCCTAGCCGGGTAAGAGTGTTTCCTGGCTCGCGATGGCTTGCCAGCCCCGTTGGCCCCATATATACACGTGGGTCACGCGCGACTGCCGGGAAAATGCATGTCCGTTCTTGGATCCGTGCGAACTCCAGAGACAAGTGACCACAGCCGTTTCCTCAAACATGCGCACGCGTATATCTGTCGCAACGAATGAACTGAACTGCGTGCCGGAATTCTCGATTGCGGCGATCCACCCCGCCTTATCCAGAATCTGCCCCGACGGCAACACTCCCACGAAGTCCTCACCATAGAGTCGCCGGAACAGCAATCCGCTGTTCGCCTGCATCGCCCGCGCCATATCTTTTTCCAGATTAACCAGCTCGTCCTGCTTGGCCTCTTTTTCCGCCGCCTGCTCCCTTAACTCGGAAGCGCTTATGTTCTGCGCCCGGCTACGGGGGGCCAGAAGAGTGCTCGCTAGTATTACCAAGATGAATATGGATAGCTTTCTCATGCCACGGCACCTCGTCATCCGTCTGAGCCGGACCATCCCATGATGTTGTGGTTCAGCGTCTTTGCCCAGTTACCCTCCAGTATAACGCCAGGCGCACCCCTCTTCGCCGGGCCTGCGTCCTTCTTCTAAACAGTAGTGCCTATCTCGTAAATGCCTCTTCTTCTTGCTCTGTCATCCCGCCTGTTTGCACTGACCGGAGCGAATGTGCCTTGACGAAGGAAGCGACCGCAGCGGCGGCGCCCACCACCTACACGGAACTTAGCATGATCAGCCGGCGCATTCGTCCGAGTAGTGCGGGGCTCGCTTTAGGTCGCTTTTTCGATGTCGCGATTTTGGAGAGGATTGCTACTAGATCAATGTGGCTTGCTCCCGGAAGCACCGCTCTGCGACTTCGGTGCAGACTGGGACGTTTGGCGCTGCTCCATCTGCTTGTTCTGACTTGCGTGCTGCTGCTCGAGCTGTTGCGTTTGCTGAGAATGGCGCTGCTCCATTTGTTGTATTTGCGCGTCATTGTACTTTTTCTGTGTGGCTTGCTGATGTTCTTCTTCTTGTTGCTGCTCGAGCGTTTGGTGATCCAGCGCTTGCCGCGTAGATAGTTCATTCAGTTGCTGCTGAAAAGTCTTGTTGGTTGCGGCGTTGCCGGTATTCGGCGCATTAAACTCGTGACCCGGCAATTCGCTGGCGTGATTAATGGCTGGAGGAGCTTTGTATTCGCCTCCCGCTTGTTTGGAAGCTACAAAACCAGTTGTGAACTCACCGGGTTTGGCGGTAGCCGCGATGGGCGGTTTGCCTTGGTTGGCGGAAGCGAACAGCGCAGGATTATTGCGAGCCGCCTGCATCTGTTGCGTTTGCGCCTCGACCGGACCGACATGTTGCTCTTTGGCGAAAG
>JBEKSN010000189.1:0-7227 GCA_049517055.1 Candidatus Acidiferrales bacterium | reverse complement strand
AAAATGTTTTCCGACGAATCGCCCGCCAGTGCTTGTTCGAGATTTACGCTGAATATTCTGAATTTCCCATCCGGCAAGTAGCGAAATACCTGGGCATCCTCGGTCTGCGCGTCGGGCGCAAGCCCACCCGCCAGATGCACGGCATCGCTCAAACGTACTTGGCCGGAAGTTCGGTAGGTTCCTGGTTGGCGCACATCGCCCCATATGGAAACGGCCGGGGGATTCTCAAAGTCAAACCTGCTGAAAATTCGAATGGTATCCATGGTTTGCAAAAGGGGCGCTTGCGAAGGATTTTCTAGCGCACTCGACAGATCGAAACTCTCCACGCTGGGATGGAAATCGGGAGCATTCAACCGAATGATCTCCGCGTACTGGTTCGCCGGCTCCGGCAATAAATCCTTGTAGGACGAAATCACATCCGTCACGCGCATATCCGCGCGATAGGAATAACGACCCGGCCGGATCACGTGCCCTTCGAGGTAAACCGCATCCTGGTTGTATGGCGCGATAGGATAAACGCGGATGCGGTCGCCGTCGTGAATTTCGAATGCTGCAAGCTGCTTGGTAACTTCCGAAGCTTGATCCGCCTCCGGGATATCCACGCTCAGCATCGTCTGCTTTTCGTGCGCCAGAATTCGCTGAACCTCAATGTGGCGCAAAGCTGCGGTGGGAAGCAACCCGCCCGCTAGTTCCAGCACGCTGGCCAGATTTTTCTCGTCGCGCAATTCATAGATCGCCGGCCGCCGAACCATTCCTTCCACCGTAATTTGCGCGCCGATGGGAGGAACCAGCACTGTGTCGCCACTCTCAAGCCGCAAAATATCCGTCTTCACTCCGCGCAACAGCAGGTCGTACACATCCACTATCTGCACGAGCTGATCGCCCCGGTAATGCTTCAAAATCCGCAGCGAGCCCCCCGCGGTCGGTCCCCCTGCGGCAAACAGTGCGTTCAGTGGAGTGGAAAGCGAGCTTACATCGTAGGCTCCTGCGTTTTTTACGTCGCCGACGTCGTAGATACGAATGGTTCGAAGGCGTCCGAGTGATACATCGGCGGACACGTCGCGAAACTGAGTTCGCAAGATCTGCTGCAAGTTTTCCTGTACCTCAGCCAGACTTTTTCCGCTTACCAGAATGGGTCCGACTTCCGGAAGGCTAACGCGCCCCTCGTGATCTACCGTGCGATAAAGTCGCTGCGAAACACCTCCCCAAAGATTGATCGACAAGCCATCGCCCGGCCCCACTACGTAGTCCGGCCCAACAGGTAGGTCCATCGGGATCAGCCTCGAATCGCGCGCGCCATGCGCGAAAACTTGCATCCCAAAGCGCTGCGGTGTAACAGGCTGCGGAAGCGCTTGCATGTACATGTCGTAAAGCGAAGGAATATCGCTGTAGGGATTCGCCGTCCGAACCAAGTCCGCTGGTCGCCCGAGCGCCTCGCGAGCATTTGGAGTCCTGGCAACGGAGAGTTCTTCAGCCGCCATCCCGTTAAAGCCGTTACTCCGAGGTTGAGACCTGATCGAGTTCTCTGGGCGGTAGGTGCTGGAGCCATCCGGCTGATAGGTTGTCGATTCCGCGATTGCATTTCGATTTTCCGCGCTGCCATCGAACAATTCATTGTTGGACTGCTGCCTGCCACTCGCCACCATCTGCCCTACGGATAGTTCGCGCGGCGTTCCATCGCGGCCGAGGCCGTCGGAGGATTGTTTGGCTCTTGGAGAATCGTCGAGAGGAGAAGAAATATCGGTGGACTCGTTGTCCGCCTGCGAAGCTTGTGGGTAATCCGTCTGCATGGTTTGCGGGTAACCAAAGGAATTCCTTGCCGGAGGATTTGCGGGCTGCGGCTCCTCGCTAGGATTTGCAGTCGGAGCCGCGTTCTGAGGGAATGGCGATGAACTCTCGCCGGGAAATTCTGTTTGCCGCGCGGTGCAGTCAACGTCCAGCTTCGGATCGCAGGATTTCGCATTTTGCAGATTTTGCCCCCGACGCTTTCGTGCGTCTGATAGCTCTTCTTCTTGATCCTGGGCCAGCCACTTCGCACGTTCCATAACCAGCAGGTTGTGTTCTTGGGCCGCGTCCGAATCGGGGTTTATCTTGGGCAGCAAATAGCCGTAGTGCTGGACCAACGTGGTTGCCACCGACCGGAATCGGGCGTCTTCTTCCAGCCGCTCGAAAATTGCGTCATTCGTCAGATCAGATTCGCTGATGATCTGGCCGTGCTCGGTGGCATCCTTGGCCACCCAATATTTCAGCGACACCATCAACCCTGCATCCTTGAACAGCACTGCTTTGATTTCTCCCGCCGAGGCTGCCACTCGGCTCAGATTCTCCCGGCCGAGCTCGGAGCTGGGCATCGGAGCGCGCCGTTGATCTGGCGCTTGGGCCATGACGCTGGGGCTGTTTGCCGCAACACAACAGCCCAACAGCGCCGTCAGAAATACGGCGACACTACGCCTTTGGAAGGAAAAAGATCTCCGAAGTGGGACGCTGCGCCTCATTCTCCTCCTCGCGCTGACATTCTTCGTTCCAAGTGGCCGTTGAGCTTGTCCTCCAGCATTCGTGCATCGGCCTCGATCATCACTTTCACCAGGTCCCGGAACTTCGTGCGCGGCGCCCATCCCAGTCTTTTGCGCGCCTTCGAGGCATCGCCTACTAGCCGGTCAATTTCGGTGGGCCGGTAGTAGTCCGGGTCGATTTCCACGTACGCCTGCCAATCGAGTCCCGCCTCTTGAAACGCGAGCTCCAGGAACTCCCGCACCGTGTGTGTTTCCCCCGTTGCCAGAACGTAGTCATCCGGAGCGGCCTGCTGCAGCATCTGCCACATTCCCTCGACGTATTCCGGCGCGTAGCCCCAGTCGCGCTGCGCGTCCAGGTTTCCGAGATAGAGTTTTTCCTGCAGTCCATTCGCTATTCGCGCCACCGCGCGCGTTATTTTGCGAGTCACGAAGTTTTCACCTCGTCTCGGAGATTCGTGATTGAACAGGATCCCATTCACCGCATAGAGGCCGTAGCCATCGCGCGCGTTCGCAGTCATCCAGTAGCTGTAGAGTTTCGCGCAACCATACGGGCTACGCGGCCGGAAGGGAGTGTTTTCATTTTGCAAACTCTCGCATGCTTGTCCGTACATCTCACTGCTCGCCGCGTTGTAGAAGCGCGCCGGAATTCCTGTGTCGCGAACCGCGTCCAACAGCCGCGTGGTTCCCAGCGCCGTGATGTCGCCGGTATATTCCGGAATATCGAAACTCACCCGCACGTGGCTTTGCGCCCCGAGGTGATAAATTTCGTCCGGTGCCAGGCGATACAGCAACTTTGCCAAACTCGTCGCGTCTGAAAGGTCGGCAAAGTGAAGATAAAATTGCGCATCGCGCTCGTGCCAATCGGCCAACAGGTGGTCTACCCGGTTGGTATTGAAACTGCTCGACCGGCGTTTGAGCCCGTGAACTTCGTAACCCTTCGATAGCAGCAATTCCGCGAGATAGGAGCCGTCCTGCCCCGTTACCCCGGTTATCAGTGCGCGTTTGGTCCTGCTCTTGAGCTCTCGAGTCATTGCTGGGTGTCCGGAGCCTTGCTGAATTCGTATTCGCTACTCGTCTTCGAACGCGTAGCTGGTTCGATGCGCGACCTCAAAGTTCCGCCCTCTGAAGAAATCAGTCTCGTGACACCCCCTGTTCCATTCAGGATTCCCGGAACGGAACAGTTTCAGGGTTTTCGGTGGTGTGATTGCAAGCGCTTGGCCAATGTCATTTTGGCTCTGTGAATCATTTGCAAGGTTTTGTCCTACTTCGTTGTCATCCCTTCTCGCTTGCGTTATTCTCGTTTTTAATGGTCGACATCCATTGCCACATACTTTCAGGCCTCGATGACGGCGCAGAGTCGGTCGATATGTCTCTCGCCATGGCCGAAATGGCCTTCGAGGACGGTATTACCCACATAGTTGCTACTCCACACGCCAGTCCGAATCACGAGTTCGTTCCCGAATTGGTAAAAATGCGCCGGGATGAAATTCAATCTCGCTTCGAAGGCCGCCTCACTTTCGCAACTGGCTGCGATTTCCATCTCAGCTTTGAAAATCTCCAGGAGATTCGGCGCGACCCTTCTCGTTTCACACTTAATCAGAAAAACTATCTGCTTGTGGAGTTCGCGGATTTTTCCATTCCGGCGTCGATGGACCAGGCCCTCCACGAGCTGCAGCTTGCGGGGCTTCGGTCAATCATCACGCATCCGGAACGGAATCCTCTTATACGTACGAAACCGGAGCGGTTATTCCGTTGGCTGCGGCAGGGATGCTACGTGCAGGTGACAGCGCAGTCGTTGCAGGGAAGGTTCGGCAAGGCGGCGAAGATCGCGGCGGAAGAGTGGATCGATGCGGGGGCGGTGCATTTCCTGGCGAGCGACGCGCACAATATTTCGTCCAGGCCGCTACGGTTGAGGGAGGCGTTCGAGTATTTGGAGAAGACGCGCGGTGAGGAAGTTGCGCAGGCGTTGCTGGTCGATAATCCGATGGCGGCGTTCGAGGGGCGAACGCTGCCGTTCGTGCCGGAACTGGACGAAGACGCGGGGCTGGCTCCGGGAGCGAACTCGCCTCGGCGGCGAAAACGATTTTGGTTTTTCTAAGTACTCCTCATGAAATTAGCTAGCGGAAAAGTTCGAGAATTTCTTCGTAGCGCTTAAACGGAGGAATTAAATACGCGCCGGCGATGCCGTAGCTTCGCGCGGTGCGCGCCCAATCGAGCATCCTGCGAGCGAGAACGAAACCACGGTCGCGGGCGGCGTCTCCCGCTTTTTCCATTTCGCGCAGAGTGGCTTCGGGAATCACTATTCCCGGGACTTCGTTGTTCAGGCGCAGGGCTTGTTTGTAGCTCGTAAGCGGCCACAACCCCACGATCACGGGTACCGGCGATTTTCCGCCCATGCGTTTTAGAAAGGCGTTCCAATGCTCGGGGTCGAAGATGGGCTGGGTCATGGCGAAGTGCGCGCCCGCTTCGATTTTCTCCTCGAAGCGGCGTAGCTCATCATCGATGTCCTCGGCCACCGGATTCACCGCTACGCCAATCGTAAAGTTTGTCGCGCCGCCCAGGCTTTTTCCGGCCCAGTCGGTTCCCTGATTCAAGCGCGCGAGAACCTTGACCAGGCCGATGGAGTCCACTTCGTAAACGCCGCTGGTTTCGGGATGGTCGCCGAGCGAAGGCGGGTCTCCGGTGATGGCGAGGACGTTGCGCACGCCGCCCACGGCCCAGGCGCCCAGAAGCATGGCTTGCAGGCCGATGATGTTTGCGTCGCGCGTGGTGAGATGGGGGATGGTTTCGAAACCGTGGGCTTCGAGCGCGCCAGCAAGAACGAGGGCGTCCATGCCGACGCGCGCGAGAGTTCCGCTATTGATGTCAATGGCGTCCACCTGACCTGAGGCGATGACGCGGCCGGTCTGTTCGACGATGCGCTCGACCGTGACGCCCTTGGGCGGATCGATCTCGACGGAGACGACGAATTTCTGTTCCTGGATTTTACGCCAGAGCTTGCTGTCCGGTTCGCGCGTGGCGATACGACGAAATCTTTCGGCCGGCTCGAAGACTTCTATGGAACGGGCCTTGGCCGCCGTCGCGCCGCCGCCCGCAGCCGGTCGGATTTTCTTCACTGCTTCGGCGATGGCGCGAATGTGTTCCGGCGTGGTTCCGCAGCAGCCGCCAATCAAGCGCGCGCCCAGCTCGGAAGCTTCCTGCGCGAAGAGCGCGAAATATTCGGGCGAAGAACGCGGATAGACGGTGCGGTCGCCGACGCGCTTGGGGAAGCCGGCGTTGGGCATGGCGGACAGCGGCAGCGAAGTGGAGGCCGCGAGATCGCGCAAGATGGGGAGCAAGAGCTGCGGGCCGATGGTGCAATTCGCTCCGATGGACTGAATATTTTTGTCTTTCAGTTTTTCCCAGGCGTCCTGCGGGCGAGTGCCGCCGAAAGTGGTGCCTTCGTCGGAGTAGGTCATCTGCGCGACGATGGGCAGACGCGAGAAGGAACGGATGGCGTCGATCGCACGGAGGAGTTCTTCGATGTCGCTGAAAGTTTCCAGGATGAAAAAATCCACGCCGCGCTCTTCGAGAGCTCCGGCTTGCTCCTTGAAGATGGCGAAGATCTGATCTTCGGGAAGTTCGCGGACGTGCTGGACGATTCCGAGCGGGCCGATGGAGCCAGCGATCAAAACTTCGTGCTTGGCGGCTTCGCGCGCCTCGCGAGCGATTTTCACGCCGCGATGATTCAATTCCGCGACGCGCTCGGCCATTCCAAACTGGCCGAGCTTGTGGCGATTGGCGCCGAAGGTGTTGGTTTCGATGATTTGGGCGCCGGCTTCGAGGTAGCGCTGATGGACGTGGAAGACGGCTTCGGCGTCCAGCGTGTTCAACTCGTCCACGCAACGCTGCGGGCCGACGAACTCGTAGAGCAGCGAACCCATGGCCCCGTCGGCGACGAGGATCGAGTCGCAGAGGCGCTGGTTGAAGTCTTCGATTTTCACTTGGGGACTGCTCGCTTAGATTTTCGCATGGGCGATAAACGGATAAGTATAGCATCCGAACGCAAGCCTGCCTGCCTTCGCCGCTGCAACCGATTCTGGCCCCGGTTAGAATGTGCGCTCTCCTTTGTTTTCAGTCGGTTACAGGGGTTTCTGAATGTAGAGCAGTTTCGGTTAGAAGTGGTTGCCGAACAGGGGATTCGATGATCTGAGAGCGCTCCTTTCTGACATCCAGTGTAAGACCGGGAACGGCATTCGTGACGTTGCGGGCATCCGCCGAAGGTATGGCGACGACTTGAACAATATGAGTAGTGGGAGTGTCAATCCATTCGCCAACATCGTTTATGCGGGTGTATGCGCGGATGGCCTTAACCAGGCCTTCGGCGGTGGGAACGATACGCTCGGATTGTTCGATGACGAATTCGAGGGCGGAGCGAAGGGTTAGATTGCGTTTTTTGAATAGACTCAATGCGCGCGCATGCCGGTAGATGGCTGAGTATCCGCCTTCGGCATTGAACTCATGAGCGATGAACTTCACATTGCGCCACTGAAGGAAGGCTTCCTCGATGGCTTCGCGCTCGGGATGGCGGCAGATGGTGCAGCGGCGTTCGTGACGGGAGAGGTCAATTTCGGTTTGGGTTTTCGGCTGAGATTGTTTTCGCGGCACGGCGGGACGGATGATGGCACGGGCCGAGATTCGGTTGGGTTTACGTCTTGCAGGCTTTGCTTTGGCG
>JBEKSN010000188.1:0-7250 GCA_049517055.1 Candidatus Acidiferrales bacterium | reverse complement strand
CTGTTGTCGGTGGTTGCGTATCGCACGGTGTCTGCAGCTCGTGAAATGAACGCATTGGCGCAAACTTCGGGCCAAAGTGGGCCGTTCACCGACTTTCGTATGGAAAATCCCGGGAGTGTTCACCACATTTCCGCAGCCGATTTGCCCCAGCCCTATGCTACGGCCTCCTCCGACAATGAAGCTCACGTGGTGTCCCGGCCGTCGGAAGCTTGGCCAAAAGCTCCGGGCGGGTTCAAAGTGGAGTTGTACGCCGAAAATTTAAAGAATCCGCGATTGATTCGGACCGCACCAAATGGCGATCTGTTTCTGGCGGAAAGCGGACCGGGCCGCATTCTTGTATTCCGAGGTATAACCGGGGGCGGAAAACCCGAGACCACGGAAACTTTCGCGACCGGTCTCACGCGTCCGTTTGGTATTGCATTTTATCCTCCTGGACCGGATCCCAAATTTGTTTACGTTGGCAATACGAATTCGGTTGTGCGCTTTGCATACCAAAATGGAGATCTGAAAGCTCGCAGCGGCCCTGAAACCGTAATCGCAGATCTGGCTAGCGGTGGCGAGCACACCGGTGGCGGCGGACATTGGACGCGGGACGTAGCGTTCTCGGCGGACGGAAAGAAAATGTACGTCGCAGTCGGCTCGCGCAACAATATCGCGGACACTGATGAAGACAAATCTGAATATCACCGGGCGAACATCCTCGAAGCCAACCCCGACGGCTCGGATTTGCGTGTGTATGCATCGGGAATTCGAAACCCCGTTGGCATAGCGGTTGATCCCGCAACCGGCGCGTTGTGGACCTCCGTAAACGAACGAGACGATATCGGCGATAACCTTCCGCCGGATTACATCACGCACGTTCAAGAAGGCGGCTTTTACGGCTGGCCGTGGTATTACATCGGCGGAAACGAAGATCCTCGCCTCAAAGGCAAGCATCCCGAACTGAAGGACAAAGTGATTGTGCCCGACGTGCTGCTGGAACCGCACAATGCGTCGCTCGAATTAACGTTCTATGAAGCGCAGCAATTTCCGGAGAAGTACCGTGGAAGCATTTTTGCAGGCGAACACGGGTCCTGGAATCGATCCGTGCGAACAGGCTACGAAGTTGTGTTCGCGCCGGTGAAGAACGGCAAGGCCAGCGGGGAGTATGAGGACTTCGTGACCGGTTTTGTCACGCCCGACGGCAAAGTTTGGGGCCGACCCGTGGGAGTGGCGGTGGCGAAAGACGGCTCGCTAATGGTCAGCGATGACGGATCGAATTCAATCTGGCGAATCAGTTATGCGGGCAAATAGGGAAATCACATTGCGCACGGCGGAACCAAGAAGGAGCGATCGGTCACAGCATTCCGGCCGTTTGTTTTTGCTCGCGATTTTTTTGCTCAGCGGATGTACGGTGGGTCCGAATTATGTGCGGCCCAAGGCGGAAGTTCCTGGGGACTACAAAGAGAGCAACGATTGGAAAGTAGCGCAGCCCAGCGCCGAGGCAATAAAAGGAAAGTGGTGGGAAGTTTATCAAGATCCGCTACTGAACACTTTGGAAGAGAAAATTGATGTTTCGAACCAAAGTCTGAAGGCAGCCCAGGCGCAATTTCTGCAAGCCCGCGCCGCGGTCCGTATCTCGCGGTCATTCCTTTTTCCCACGGTGGCCGCCGACCCTGCAATTGCACGCGAACGTTTTTCACAGAATCGCCCTCTGGGAGTCGTCGGGACCACGCAGACTTTCAACGATTTCCAAGTTCCTGGAATCGACGCGTCTTATGAGTTGGACGTCTGGGGCCGCGTTCGCCGCACGGTGGAACAGAGCCGCTCGCAGGCGCAAGCCAGCGCTGCCGACCTTGCCAGCGTGGGTCTGAGCCTGCACGCCGAACTAGCAATGGATTATTTCCAGCTACGAGGTCTTGACACACAAAAACAGCTTCTGGACTCTACCGTCGTGGCATACCAGAAAGCCCTCGATCTTACGCAAACTCGGTTCAAGGGCGGGCTCGCTTCGGACGTGGACGTGGCGCAAGCGCAGACTCAACTGGAAACCGCGCGCGCGCAATCGATTGACGTAGAAGTCCAGCGCGCGGCGTTCGAACATGCCATCGCCGTGCTCACTGGGCAGCCTCCATCAGCTTTTACGTTGGCGCCTTCGCCTCTGGACGCTCCGCCGCCGGCGATTCCGCCAGGGTTGCCGTCCGACTTGCTCGAGCGGCGGCCCGATGTTTCCGCCGCGGAGAGACGAATGCAGGCGGCCAACGCGCAAATCGGTATCGCCAGAGCTGCGTACTTCCCGCTGATCACACTCACGGGACAAGGCGGCTTTGAAAGCATCGCCGTGGGGACACTATTTCAAGGGCCGAGTGGACTTTGGGCCGTGGGTGGAACAGCTCTTGAAACGCTGTTCGATGCGGGACGCCGGCGCGGCACGTCGGACCAGGCAAAAGCTGCTTACGATCAGTCCATCGACAATTACCGCCAGACCGTGCTGAGTGCGTTCCAAGAAGTGGAAGACAACATGGCCGCGTTGCGCATTTTGCAGGGCGAAGCTCAAACCGAAGATGTTGCCGTGGGAGCGGCAAAACATTCGGTCGAGCTGTCCATTACCCGTTACAGGGGCGGAGTCACAAGTTACCTGGAGGTGACCACGGCCCAAAGTGCAGCGCTAACAGACGAGGTCACGGCTGTAACAATTCTCACCAGGCGGATGACGGCCAGCGTGCTACTGATCAAAGCCATCGGCGGCGGATGGGACGCGTCTCAAATCCCTCATGTCTAACTTCCAGTTTTCGACTTCAGAAAACGCTACTCTGATTTGCGTGTTCCTGTATTTTCACCGTTCATCGACGACTTAGATTGGTTCCGCTGGCCTCGGTGCGCGGGCTATGGTAAAGATGTGCGCGCGCACACAAGCTGCAACACTTTCGCCGGAGGACAGTTTTGGCACGCCGCAAAGCCGTGAAGTCTGGAGTTACGCTGCGCGACGTGGCGCAGGAAAGCGGCGTTTCCCCGGCTACCGTTTCTATCGTTTTGAATAATGCTCCGCTGGCCAGATACATTCCCCCGTCCACGAAGGATCGCATCGAGCGAGCCGCGAAAAAGCTCCGCTATCGCCCGAAGGTGGTATCGCGTTTCCTCAGCGCGAAACGGAATCGCACGGTCGGCGTGATGGTGTTCGACATCACGGACCCGTTTTGCACTTTGATACTTCGCGGGATCGAAAACGCACTGTATCAAGCGTCGTATCTGCCAATTCTCACGGACGTCCACAATCAGCGCGGCCGTTTCGAACGTTATTTGGAGATGCTGCTCGCGCGACCCGTGGAGGCTCTGGTCTTCGTCGCCAACTGGCTTTTTGTGGACATCGATATTCTCGCGGACCTGGAGAAAAGAAATATTCCTGCGGTCATGATCGGCCGCGAGCTCAGCGGTTCCATCAGTTCAGTGATGACGGACAATGAAGCGGGCGCGCATCTGGCGATGGAGCATCTCTACTCGCTGGGTCATCGTAAGATTGCCTTCATTAGAGGGCCGAAAATGCTGGTGGACAGCTCTCCCAGATGGCGCGGCGTGCGTTCGTTTGCGCGCTCAGTGGGCTTGGAAATAGATCCGGCCCTGGTGGTGGATTTGCCTGACTCGCTGGACCCAAATTCCGGCTTCGAGGGCGGCTTCAAACTTATCGAAGAACTCTTGAAGCACAAGAGGCGTTTTACCGCGGTGATGGCATTTGACGACATGACGGCTTTTGGCGCGATACGCGGATTAGCGCGCGCCGGCTTGAAAGTTCCCGAGGACTGCTCGGTGATCGGCTTCGACGATGTGATGCCTGCCGGGCTTTCGGTTCCGTCTCTGACTACGGTGCGACAGCCGATGGAGGCGTTGGGAAGCGCGTCGGTGGGAATCGTGCTGGAGGCCATCAACGCGACGATTGAAGAGCGCGAATTTGAAGTGGTTCACCGAAAACTAGCGCCCGAACTCGTAGTGCGCGAATCTTCGCGCTCGGTGCCCTGGGCCGGGGCGGATTGAAGCGGCACGGGTGTTTTTCCTTGACACCACGGACAAGGTGGGAATAATACGTCAGTTTAATAAACTTTAATAAAATCAATACGGAAGTTGCGGCGTTCCATCTTCATGGATTTCAGTTGTCCTTGCTCAAATAGACAGATTTTGGAGAGTGGGGAATGTCGTCGAAACAGCAGCGGGCCGTTCGCCTCATTTTGTCTTTATCCTGCGCAATCTTTTTATGCCTGATTCTGCCTTTCGCGCCGTGTATTGCGTCGGCTAATACGCCTGAGCCATCGGACACGAAAATGTTTTTGCATGAAGGTTGGGCGCTGCAGTCTTCTTGCCTGTTTCTTGCCAAGGGCGAGCAAATCTCGGCCCCGGGATACAAGACGAACGGCTGGCATTCAGCGACTGTACCGACTACGGTGGTGGCAGCGCTGGTCGCCGATAAAACCTATCCGGACCCGTACTACGGCAAGAATTTGCGCGACATTCCAGGGACGACTTATCCAATCGGCAGGAACTTTTCATTGCTCGCTATGCCGAAAGACAGTCCCTTCCGCTGCTCATGGTGGTATCGCACGGAATTCACGCTGCCCGCAGGTTACAAGGAGCGGCACGTCTGGCTGCACTTCGGCGGAATCAACAACCATGCCAATATCTGGCTGAACGGCAAGTTAGTGGCGGGTGGAAAGGATATTGCTGGAGCCTACCGTACGTACGATTTCGATATCAGCTCGATGGTGAACCGTGATGGACCTAACGCGCTTGGCGTGGAAACCATCGCGCAGACGGAAAAGGATCTTGGAATTAACTGGGTCGATTGGAATCCGGCGCCTCCCGACAAGGACATGGGATTGTGGCGCAGCGTTTATTTGCAAAGCAGCGAAGCAGTCGCAATTCGCCATCCCATGGTGGCCACTCACTTCCCCGGTGCATCGCTGGATGAAGCGGATCTCGCTGTGGAAACTGAATTGGTTAACGCCAGCGACAAACAGATCACCGGTTTTCTGGACGGTCGGATTGAAGACGTAAAATTTCGCCGAACGCTTGCTCTGAAGCCGGGAGAAACTCGCGTAATCCGTTTTACTTCCGATGAGTTTCCGCAGTTACGGATCAAGAATCCGAAAGTATGGTGGCCCCATCGCATGGGGGCGCAGGAACTTCACAACCTGAATCTGCGTTTCGTTGTAGGCGACGATTTATCCGACGAGCAAAACGTGAGGTTTGGGATCCGCGAGATTACTTCGGAATTGAATCCGCAGGGCGCGCGGCAATTTTACGTGAACGGAAAAAAGATTCTCATCCGTGGCGGCGGGTGGTCGCCGGATATGCTGTTGCGCTCGGACCAGTCCCGCCTGGAAACAGATTTTCGCTACGTCCGCGAGATGAACCTGAACACAATCCGTCTGGAAGGAAAGATGGAGACGGATGAGTTCTACGATCTCGCAGATGAGCAAGGCGTGCTGATTATGGCGGGCTGGTGCTGCTGCGATCATTGGGAACTGTGGAAGAAATGGCAGCCGGGGGATCTCGAAATCGCTTCCGCATCCTTGCGCTCGCAAATTCTGCGCATGCGAAGCCACCCCAGCATGCTGGTGTGGTTGAACGGCAGCGATATGCCGCCGCCGGCGGACGTTGAAACGGAATACATCAAAGTATTGAAAGAAACAGATTGGCCGAATCCTTTTATTTCTTCTGCATCGGAGACGCCAACCTCGGTAACGGGACAGTCTGGCGTCAAGATGAGCGGACCGTATGATTACGTCCCGCCGAATTATTGGTTGATTGACACTAACAAATACGGGGGAGCCTTTGGCTTCAATACAGAAACCGGCCCCGGTCCCGCAGTGCCGCTGGTGAGCTGCCTGCGTAAATTTATTCCCGCAGACCATTTGTGGCCTCAGGATTCCTTTTGGAATTATCACGCCGGTTCCGAGGGTTTCAAGGATTTAAGCCATTTTGACGGAGCGATGAAATCAATCTATGGCGCACCTGCCGGCCTCGACGATTACGAAATCAAATCGCAGGCCATGGCCTACGATGGCGAGCGGGCCATGTTCGAAGCTTATTCCCGGAACAAATACACTTCTACCGGCGTCATTCAATGGATGCTGAACAACGCGTGGCCTTCATTGATCTGGCACCTTTACGATTACTATCAGCAGCCGGCCGGCGGATATTTCGGCACGAAGAAAGCTTGCGAACCTTTGCACGTCCAGTATTCGTACGACGACAACAGCATCGTAGTGGTGAACAGCCTCTATCAGAAATTTACCGGCTTGAGGGTCACGGCCCATCTCTACGACGATTCGTTGCACGAAAGATTCTCTCGCCAGGTTCAAACGGACGTGGATGCGGATGGCGTGGCGAAGGTTCTCACGCTTCCCGCGGACGCTTTTAGTCCTGCGTCTCCCTTGTATTTCGTGAAGCTCGATCTTCAGACCAGCGATGGAAAGACCGCGAGTACTAACTTTTATTGGCTTTCTTCGAAGAAGGACGTCTACGAATGGGCGAAAACTACTTACAAATACACGCCCGTATCATCGTACGAAGATTTGAGCGCTCTGCAGAACTTATCCAAAGTGAAACTCGATGTTGAGGGAAACCGGGCCACGACCGCGGACGGTCCTACAGTCCATCTGACAGTGAAAAACCCCAGCGATCATCTGGCGTTTCAGGTGCGGTTTGGAATTCAGAAGAGCGGTCAAGCCGCGGAAATCCTTCCGGTGTTTTGGGACGACAACTATATCGAGCTGATGCCCGGAGAATCCCGCGAAATTAACGCGCGATACTTGAGCACGTCGGACGCTTCAGATCCGCTCGAGCTCACCGTCGCGGGTTGGAACATTGAGAGCATGACGATCTCGTTGAAGGAAGCCAGGGCAGTTCCCCCACAAGGCACGGGCGGCGGGCGCTAATGCCCAACGAACACTGGAAGCCGGGTAATTCGGCGCCGCATAGCTTCCCGAATTCAATGCTCAGCGAGATCTACGAACAGCCACACGCTATCCGCGAATGTATCCGGCGAAACGTACAAGAGGAATCCATTTTTTCCGACGCGCTTAAGCCCATTGAAAGCGCGATCTTCGCCTTTAAGAAAATCATTATCGCGGCCAGCGGCTCGAGCCGCCATGCCGGCTTGGCGGGCGAAATCGTGATGGAGGACCTCGCGGGAATCGCGGTGGACGTGGAATATTCCAGCGAATACTGCTACCGCTCCACGCATGCCGACACCGAGCCCATCGTGGTGGTCATAACGC
>JBEKSN010000187.1:0-7691 GCA_049517055.1 Candidatus Acidiferrales bacterium | reverse complement strand
GCCATCTTTGTCGAAGCGCGACAACTCATCGCCCATTGCCGCCCACAGTTCTTGCGATGCCGGGTCCACTCCAAAAGCATTGATCACAGGCTTGATCTCAGAAGCTTGGTTTCGCCGCGCGAGCGCCGAGATATCCACACTAGGGGCTAGAACGGCACGCCTGGATTCGGTATCTGAGTGAGGAAGAGAAATCTCATACGCGGCGTAGCCGAAACGATCGTACTTCCGAATGGTGGCCTCCGGGAGATAGGTGAACGCGAAATATATGAATCCAGACGGATCGCTGGAAAGCCGGCCGTGGTTGATGTAGCGATTTAACTCTGCACTGGAAGACATATCGTGAGGATCACCAAAGCTCCGAATCATTTTACCTTGGCCGTTGTAGATTGTTACAAGCCGGTCGGCGCGGAGCGAAGCAACGGCAAATTCGTCGTCGGACAACGACGCTAGCGATGTAGGAGCGCTCACCGGGATGGTGGACTCCAAAGAGCCGTCGACCTTAAAGATTTTGACTGCGTTTGCACCGCGGTCCGCTACGAGCAGGCGGCCGCTGGCATCGAGGTCGATGTCCTCGGCGAAAACAATTTTCGAGGTTTGGGAATTGGGGGCAGGTATCTGGCCGGTGCGCGCGCCATCGGCGCCAAACACTGCGATTGCGCTGGCTGGTGTCGCAAGGACGTAGTATCTTCCCGCAGAATCGCGCTTCAGTGCGCGCACGCCCGGCCCCACTCCAGGGAAAACGCGAGCACGCGCCAGAATCTCGGATACTTGATTTTGCGCCGCAGCCGGCGCAGATAAGAAATTCCATCCGCCGGCGACGGCCGCGAAGATAGCAAGAGACACAACGAGTTGGGTGCGATGAGACACGGAGATGGGTTTTTATAGGGTGCTCAACAAACAGATGCGCGGTAGCGTCTGCAGGTTTCCTTCGTTTGATGGGAAGTGCGCTCCAGGAAATACGACTGCCCGCCTGGGCGCATTTCAATCGAGGCGGAACACGACGCGTTCAATGGAAAGAGCGCGGCCGCTAGCTTCGTCGACTTCGATTTGAACTGTATTCATCTGGATATCGCCTTCGGCGACGGCAAATTTGGCGGGCATCTGGTCGAGAAATCGCTGCAAGACCCCTTGCTTGTCCATGCCGATGACGGAGTCGTGCGGGCCGGTCATGCCGACGTCGGTGATATAGGCGGTACCGCCGGGCAAAATGCGCTGGTCCGCGGTGGCAACGTGGGTGTGTGTGCCGAGCACGGCGGAAACTTTCCCGGCGAGATACCAGCCCATGGCTTGCTTTTCGGAAGTGGCCTCCGCGTGCATGTCCACAATAATCACTTTGATGTCGGAAGGAAGCTTGGCGAGCTCGCGCTCGGCGGTGCGAAACGGATCGTCCAGCGCAATCATGAACGTGCGGCCTTGAAGATCCAGCACGGCGTAACCCGCACCATCTTTCGTGTGTCCGACATAGAAACCCTTCCCGGGTGAGCCCTCGGGGAAATTCGCCGGGCGAATCAGCCGGGGCTCGTGCGGGAAGAAATCTATAATTTCTTTACGGTCCCACACATGATTTCCGCCAGTGATTACGTGAACGCCGGAAGCGAATAATTCTTCGGCAATGCGCGGTGTAATTCCAAAACCGGAAGCGGAATTTTCTCCATTGGCGATGCAGAGATCAATCTTCCGCTGCACCAGGATGTCCGCCAGGCGGTCGTGAACGATCTTGCGGCCGGGCGAGCCAACGATGTCTCCGATGAAAAGTATCCTCAAAACAGGCCTTTCTTGGCGAAAATCGAATCCGTCGGGTCCCGTTGCTCGCTCGGGATCGCGATGCGTGTCATGTCGTGAGGAGCGGTCCACTCCGCCGTGCGAGCTAGGCCCTGAACCCCACGAATAGGTGGGTGCCCTGCGCCTGCTTTCAGGCTATCCGGCCGACCGAGGCCAGCGGACGGCACAAGGGCAGGACGACGCGGGCTCCCTGGGATCCAGTGTTGGTTCAAATAGGCTTTCGCGCGACACCTGCTTCGCAGGCCTACTCCACGAATAATTGTATCAGGAAATTCGAATGCAACACTTCCGGGAGCACAGGCTCGCGCAAGAACTCGATTTAGAAAAGGAATTTCATACCCAACTGCGCGAGCCTGGGAGGGGCTGCATTGATTACCTGTCCAAACGTTGAGCTGTCAATATTTCCGTCGACCGCCTGAGGCCCGAAAAACTGGGCATGGTTGAACGCGTTAAAAGCTTCGAGCCGGAACTGCAGGGATTTTGATTCTGTCAGCCGCACGTTCTTGAGCAGAGCCATATCGTAGTTGTCCATTCCCGGACCGAAGAAAAAGCGCCGCCGGGCGGTTCCTGGAGTGCCCAAGGCGTTCTCACTGAAGAGCGCGGTGTCGAAGTAACTCGCTCCATTCCTGGGATTTAGATTCAGCTTCAAAGGGCCGGGCGTAAAGTCCGGTTCATCGACGCCAAAATTATTGACGCCGTTCGGTTCGGATCCCAGCAGCGAATTGTCTCCTAAATTCACCAGGGTGACGGGAAGCCCGCTGCTGAAGCGAGTGATGCCGGAGACTTCCCAGCCTTCCGTCCAGCGATTCGCAGTCCGGAAAAGGCGTTCGACCGGAATGCTGTAGCGATAACTCACCACAAAATTGTGCGTCACATCGAAGGCGGAAAGCGCCTTGCTGAGCGAAGGATCGATCGGATTGACCTCTTCTCCCAGATTGGAAGACTGATCTTGAGATTTGCTGTAGGTGTAGCCTGCCAGCACATTCAACCGTCCGCTCGTGTGGTTCAATATGATCTGGAGTGCGTTGTAGTTAGAATTGCCAATGGTGGCTTGATTGGCATTGCTGCCAAAATTTGATCCCAAGGGCCCTCGCGTGCCGTGAAACACTTGGCCCGTGGAACTTGTGTAGGTGGAGTCTTCGCCGAAAGGGCCGCAGGGAGTTTGCGGAGGATTCGTGGGGGCCAGATTGCCTGGATTGCTCAGAAACAGGCACAGCGCCGGATCGCCTGGGTTGGCTTCCTCCAGCACCAGAAGACGATGCGCTTGCGTGCCGACGTAATTAACGCTGAGGACAGTGTTGGTTCCAAACCCGCGCTGCAGCGAGAGCATGTATTCCTCGGTGTATGGGATGCGATTGGTGGTGAGGTAGTTCGGAAGGCCGGTGATGGGTTCGAACTGCGACCAGTCGACGTTGGGGTCGGGATGCTTGGCCGATGTGTTTAACGGTGCGAGCGTGACCGGGAAAACCTGGCCCAGATTCTGGCCACTCGATGCGGTAATAAACGGAGTGGCAAAGAGCGGCGGAGCCGGGCTGGTGTAGGTGGTCCCGTAGGGAGCGTTGGCACTCATCACGCCAAGTGTGAGCGCCTCGATGGCGGTGTAGAACATACCGAAGCTGGCCCGCACGCTGGTCTTGCCGGGGCCACCAAGTATTTTGGCGAATAGGCCATCTCCGGAAGCGTTGGGCGAATAGGCCAGGCCAATGCGCGGAGCAAAATCGCGATTCCCGGGAGGCGCCAGAGTGCGAGGAACACCAGGATCGGTTGGGTACAGGATGCCGGCTGGAGCGCCCGGGAAAACGACGGACTGCTTGCCGGCCTCGAAGGTTGCGATCTGATTGTACTTCTCGTACCAAGGTTCAATGCGGTCCCACCGCAGACCGTAGTTGAGCGTTAGATTCGGCTTGAGCCGCCAACTGTCCTGCGCGTAGAGCCCCACATAGTTGTTTCGCCCGTAGAAAGGCTGAAGCTGGCTTTGATTGTATTGGCTTGGTGTCCCCAGCAAGAAGTCGGCAAAGTCCAACCCGGTCTCGGTTCCGAAGAACAGGAAGCTTCCGTTAAACTGAGCGATGGCATTGACATTTACCTGGTCGTAATGGAATTCGCCGCCCGCTTTGATGGTGTGAGTTCCCAGCACTTTGGAGAAGTTGTCGAGCAGTTGATAGGTGTTGTTGAACTGCTTCAGCTCATTTGTATTGGTTCCGAATGTAAAACTGTTAAAGCCGACGCTCTCGACTCCTTCGGTTTTCGGCGAGAGCGGCACGATGCCTGGAGTTCCCGGGCCAACGGTGAAACCCTGGGACGCCAGGCTTATGCCGACTCCTCCCTCTGGCTTGCCCAGGTCATTGGCGTCGCGCAGATAGCTGAAGCGGATTTCGTTTACAGCAGTCGTGCCCATTGTTTTCGTGTCGCCGAGGCTAAGCAACTGTGCGCGGCCTGAATAGAGCGCGTTGAAACCCGGGACGTTCGCTCCACCCTGTGCGACCGGATACGGATTGTTTTGGGCCCAGTCGTCCAGAAAATAGTAAGCGGATAGCAGACCCCAGTGAGTATTGGCATCCAGCCGATAGGAGCCTTTGTCGTCGCGCAAGGTTTGATTGAAGGCGGAACTGGAAAATGTGCCATTCGAATTATTTGGTTTAGGTATGTATTGCAGTAAATTCGTGCCGGGTGCGACCCAAGCCCTGGTCGGGACGGTGGCGTTGGGAAAGACACAGCCGCCAACCGGATTGTTGCTGACACATGGTCCGCCGGTGGGATTCTGTTGCGTGGGGCCACTGAAGTAATACGGCTCGCCGCTCGTCACGGTTTGGCCGAGTTTACTGGAGAGCTGGTTGGCTATATTGGGCCCGCTTACCGTGCAGGGGATTTCGAGCATTTGCGTCACGCCACAGAAACCCAGCGGATTGAAACCGCTGGAATTGTCAGGCAGGTCGGAGAAGTTACCCGTGGTGCGGTCTTGCAGAGAGGGCACGGGGATCTGGCCGGTGTCCACGCCTTGCGTAGAACGAGTGCCTTGATAGTCGGTAAAGAAAAATATTTTATTCTTTCGAATTGGCCCGCCGAAGGTTCCGCCGAATTGATTTTGGTCGAATTTACCGCGCGTAGGTGAAAAGAAGTTGCGCGCATCGAGATCGGTATTGCGCAGGAATTCAAAAGCGTCTCCATGGAATGCGTTGGTCCCGGACTTGGTGACCACATTAATTTGGCCGCCGCTGAATTCTCCATATTCGGCGTCGAAATTACCGGTGAGAATGCGGAATTCGGAGATGGAGTCGAGGTTGGGAATGATGGCCGCGCCCATGTTGACGTCTTCTTCTACGTCGCTTCCGTTCACGATGAAGGCATTTGCGAATTCCCGTTGGCCATTGATGGAAATAGTTCCGGGATTTAAATCGCCGGAGGGAGCGAGTGCGCTGGCGCCCACGTCTTGAACCGTCTCGGATGTGATGGAGGTGACCGGAGCAACACCGGGCTGAAGCGCGAGCAGGTCGGTATAGCTGCGCCCGTTTAAAGGCACTGAGGTCATCTGGACTCCGGTGATGACTTCGCCCATCTGGGTGCTGACCGTCTCCACGTGAGTGGCGTTGTCGCTGACTGAAACCGAATCGTTCTTTTCACCGACCTGGAGAACCGGATCAATCAGCAGCGCGTCGTTCACGTTGATCACCACGCCGGAGAGCTTATAGGGTTTGAAACCCGCGAGCGTAACCGCGAAGTTGTAGTGGCCGACGGGGAGGTTGAGGAACGAATAAGCGCCTTTGTCATCACTCGAAACCGCCTGTGCAACACCCGTATCTGTGTTTGTGACTGTGACCGCGGCTTTCGACACAACGGCTCCGCTGGAATCCCTCACGGTACCGGAAATATTTCCTCCCACGCCGGCCCAGGCCACGAAGGCAAAGCATGGAATGAGCGCGAGGAAAAGACAGCGGAGCATGTTGAATCGAGTTCTTCGCAGAGAACGCTTGGCTGAAGGCAAAAACCGCATGGGTTCTAATTCCACGAAAGATATCTCCACATGTCCATGTTCGCGCCGCGGAAGTAGCTTTCCCGCGCTACGGAGGATGGGGAAGCGCGGGAGCACTCCAGTTGCAACTGGTTTACAACTAGAGGAGGCTATTTCAGTTGATACTGGCTGTCAAGTACAGAATTGTAAAGATTCTGTAATCTCAGCTTCCGGAGGGTCAGGCGGAGCGATACGACAACGAAACAGAATGATCAGGGGACGGGGGAATGCCTCTGTAATAGCCCACCGTCCCCCGTCGCCTGGAACCCCTTAGAAGTGGAAACCGATCTGAGCCGTAATCGCCCGCGGTGAGACGTAGTGCGTGCCGCTGAAGGTGGAAAGGAAGTTGTAGAGTGCGAAGTTATTGGTCAGATTAATGACCTCCAAGCGGGCACTCCACTTGTAACGGTCCCCGCGAAATAAATTGTCATGGCCCACAGCGACATCAAAAAGACTGCGCTGTTGGATGCGCGGAGGGTTGGAGTCATCATTCTCCTTGTTTGGAGCCGGCACTTTTATGAGTGTGGAGCCGAACTGCGCAGCGGGGCAGACTCCGACTACACCACCCGAGCTTAACGGGATACCGGCTGGATTTGCCGCGCTGGGCGGCGTGGCGTGCACGCCGTTGCAAGTGAATCCGGCCTCAAACTCCTGATCGGCGCTCAAGGGCACTCCGCCTACGTTGCTGGCTATAAGGGACAGCATCTGCACGCCGTTTTGCACAAACGAGCCCGGGCAATCGTTGATTGGTTCCAGGCCGAAGCATGGAGTAGCGCCAGCTACCAGACCGCTGTCATATCGCCAGTTGAAGGCGACCCAAGGAAGCTTCTTCCAGGGTTGGTATTGCAGGTGGGTGGTCTGGTTGAAATGCTCGTCGTGATCGATGCGAAAAACGCCTGAGGGTGCCGCGGGATTTGCTCCGGCTCCGGCGACCTGAGGGGTAAAGAACCGGGCAGCCACGCTGGACATCACGACGAGGGCTGTTAAACCGTGAAAATTCGGGACTGATCCGCGGACCGCGAATCCGGGAATCTTGGACCGGTCCCACTCGATCGGGAAAGTAATCGGCGTGTTACCCAAAACACTGAAATCGTAGGCGTTGTGCGTGTACTTCCAGATGTACTCGCCGTCGAGGACAAAATATTTACCGAACGCTTGTTGCAGACCGGCATGGAACTCATTGCGATAGCCGGGAGTCACTGGCGTCAACGAGTTTGAAGAACAGAGAAGCAAGGGATTCAGGACGTCCGACTGGCACCCGATGCTAGAGAGCACCAAGTTTTCGTTAAAGGGAGTTTCGAGAGTTCGCGCATAAGAAACGCGAAGAACGGCTCAGCTTGGCGAGCGGTGGTCAAACCATTGTACAAGTCGCCGCGGATGCCGAGGTTGAACGACCAGTTTTTCCAGGTGATCGTATCCTGGACGTAGAGAGCGAGTTCTTTCACGTCCGTATGTCCGTTGAACGCGAACAACCCTCCTCCCCGCGTCAGGTCAAAGGGCAGCAAGACCGAATTGAACGCAGGAGACTGTGGTGTGTTAGGCGCGTTCGGATTCACGGCAGTGACGTTTTCCGCGAATCCGGCCGCCGCGCACTGGGACGGATCGGTGAACCCTTGAACCGGGACGTTTGGATCGGTAGCGGTACTGAGCGTCAAGCACGGCGCGTTGAGAGTGGGATCAACGATCCCCAAGTGGTCGTCTTCGTTCAGAAATGTTTGTTCGTAGGTGACGCCCGCCTTGACGTTGTTGATGCCCTTCACGTAGGAAATGCTGGAGCGAAGACCCGCGTTGGTGAGCGTGCGATTCTGAGCGACCGTTTCCCGCTGAAGGCTTGGCGGGCCGAGATCCGCGAAGGGATTTTCGCTGGGATAGTAATTGTAAGCATCGCGCCGGACGAAAG
>JBEKSN010000186.1:0-7314 GCA_049517055.1 Candidatus Acidiferrales bacterium | reverse complement strand
CTGCGGCTGAAGGCAATGGCGACAGCGCGGGCCATGCGCATTCGAATGCGAATGGAGACGGGCGGCGGCTGGTGGCGAAAGTTTTGGAAGAGCGGGATTTCCAGAGCGTGCGGCCGGAGCAGATTACACGGCTGGTGAAAGAAACGGGCGCGCTGGAACGCGCTCGGAAGATGGCGCGCGAGTATGTTTCGCGGGCGAAAGAAAGTTTGAGCGAATTGCCCGATACGGAGTACCGGCGCGCGCTGCTCGCCGTCCCCGATTTTATCCTCGATCGGGAGAATTAGTTTCGGGCCGCGGTTCGACCCGCTTCATCTCAAGTAAATCCGGCAAGCGTTTCGTCCTCAGTAATGAAACCGATAGCGAAACTCGACGTAGATTTGTCGTGGATCGTTGAAGTGGAAGCCGCCGAAGGTCAAGCTGTTGTCCAACTCTACGCGACGGTTTGCCACGTTTAGCGCGGTCAACGAGACTGAATATTTCTCGCCAAAGTTTTTTCCTGCTGAAACGTCGAACGTGGTGTGACCGGGCAAGTAGGGACCCGGATTCTGCGCGTCCTGTATCCCGTTTGTGAACCCCGAGCCGTAATACACATTGGTAGAGGCGAACGAGTGCCAGGGAAGAGTTGCGTTGAATCCGACATTCAATGTGTTTCTCTGATCGTGGTCCACGGGTGACAATCCCGGCGGAATATTCAGCGGGCACGACGGCGTGTCGGGAGGGCAAACCAGGCCTCCGGTGATTGGCGAGCTTGCCTGCGCGATTTGGTTCGAGTAGGCCAAGTGAAATTGGCCGCGATTCCAGAGGCGGGGAGACCGCAGTGTGAGTTCCCAACCTTGAATCAGGGCGTGATCCCAGGTAATCGGCCAGAAAATATTTGATTCTCCGATATTGTTATGATCGAGCCAATTTCTTGCGCGGGTTTGAAATGTATCGGCGTCGAGAGCCCAACCGTGATAGGGAATTGTGACGCCAAACTGGTATTCAATATCGCGTTCGCCGCGCAGGCTGCTGAAAGTCAGATCCTGACTGGTGGCTAAATCCAGCAGCGGGCCGGTGGCAGTCAACAGCGGAGGGGCCTGATAAAATTCGCCGTAAAACCCGCGAAAGACCCAGCCCAGACGCGGGACCCTGATGGCGACTCCAACACGAGGGTCCGTAGCGTTCTCGACGATTTCCGGCTGAGTTCCGACTGAGGGAGAGTCGAAGTGCGATTGGCGGAGGCCGGCGATCACGGTCAACCATGAGGTGACCTTGAATCTATCGCTGACAAACGCTTCGGCGAGCCCGCCGGTTATGGCAGCCTGAGAGGCCGGAACGTTCTGGCAAGACGGATTGTTTGGAGGAGAGCAAACCGTAAAAATGTTGTTAAAGAAGTTGCTCTCGTGCTGAGCGAATCCGTACACTCCCGCTTGAATGCTGTTTTTCCAAACGGTTGCGCCCACGGTTGCCTGCAAGCCCGCGTAATTGGCGGTCTGCTGCACATCTGTGATCACCGGCACATCGTTCGGCGAGGCTTCATAGCTGGCCTTGTTGTAATGATAGAAGGGTGAAACGGTCAGAATCAGGTTTGGATTAAAAGTGTGTATCCAGGAGAAAGTGACGTAACCGTCGGGTTCACGTTCGCTATCGCGCAGGCCGAAGCTGGGGAATATCTGGTTTCCTATCGAATTAGGATCTGGGTCAACGGGAATTTGGTAAAAATCCTGCCGCAAGGAAGCGACCAAGCGAAGCTGATTTTTGGGGTCTGGATTAAAAGTAAAGGACGCGAAGCCTCCGTAACCGTTCTCTGCGTCGTGAACAACCTGGCCGATCGGGGCCTGCAGACCGTAATTGCTGCGATTTGCATTTAAACTCGCATAGTAAGCGAAGCGCTGGGTATGGCCGCCGAAGTTGAGCTGATCGTTTGTTTGATACCAGTTGCCGAAGCTGGTGACGAGTTCCGCCTGGTTGTCCCGTTCGAAACCACTTCTCGGCACGATGTTGAAGATTCCATACGTGCGGTCACCGTAGTCGGCGTCGTAGCTGCCGCGCTGAATCTCGAGATAATCGATGTCCTTGGGGTCAATCACAGGGCCCAGATTGGAAGCGATATTTGTGTTGGGCACGGGTACGCCGTCAATCAGCCAGTCAACTTGATGGCCACCGCGCATATGCAACATGTCGTGGGTGACGTAAGCAGCGGGCACGTAGTCGGTGATCATTGCGAGACTGTTGGTGCGGTCAGCACCGGGGGTCTGGGCTATGTCCGCGCGGTTCACTAGGGTGGTCGGGGTTACTGAATCCACGTTGGCTACGTCCGCTTGGCTGACCACAACGGTGGTTTGATTCACGGACGCGATTGCCAGTTGAAAGTGGAGAATGGGTGAGGAGTTCGAGGCCACCGTAACGGTTTGCTCTGTGGTGTCGAATCTGGGTTGAGTCACCGTGATCTTGTAATCGCCCACGGGGACCGAGGTGAATAAAAACTCACCGTTATCGTCCGTTTGCGTGGTCTGAGACCAAGAAGATGTGATGGCCTCAAGCTTCACGGCCGCTCCCGCAATCGGCCGGTGCTGCGGGTCATGAACGATTCCTTGAATTTTTCCGAAAATGGTCGCGTGCAGCGACAAGGCTGAAAATAGGCAGCCGGCGACGAACAAAGAGACTACGAGCTTTCGCATGACAATTCTCCGTCGAATCTAGATTTTTTGAATTATGGAATCAGCGAAACGAACGGCTAGATTCGCGGAGGTTGGAACAGAACGGAGACGAGACCGGCGGTAGAAAGCTCGCCGAACCGAGCAAGAATTTCGCGGCCATTGTCGGGAATTGCGAGGAACGCGATCGCCGAAGGCACGGTCGGAGCTATTGGCGCAATCAGACCGTAAGCCATGTGGTGGCTCGACGTCATGCTGCATTCGAAGACTTGGGCCATTCCACCGTGTTGGCACTCCATAGCCTTGTGATGGGCGGCGTGATGGCTATGAGGGAAACAGCACATGCTAGAACATTCGGAGGCTTCGCTGCTCACACCCCGGGCCAGCAAAGCTAGCGGAGTAGCAAGCAGCGCGACGATCACGAGAATGGCTTGAGCTCGGCGCATCGTGGATGGCAATCATAGCTCAGCGAAGTTGCGGGGCGCAAGGCTCCATCGTCCGGGGCAATGTCCTGGCTTGGAGAACTGCAAAATCCACAGCTCGCGGGAAGTACACCGCGAAAGGAAGGCGCTGCGCGCCGTTTTTTTTGTCGGAGCTGAAGCTCCGACCCCCTGAAGACCTAGCAACAGCTGAAGCGCTAGAAGGCAGCATTTGAGTTCTTAAAAACTTCGCGGTAGGCTTGGAAATCATGCTGCCATTCAAATTGATTCACCATGAGCGCTACGACTTGAAATTGGGCGCCCACGTTTTTCCATCGCAGAAGTATCGTTTAGTTCACGACAAGCTGCTGGCAGACAAGGTTGCTACTCCCGACGATTTTCTGGCACCCGCAGCAGCGAGCGACGCCGATGTTCTGCGCGTCCATTCGCAAGATTATGTGTACAAGTTGAAAAATGGTTTGCTCACCGACGTTGAGATTCGTCGCATGGAGATCCCTTACTCCAAGGAGCTTATGGAGGCTTGCTGGCTCGCCGCCGGAGGCTCAATCCTGGCGGGGCAGCGGGCGCTGGCGGAGGGCTGGTCGGCGAGCATCGGCGGGGGCTTCCATCATGCTTATGCCGATCACGGCGAAGGGTTTTGTGTGATTCACGACGTAGCGGTCGCAATTCGCCGTTTGCAATTCGACCGCGCGATCGAAACCGCGATGGTTGTGGACACCGACGTTCATCAGGGCAACGGCACTGCATCGATTTTCGGAGGCGACGGGGATGTGTTCACGCTCTCGATTCACCAGGAAAACAACTACCCGTATCCGAAGCCGCCTTCGACCGTCGATATCGATCTGCCGGACGGAATTGGTGATGAAGATTACCTTTCGATCCTGGAAAAACATTTGCGGGCCGCATTTCACGATTTTGCGCCGCAGATACTTTTTTATGTGGCCGGAGCAGATCCATACAGGGAAGATCAACTGGGTGGGCTGGCTTTGACCATGGACGGCCTCGCGCGGCGCGATGCTCTTGTTTTCGACTTCGCTCGGCGGAACAAAGTTCCGGTCGCAATCACGCTGGCTGGAGGATACGCGCGCCAGGTGGAAGATACGGTACAAATTCACGTGAACACGATTTTGGCGGCTCGCGAGGCTGCACGGCAGGATTTCAAACGCGCAGCGACCTGAAGGTTTGTAAGACTCGTTTCTAATTTGCCGGGCCGAGCGCTTCCTGGATAGCGGTAGTCAAGTCTTCGGTGAAGCCTTTGGTTGGAAATCCATCCATGCGGAATGCGATTTTTCCAGCGCGGTCGAGGATGATCACCGTGGGCAGACCGGTCACGTTCATGAAATCATCCAGGCCATCGGCGAAAACCACCGGCACATCCCACTTTTCCTTGGCCACAAATGCGGGAACCAAGGTTTCGTCTTCGTCGGTGTTGACAGCGTAAAAAAGCAGATTTGTGTTGCCGGTGTAGTTTTTCGCGATCTGCACGAACTCCGGCTCCAGCTCGCGGCAGGGCCCGCACCAGGTGGCCCAGAAACTCAGTGCGACAATCTTGCCTTTGAGCGGCGCGAGAGGAAGAGGCGAACCATCCAAATTGCGCAGCACGAAACTGAATGGGTCTTTCGCGCCTTTATTTCGCGCCGGCGGGATTAAGTTAGCGGAAGTCGCGCCGAGGTGGTCATAGGTATCGAGGATCTGCTCGCCAAGCCCCTGTTCGCTGCCATGTACCTGGCGCCAAACATTCCCCAATTTCTTTCGGACTTCGCGGCGATCTACTTTTCCGGCGGGCCCCTCCTCCGGAAGCACGAAGGCCAGCAAATACTCATCAACGGCTTTCGTGTAATCATTCTTCATCTCCGCGATTTCTCCCAGTTGTTCAGCGGCAAGCGCACTGGAGCGGATCGCGTAGCTTTGTTGAAAATCCTTGGCGGCGGCTTCGTAAGCTTTCTGAGATTTCTCGATCTGGCCTCTCAAGCTATAGAGGGCGGCGCGAAACCGATCTTGCTGGCTTTGCCAATCTTTCACGGAGACTCGCGCGGATTTCTCTTCGGGCGTAGCTTTTTCGATGCGATCGAGAACGCGCGTGGCGTAACCAGCCGCGCGCGTCAGACTGGCGTCGCTTCCTTGCTGCTGTAAGAGGCCGATTGCGAGCAACATCATTTCAGAATCGTCAGGATGAACGGCCACAAGCCGCTCCGCATACTCCAGCGCGCACTCCGTATCCTGGAGTTGCTGGCAGGACTCCACCAGGGCGCGATAAACGCCGGCTTTTCGCGGCGCGTCCGGAAAGCGAAGCAGATAATTTCTCAAATTGCGCACGAGAGCGGCCCGATCGTTCCCTGCATCTGCAATTGCCTTTTGCAATTGAACGTCGGCGTCCGCGTCTTGCTTTGAAACCCCGGCGGCGAGGTCTTTGGACTCCTGTGAATTGGAGGAGGGCTTTTGCGGAAGCGCACTCGCGCTAGTCGTCAGAAGAACGGCGAGGACCATGGTGACGAGAACGAAGCGCATTGTGGTGCAATTCTAGCGCGAAAAGAGAGCCGGGCATTTCGATTTCGCGCTGCAACTGGTTAGTGAAGCGAGATGTCGCCGGAGGACGTTTGAATCTCGACGCGAGCTTTGCCATCACCGATTCGCGCTCTCAATTCGTGCTTGCCGGCGGTTCCTTCCATAGCGATTGGAATCGCAGCGTCAATGTCGCCGGAGCTGGAGCGCGCATAAAGCCGAAAACTGGCGGCCGGCGGAACGTGAAGGGTTACCTCGCCGGAGCTGGTATGGAGATCCCAGTAATTTGAGGATCCCGGGTTTCCTTCCAGGTCAATTTCACCCGACGATGTACGCAGGCGAACGTCGGCCGATGCGTCCCTGATGGTGATATCTCCGCTTCCGGTGCCGGCCTCCAAAGCATCGCCAGGGCTCGATATTTCGAGCGTGCCCGACTCGGTTTGGAGGCGCGTTTCCCCTCGAACGGTGTCGAGAGTGATGTCGCCGGACCCGGTGGTGACCCGTGCCTGACCCTTGATCTTCGAAAGCTTGATGTCGCCACTTCCGCAATGAACCTGGACGTCGCCGCCGATTTCCGATGCAGTCACGTCACCCGATCCACAAGTGAAATTGGCAGGGCCTTGGATCCCGCGAACATTCACATCTCCCGAGCCGGACGTGCTGCGGAGTTGAGTGTCCTGCGGAACGACAATCGTATAGTCGATCGAAACGTCGCCTCCGCTCCGTCTGGAACCACCGATGCGGATCAAGTTACCTTCCTGCGAGATTGGCGGGTTTGATTCAACCTGCTGCAAACGAGTCTGCCCACTGTGCGACGACCATGAATCCACTTGAATCTCGCCATGAACGCGAACTTCACCAGGGGGCCCAGCGGTGATGTGCGCATCACCGCTGCCAGTCGTTAATTCCAAAGCGACCGGACCGTTTACCGTGAATTGGCGGTCGAAGCTGCCCTCGACGCCGGAATGCGAGACGCAGCCGGCAATGACCGTAGCTGAGAAAATTACGACTGCCAAGCATCCAATTCGGTTCGTTCGCGTCATTTAGTTTAATCTTCGGGTCGTGATATGAGGAGCGCCGACCATCCTTCCTATCAAGTTATACGAAAACGCGCAACTGGAAGTTCCATGAATCCGTGCGACGCGAAAATCATTCCCAAGAAAAGGCAGGCGAAAGTTACTTAATCTTGAGAAGAGAATTTAGCGAGCCCTGGCGATAGCCTTCCAAGTCAATCGTGACTATGCCGAATCCGGCTTGCTTCACACCGTCCACGATTTGCTGACTGATGGCGGGTTCTAATCCGCGGAAAAGCTCGTCTGGGGCGAATTCAATACGCGCGAGTTCACCGTGAGCGCGAACGCGAAACTGTCGAAAACCGAGAGCGCGCAAAACTGATTCCGCGCGATCTATTCTTTCCATCAGCTCGGGAGTCACTGCGGTGCCGTAAGGGACGCGGGAGGAAAGGCAGGCCGACGCCGGGCGATCCCAGGTGGAGAGACCGGCGCGCTGCGAGAGCCATCGAATTTCGGTTTTGCCCAGCGCGGCATCGAGCAAAGGAGCGAGAACGCGATGCTCGCGGGCCGCGCGATGCCCGGGCCGGAAATCGTGAGTGTCATCTGCGTTGATTCCGTAAGCGATGGCGCGGAAATTACGCGCGCTGGCAAGAGCTTCCATGCGGTCGAAGAGTTCGTCCTTGCAGTGGTAGCAGCGGTCGGCGTTGTTTGCAATGTAGAGTG
>JBEKSN010000185.1:0-7318 GCA_049517055.1 Candidatus Acidiferrales bacterium | reverse complement strand
CCACCGAGCCGCAATCAAGATGGTCGCGGCCAATCACGATGGGAGCTTTCAGTTCGCCGCGCGCCACCAAATCATTCAGCGCGAGGCCGAATTTGTCGCGCTCACCGTAGCCCAGCCAGCAGATGCGCGCCGGCAATCCCTGGAATCGCACGCGCTTCTGCGCCAGATGAATCCAGCGCGTGAGAACTTCGTCGTGCGGGAACATGTCGAGAACGAGCTTGTCCGTGCGATAAATATCCGAAGCCTCGCCGGAAAGCGCGGCCCAGCGGAACGGCCCGCGTCCTTCGCAGAAAAGCGGGCGGATGTAGGCGGGAACGAACCCGGGAAAATCGTAAGCGTTCTTTACGCCCTGCTCGAAAGCGAAGGTCCGAATATTATTCCCGTAATCGAACGTGATCGATCCCAGTTTCTGCAAGGCCAGCATGCCTTCCACATGTTTAGCCATGGATTCAAGAGAGCGTTTGCGATACGCCTCCGGATCGCTCTTGCGCAGCTCGGCAGCCTGCGCCACATCTAGCCCCTGCGGAATGTAGCCGCCAATAGGATCGTGCGCGCTGGTTTGATCCGTCAGCAAATCGGGCACGACGCCGCGCCGCGCGAGTTCGGGAATCACGTCCGCGCAATTTCCCACCAGGCCTACGGAAGTGGCTTCGCGCTTGCGAACTGCGTTCTTCAAAATGCGAAGAGCTTCGTCGAGATCGTTCACCATCACGTCGCAATAGCCGGTCTTCACGCGGCGCTTGATGTGCTCAGGGTCCACGTCAATTCCCAAGAATGCGGCGCCATTCAGCGTGGCAGCAAGCGGCTGCGCGCCACCCATTCCGCCGAGGCCGCCGCTGGCCACGAGCTTTCCAGCCAGATCGCTCTGAAAATGTTTTCGCGCTGCCGCAGCAAAAGTTTCGTAGGTGCCCTGCAAAATTCCTTGGGTGCCGATGTAGATCCAGCTTCCGGCGGTCATCTGGCCATACATCATCAGGCCGGCGCGGTCGAGTTCGTCGAAGTGCTTCCAGTCGCTCCAATGTCCAACCAGATTTGAATTTGCGATCAGAACGCGAGGAGCGTAAGAGTGCGTGCGGAAAATACCGACGGGCTTGCCGGATTGCACCAGCAGAGTTTCATCGTTTTCCAAGGATTTGAGAGACGCAACAATCGCGTGATAGCACTTCCAATTGCGCGCCGCTTTTCCGCGCCCGCCATAGACGATCAAATCTTCCGGTTTCTCGGCGACTTCCGGATCGAGGTTGTTCATCAACATGCGCATGGCCGCTTCCTGCTGCCAGCCCTTGCAGGACAGAGTGGTGCCGCGCGGCGCGCGAACCGGCTGATACCCGGTTGTGTTTTCTGTCACGACCTTCGACATCGGAAACCTCCAGGAACATCTTAGCTCACCACAGGAGGAATTTTATAGGCCGGCGACTTCGTTAGGAACGGTGCGGCCGCGTTGCGCGATGCTGCCCCATACGCTAAAGTAAAAGTCACAACGATGGACTACCCTCCGCTCACGAAATCTTTTCTCGATGCCGTTGACCGCTTCGCTAGTCCGCGCGCGCAGATGTACCGCACCGCTGACGGTTGGCAGGCGATTACTGCGCGGGAAATGCTGCGCCGCGTGGCGGGCTTGTCGAAGGCGCTCGGCGAGTTAGGAATCAAATCCGGCGACCGAGTGGCGATCTTGGCGCCGAACTGTCCTGAATGGCACATCGCTGATTTTGCGATACAAGGAGTGGGTGCGGTAACCGTACCGATTTATTTTAACGAATCGCTCGACCGACTTGCCTACATCATGAACGATTCGGGGGCGCGCATCATTTTCACGTCGGGAGAAGCACAGGCGCGAAAAATCGCCGAGTGCCGCGATCGCCTTGGGGCGCTCGAACAAACGATTGCAGTGGCTCCGCTTTCGGATTTGCACGGCGACGTTCTGCGTTACGAGACTCTGATCGCCACGGCAGGTGACGCCGACATCTCTGAGTACCGCAAGCTCGCTGCGGAAGTTTCCGCGAGCCAATTACTGACCATCATCTATACCTCGGGCACCACGGGCGAGCCCAAGGGAGTGATGCTGAGCCACTCGAACGTGAGCTCGAACGTCGTCGACTCGCTGGAGGCGTACGATTTCTCTCCGGAAGATCTCGCATTGTCCTTCCTTCCTCTTGCGCACATCTATGAACGCACGGTGGACTACGGCTATCTATTTCGAGGTGTGCCGATCGCATACGTGGAGCAAATAGAAAACGTTCCGGAGGCGTTTCTTGAAGTGAAGCCGACATGCGCCGCCGCAGTGCCACGTTTTTTTGAAAAGATATACGCCAGCATTCTGGACAAGGGGCGTCGCGAGACGGGCTTGAAAAGGAAGGTTTTTGACTGGTCTTTGCGTGTGGCGCAGGAATCGATTCCGTGGCGAGCGTACGGCAAGAATCCTTCAGTGTGGACGAAACAACGCTGGCAAATTGCCGACCGCATCGTGTATTCGAAGATTCGCGCAGGTCTGGGAGGAAGAATTCGGTATTTTTTCTCTGGTGGCGCGCCGCTGGCACCGGAGCTGTCCGAATTTTTCTGGTCGGTAAATTTGCCGGTCTTGCAGGGTTACGGGCTAACGGAGACCGCGCCGGTGGTCGCTTCGAACGTGCCCAAGAAATATAAAGTGGGGACGGTCGGGCTCCCGATCTCGCACGTGGAGGTGCGCATCGCCAGCGACGGCGAAATCCTGGTAAAGGGCCCGTGCGTGATGCAGGGCTATTACCACAAGCCCGAAGAGACCCGAGAAGTGTTGACCTCCGACGGCTGGTTTTCTACCGGAGATATCGGGCGTCTGGATGCAGACGGGTATCTGATCATCACCGACCGCAAAAAAGAGCTGTTGAAAACCGCGGCCGGGAAATTCGTGGCACCGGCGCCGATTGAGAATCTGTTGAAACAGTCTCCATTTATCACCAACGCGATTGTGGTGGGCGACAAACGCAAATTCGTTTCCGTGCTAATCGTTCCGAATTTTGCGGGCATCGAGAATGAAGCGCGAAAGCAGAATAAGGATTTTTCCGGTCCGGCGCAGATGATTTCGGATCCGTGGGTGCGCGATCTGCTCTCGCGAGAAATCGAGCGGCTTACGGCGCCGCTGGCACAGTACGAAAAACCCAAGCGATTCGCGCTGATCGAACAGGACTTCACATTTGCCAGCGGCGAACTGACCTATACATTGAAGATCAAGCGGCGCGTCATCGAGGACCGCTACAAGGATGTGATCGCGCGGCTCTATGCCGACGTGGAAGAGCCTCGCCCCCAGCATTTGGCGTAGGCTGCCTGCAACGGGTGCAAGCGGTACACTATATCAGGGAGAATTTTCATGGCGGACCAATTGCTGATTGCCGGGCGCGCATTTAATTCGCGTCTGATCGTGGGAACAGGGAAGTACCGCAGCTTTGAAGAGATGCGCCGCGCGCACCAAGCCTCCGGCGCCGAGATGGTGACGGTTGCCATTCGCCGCGTGAACCTTACCGATCGCACGAAAGAATCTCTGCTCGATTACATCGACCGCAAAAACTTTTTCATTTTGCCCAATACTGCGGGTTGCTACTCCGCGGACGAAGCCGTTCGCACAGCTCGCCTCGGGAGGGAAGTGGGATTGTCCGAGTGGGTGAAGTTGGAAGTAATCGGCGATCAGCAGACGCTTTTCCCGGATACCGAGGAGCTGATTCGCGCCACGAAGACACTGGTGGCCGAAGGCTTCGTCGTATTGCCCTACACCAACGACGACTTAATCGTTGCGCGAAGATTGATTGATGCAGGCGCCGCGGCCGTGATGCCGCTCGGTGCGCCGATTGGCTCCGGAATGGGAATTCAGAACGTTGCAAACATGCAGATTTTGCGCGAGCGCGTGACGGAAGTGCCGCTGATCGTGGATGCCGGCGTCGGGACCGCATCCGATGCCGCCATCGCGATGGAACTTGGCGCGGATGGCGTTCTGATGAATACGGCGATTGCCGAAGCTCAGGACACGGTGTTGATGGCCGAAGCGATGGGCGCTGCAGTTGACGCGGGCCGCAAAGCGTTTCTTGCCGGGCGCATTCCGAAAAAACTGTATGCTACAGCGTCGAGCCCTCTTCACGGCGTTGTGCGCTAGTCGCCCGCGCCAATCGCGCTAGCGAAATAAAACATGCCATGAAACGTCCACCAGCGCGTGGACGAGCGCGCCCGGAAACAGCGAGCCGGTCTTCATCCACACGTGGCCGTAAAACAATCCCGCGATGGTCGCGAGAAAGACATATTTCCAGTTCGGGAACGGCGCGTGCAGAATGTGCGACAAGCCAAAAATGACGGATGCAATCGCCAATCCCGTCCATTGATTCTTGAATGTTCGTGAAAGAAGGTTTTGCAGCACGCCTCGAAACAGGAATTCTTCCGGCCACGCGGTAAAGAACGTAATTCCTACCACCGCGAGTGGAAGGGAACGCAAACGAGCGAGCGTGGGATCAAACTTCAGAAAGCCAATCTCAATTCCCAGCGCTACTGCAATTGCTGTGAAAATTAGGAAATGAAGGGCCACATTCGGGCCAAATCCTTTGCGCCAAACGATTTCGTAGCCGATGCCGTCCATGCGGCGCAGCAAGACAAACGCAGCAACGCCAGCGCCGAGTGCCATCAAAATTGTGAGCGAGTGGGTCAGTTCCGTTGGATACGGGAATACCCGGTACATCCAGCGAAATTCAACCGGCAGCCAAACGAGCATCATCGCGGCATAGTCTTCCCAGGTCCCCGGCGCTTTGCCAGCGCTCGTTGCGACGAGCAGGGCGGGCAAGACGCCATAGGCGGCGCCGACGAGCGCCATCTTCCAATTGCCCGTGACGGTCAGCGTATAGATTAGGACTGCAAACAGAGGCACAAGCGGCGCGAGCACGCGGCCGTGCTCGCCAAGCATCCCGCGCGCCCATTCGAGAACGCCCGAACAAGCGAGGAAAAATTCAAAGGCGAAGAGAACAGCGGCCACTCCAAGAGCTATGCCAAATCGCGGCCCTCGGTAACCCATGCGCAAGCCCAGAAGCGCCACGAATACGACAATTGGCGTCCACACTCCGACCGCAGTCGGCAAATCCATTTGCCAGGATTTTGAAGGCGCGGCCATGCCAGGATTTTACTGAAGTGCACGAGGGTTACGAGAAAAACTTGCTTTGCGTTTGCCTCTCGGCGATTCTTGTGCGGCTTGAGTGCCATGGTCCAGCCCGGCAAACCACAGCGGCTCGCCTATATTGATTGGATGCGCGGGTTCGCTTGTTTGCTGATGTTTGAAGTGCATTCCTACGATTCGTGGCTTGGCGGCAGCGCGCGCGACTCACATTTCATGCAATGGTCGCAGCTGAGCGGCACGATTCCCGCGCCGCTTTTCCTTTTCCTCGCGGGCGTTTCTATCGCGCTAGTCGCAGACAAGATGCGCCAGAAGGGATCCAGCCCCAATCAGATCGCGCGAACGACGATTCTTCGAGGCGCGGAAATCCTGGGGCTCGGCTTGCTATTTCGAGTGCAGGAATACCTGCTCGGCATACCCTGGGCGCCCTGGACGGACTTGCTACGCGTGGACATTCTAAACACGATCGGCATTTCGATTATGCTGATGGGAGTAGTCGGGCGCCTGACTCGAAGCCGCGCAGCGAACATAGCGGTTGCGCTCGTGGTAACAGCTGGTATTGCGTTTGCCACACCGTTTCTCTACACCACCTGGCGCCCGCGCTGGCTGCCTTGGTACCTCGAGTCCTACATAAACGGGGTACATATCTACGATTCGCCTCGACCGTGGCTTTTCCCGATTTTTCCCTGGGCGGGATTTGCGTTCGCGGGATTGGCTCTGGGGTATCTTCTCTTCAGTGAATGGGGAAAGAAAAATCTGTTGCAAATCGCGGTATCGTGCGGGTTCGGGGGCGTGGGATTGTTTTATCTTTCGAACTGGCTCGACGCGCGGGCGTTGCAACTCTATCCCGATTACGACTACTGGCACACCAGCCCGAATTTCTTCCTCGCGCGCGTTGCCATCATCCTGGTGATTGTTTTCGCGAGCTACGTGTGGTGCCGCTGGGGATTAGGCCAAGTGGGATTCAGCCCGATGATTCAGATGGGACAAACTTCGTTGCTTGTGTACTGGGTGCATATCGAATTCGTTTACGGAAGATTCTCGATATTGACCAAAAACGGTGAGTCGATTCCGATGGCGACGCTAGGATTTCTGATTATTACCGGCGCCATGGTGCTTCTCTCGATAGCTCGAACGCGCTGGACGGATCATCGAGCGGAAATACTCAGTTGGTTCAAACGAAATCGAGGTTCGGTGGCGGAAGGCTAGGGTTTTTTCGCTGGATTATCGGGAGTTGGCGGAGCGCTGTGTAAGTCAACGCCGGGCTTCGGATGCGTTTCGAAGATGATTTCACCTGGGCGCTTCAGTTTCATCTGTTCGCGCATGATTTTCTCTATGGCCGCGGGATCGGTCTTCAGCGACTTCACGCGTTCCTGTAGTTTTTGGTTATCCTCGTCGAGCCGTAAGATGTCTTTTCGAATTTCCTGTGTTTCTTTCTTTGAACGTCTCATTGCCAGCACACCGTGCGTCCCAAACGTGTCTTGAAGCAACAGCAGAGCGAAACCCACGATTAAGAACCAGTACATATTTCGACGGAAGAATTGACCGAGCTGTTCGAAGAAGCTGACGCTCTGATCGTTGATTTCGTTCTTCACCGTTTTTTGTTCGTCCACGGGGCGGCCGATCATTTCGTGATCCATGCCTGGGCGTCCTCAGCCAGCTTCTTCGAAGCGGCCACGCTCGCCGTCTCCGTGTAAATTCGCACTACCGGTTCTGTTCCAGATGGACGCATCAGCACCCACGAACCATCTTCGAATCCCAGCTTCAACCCATCCAGTCGATTCACGTTTACCACGGGCTTGCCCGCGAATTCCTTGGGGTCGGCTTTCAGTCGCTCGAGCAGC
Source organism: Candidatus Acidiferrales bacterium (assembly GCA_049517055.1). Taxonomy (GTDB): domain Bacteria; phylum Acidobacteriota; class Terriglobia; order Acidiferrales; family UBA7541; genus Palsa-295. The sequence continues at coordinate 355 of JBEKSN010000185.1, read as the reverse complement.
TTCTTGTGCGCATCATCGGAAAGCGGCAAGTTCACGCGAACGGGCCAATATTCGCGCCCCACTCTGCGAAACAGATCCTGAAGCTGATCGCGCAGGGAAGTTTGCCGCGCTGCAATCATTTCTGCGATCAGCAGGCACGCCAGGATGCCGTCTTTCTCCGGCAAATGCCCGCGTATGGTCATTCCCGCGCTTTCTTCGCCGCCAATCGCGATTTTGTCATCACGCAGGAACGGCCCGACGTACTTGAATCCGACCGGACTTTCGTAAATCTGCACGCCGTACAATTTTGCGACCCCGTCCAGGAGGTGCGAGGTTGCCACGCTGCGTGCAGCGCCCAGTTTCTTTCCACGCGTCT
>JBEKSN010000184.1:0-7360 GCA_049517055.1 Candidatus Acidiferrales bacterium | reverse complement strand
GTAATTGTCGCGGTATAGACCGGAGTAACCGTTCCCAGAGCGTTGATGTAAACGCCGATGTCGCCGGTCCGCGCGGCAGATGTTTGAATTGGAACGCCGGGGCGAGGCTGTTTGGCCAGAGCCTGGGCCGCTTCGGCCGCCTTCACATGCTGGCGATAAAGATAGAAGCCGCCGAGAAGCAACAACAAGATAAGGATGATCCAAACCCAAGGATGATGTTTGCGAGGGCGATCGTCAGCATGAGCGGGGGATTTGGGCTGAGGCGGTGCCACCGCCGGCGGTGCGGTCGCCGTGGTGCTGGGAGAGTCTTTGGTGCTGATTGTTACCGGTGCGTTCGGCCCGCCCGGGGAGTTGGGTGTGCCGGGAGTGCCCGACCCGCTGGCGGAACTTGGGACGTTGGGAGAGTTCGGAGTGCTCGGCGGATTATCGGGCAATTTGTAGTTCCTCTTTTCAGGATAGGATCGTGAGCCGTTCGGGCCTTGCTATCGAAGTATGTACAGTCTTCCGCGTCCTTATGATTTAGCGCCAACTCGTTATAGGTAGCTTGGCTGTGATTAGTCCGGGCCGCCCATACTTCGGGAGAGCCGCCTGCAATGATAACTTATGCCGGGTTTTGTTCGTTTTGCTTTTCATCCACGTCGACCGCCCGGGCACAATCCCAGCTAACTCGGGTACACACACACATAACTTCATATCACCCACTTCTTTCCGACGATTTAGACCGGCATTTGGTTACACAAATCCGCCGCACCTGATTGCGAAAGAGGTGTATGTCGCTCGCATTGCGCCTCCGGTCATAGCCAGCCCAGCGAACTACAAGCCTTGTTTGCGATTTACAGCGAGAGGGGAAAGCAGACCATATCTGAACATAGACCTGCCGAAAACACGATTGAACTGTCGCCAAATGTTCCCAAAGAGGACTCCATTCAGGGCGGGGAGATTCGTCAAGCGGCGTTCGGAAAAATACAAAGAGGGGTGCATCGCGCATCTAGCAAGGAGCGCCGCTTGATTTTCAGGCTGGTGCTTAATTAATGTGTTTCACCGCTTCGGCGGGCACTCCGTTATCAACGATGTTCTCACCGAACACGATTGGACTCTGGCCTGCTCCGCCATTGAACAAGAAGCCGTCAAAGTTGGCCTGGTCTCCCACGGTTATGCCGTTGAATTTGCTGGCTACGCTGCCCCCGTAGGTTGTTTGCGTGCCGGTTTGGACCTGAATAGTTGAAATCGCATTGTCATTGAAGAAATTATTTAGTCCGTTGACCGTTAGATTCGGCGAGGTAATAGTGGAAACGGTGCCATTAAATTGAGTCGGTTCCAACTCGATTTGATCCGCCGTGGTCGTGGAAATGTCACCGGCTGCGGTAATTCCAGTGGAATCGATCAGCACATTTTGGCCAACCACCAAATCGCTTGAACCAGCGAATGTGAGGCCTGCGGTTAAAGTCTGCCCGGCGGGCACTCCCACGGAAAACCCTGCACTCGTAGCCGGGAGCACGAGCGTGAGCACTTCGCCGACTGTTACGTCTTGAGTATTGCCCGCCGGCACCAGGGTCACAAGAACCATTGGTGTTGGCGTCGTCGCGACGATCGTGCCTTCGAATGCCTGCCCGAAGGTGAAGCCGCTTTCGTCTGTAACGGAGCTCGCCGACAGCACCAGCGGAGTCGTGTCGCTAACACTGTAATTGATGCTCACGATCTGGTTGGTCAAGACACAGGTCAAGTCGTTTGCACCACAGCTCGAGAATCCGCTAAAGGTGGCATTAGCGTCCGGCGTGACCGTGACAGCCTGACCCGTCGCACTGTCGGTCAGGGTGAAGCTGTTGGTCAAGACACTCGTCACTGGGCCAGTCACGTTGGCGACGTCAATCAGATTGCCGTCCCCGCCCGGCACCGTTGTTACACCCGCCCCCACGATTGGATCAATCGTGAAAGTGGTGGTCGTTCCCACCGTCAATCCTACCAAGGAATTGGCCACACTAAATTCTATGGACACATTTGTGGGCTGACCTCCCGAAAGTTTTACCGCCTTAGGAAACGGCACGTTTACGAAACTAGGCGTCAGCGTAGGCGACAGTTCACATACCGCGGGTGTTGCTGCCGCCGTGCACGAGTTGGGAGGCGTTGCTGTATCCTTGTCCGTCGAGTTCGGATCGACGTTGACCGCTACCGCGGCAGTCCCGAACGTAATCAGGACAGCGGTGTAAGTGTCAGGCGCTAAACTGGTGGTCGCGAGCACATCAGACTGCTGCGACGTCTGCATGTTCTCGAGTTGCACGGTCATAGGCGCTTCGGGAAGCAGGCTTTGAGCTCCGCTGCAATCCGTTGCAAATGCATTGGCGCTCGTAAGCAAACACGCGCTCGTGATCTGAATATCGAACGACAGCACGCCGACGTTGGATGCTTGGTCGGAGATCGAGACGGCGACGGGGACTTCATTGTCCGCCGAGCTATGGCCGCTTCCGCCGCAGCCGCCGAAGAAAATTAGTAGCAAAGGTAACGCTGATAGCACCGAAATCTTCTTGCCCACGTTAAAGACCCTCCGAGAAGATTTAACCAACGCCTGTTGGATGCAACCTCTCCTCAATCTCCGAATCCGGCAAAGCTTGTATTGTCCTCAAAGGCATCGCCAGGAGCACGAATTACTGTTCAGAGAACCTTATTCCTAGGAGTCTAACGCGATTCCTAATCGCCTGCGAGGTATTCACGGAAATATTCCCTGGCTGCAACTCACCTGCTGCCGGACAAAGTCAGCAGCGATGGAGTTGCTGGACAGCCGCACATTTAAGATTCCTTTCGCAGGCCAAACCAATTAATCTGGCATTCAAATTTTGGGCTTCCGAAGAGTCTGGTATCGAGGGCCGATGAAACTCTTGGATCTTTGTTTTGGAAAACCGCTCGCAGCGTCGGACGAGCGGGCCGAACAGCTCGGTATCGCATCCGGCATCCCTATCTTCGGATTGGATGCGCTCAGCTCCGCCGCATATGGGCCGGAAGCCGCGCTCACGCTTTTGATTCCGTTGGGCGCAGCGGGAATCGCTTACATCGTCCCGATCAGTACGAGCATCATCGTGTTGCTCGCCATCGTCTATTTTTCCTACCGGCAAACAATCGCGGCGTATCCGGGCGGCGGAGGTTCCTACACGGTCGCCTCGGAAAATCTTGGCGTCTTCGCGGGATTATTGGCTGCGTCCGCGCTGATGATTGACTATGTCCTGACCGTCGCTGTTGGGATTTCCGCCGGAGTTGGCGCACTCGTCTCCGCGCTTCCGAACCTTCTTCCGCACACTCTGCTGCTGTGCCTGAGCATCTTGGTGCTCATCACATTTATCAATCTGCGAGGAATGCGGCAGGCCGGCATCATTTTTATGTTTCCCACCTACTTGTTCATCGGGAGTTTGCTTGCGGCGCTGGCATTCGGAGTTTTTAAGTCCATCGTGGCCGGCGGACATCCCGTTCCAGTCGCAATGCCGCCTCCGGCACCTTCTTCTGCGGTCGCCGCCGCGAGCGTTTGGTTGTTGCTGCAATCTTTTTCGAATGGCTGCACGGCCATGACCGGCGTGGAGGCTGTCAGCAACGGCGTTCGCGCATTTCGCGAGCCGGTTGTCGACACTTCCCGGCGGGTTCTGACGATTATTATTGCGCTCTTGATGGTGATGCTGGCGGGGATCGCTTATCTCGTTCGCGCTTATCACATCGCGGCCACGGACCCGGGCCAGCCGGGATATCAAAGCGTCTTGTCCATGATCGTTGCTGCAGTCGCCGGCCGCGGAATTTTTTATTACGTCACCATCGGCTCTGTTCTGGCCGTCCTTGCGTTGTCGGCGAATACAGCGTTTGCTGACTTCCCGCGGTTGTGCCGGGCGATTTCATTGAATGGCTACCTTCCGGATTCTTTCAGTCTTCGCGGACGCCGCTTGGTTTATTCGCAAGGAGTTTACGTCCTCGCAATTCTCGCTGGCTCTCTCTTGGTCGTTTTCCGCGGTGTGACCAATAGGCTCATTCCTCTTTACGCGGTCGGCGCTTTCCTCGCCTTCACGCTTTCGCAAGCTGGAATGGTGGCGCACTGGAAAAAGAACAGAGGCCCCGGCGCGGGCCGAAGCATGTTCGTCAACGGGCTGGGAGCCATCGCTACCGGCGCGACTGTGATTGTCGTTCTGGTTGCAAAGTTTATCGAGGGAGCTTGGGTCACGGCGGTGCTTATTCCCGCGCTGCTTTTGCTTATGATGGCCGTGAAGCGTTATTTTGTGCGCGTTGAAGATGAAATACTCACTCAAGAACCTTTGGAAATCGCGCCAGTCAAGCCGCCGCTGGTTGTCTTGCCGGTTTACAGGTGGAGCAAGCCGATCCAGAAGGCGCTTCAATTCGCATTAACAATTTCCGCTGACATTCGTGTCGTACACGTTTGTAGAGAAGATCAGAAAGAACAGCTGAAAGACGAGTGGGCCGCGCTGGTCGAAGAGCCCGCCCGCCGAGCCGGGCTGCCGGTGCCGAAATATGTCGAACTGCAATCACCGTATCGGCTTGTGATTACGCCCGTCGTGGACTACGTCTTGATGCTGCAGGTGGAAAACCCAGACCGCCAAATAGTGCTGATCGTTCCGGAATTAATCGAGCTCCATTGGTATCACTATTTTCTGCAGAGCAATCGCGGCGAGCTCATGAAAGGGCTCATGCTTCTGCGGGGAAATCAGAACATCGCCATCATTAATTTGCCGTGGTATCTGACCGGAACCTAAGCCAGGCGACTGCTATCGCGCGCGCCTCTTCGCGTTTGTCTTCGCTCGTGCGCTCCTGGGTTTCGATACTTTCTTCGCCAGCGGTACGGGCGTGGCAGCGGCACTCTGGAGCAGAAGCAGGAACGCTTGCGCGTCCCGCGAAAGAGCACGGTGCCGGGGATGAATCACATCCAGGTTCCGGCGTAGCGGCTCGGCGTTGATGATTTCGATCGCGACGAGCTTGCCGCGTCGAAGCTCCGTGGTCACCGCAATCTGCGGAAGGAAGCTGAGCCCCAGCTTGCGTTCCACCATTTTCTTTGCCGCTTCAATTGTTTCCACTTCCAAAACCACGTTCGGCAGCAGCCCCGCGCGCCGGAAGAGGCCCTGGCTTAGCGTCCAGTCGCTCGATCCGCGATCGAAGAATATGAGCGGCCACGACTCCGTTTCCTCCAGACGAACTCGGCTTTGTTGCGCCGCTGCGTGTGCCGGGTGGCCAACGAGAATCAATGGATCGTCGCGCAACGTAGTGGTTTCTACTTCGGGATGATGCAGGGAGCGCGCCACGCCGATATCGGCCTCGCCGTCCAGGACCATCTTTAAGACCTGCAGCGAGGTGCCCGACCGAAGGTTCACCAGTACCTTTGGATGCTTCGACTGGTACTCCTTCATCACGTCGGGCAAAAAGTATGTGCAGATGGATAGAGCCGCGGCGATGTTCAACACACCGCTCTCGGAAGGCTGTGATACATGCACGGCTTGCCGCGCCAGAGCGACGGTCCGCAGCAATTGCTCGGCAACCGGCCGCAGGGCCTTTCCGGCAGGGGACAGTAAGACGTTGGAATGCACTCGGGTAAAGAGCTTAACGCCGAGCGAAATTTCTAACGCGCGAATACGCGCGCTGACCGCGGGCTGGCTCACGCGCAATGCTCCCGCTGCGCGATGGAATCCGCCATATGTCACCACCGCCAGGAATGTTTCTACCTGGTCGATTTCCACAAGCCACCTCCGGCTACAGGTTTTCCAGTAGAACGATTGTACTGGAACCGATAACATAATTCTATCAATATGATAAGGACAATCAGTTTGACTGATAGGCCCGGTCGCCTCATACTCGCCTATGTTGTGGTATGGCGCTACGCGGCACGACGATTTGCCTCGCGAAGTTTCAGACCTGGGTTTTCAGCAGAGTTTTTCAACCACAAAAGCATTTAAAGAGAGGCGACACAAATGGCCAGCAACGGAACATCTTCGAACGGCAATTCCTCAAACCACGGTATGGACTGGGAAACGAATCCCCGCTGGAAGGGCGTCACTCGCCCCTATCCTGTCGCAGACGTCGAAAAATTGCGCGGGTCGGTTCATGTCGAGCACACCCTGGCAAAGCTGGGCGCCGAGCGCCTGTGGAAATTGCTGCACGAAGAAGAGTACGTTCCGGCATTAGGCGCCATGACGGGCAATCAAGCCGTTCAACAGGTGAAGGCCGGCCTGAAGGCGATTTATGTGAGCGGCTGGCAGGTCGCCGCCGATGCCAATGACTCCGGGCAAATGTACCCGGATCAAAGTCTCTACCCCGCCAACAGCGTCCCAAGTCTTGTGCGCCGAATTAATCAAGCGCTCACGCGCGCGGACCAAGTTCATCACGCCGAAGCGAAGGACGACACTTACTGGTTCGCTCCCATGATTGCAGACGCCGAAGCTGGCTTTGGCGGCAACCTAAACGCGTTTGAGCTGATGAAGGCCATGATCGAAGCGGGCGCAGCATGCGTCCATTTTGAAGACCAATTGTCTTCTGCCAAGAAATGCGGCCATCTAGCGGGAAAAGTTCTGGTGCCGACGGTTGAGGCAATTCATAAATTAGTTGCTGCGCGGCTGGCGGCGGACGTTATGGGAGTGCCCACCTTGCTCATGGCGCGCACCGACGCGGATAGCGCGACGCTTCTCACTAGCGACATCGACCCGCGCGACCGTGAATTCATTACCGGCGAACGTACTGCCGAAGGATTCTTCCGCATTCGCGGCGGCACCGATTCCGCCATTGCACGCGGCCTGGCCTATGCCCCCTACGTGGATCTGCTCTGGTGCGAAACTTCCAAGCCGGATCTCGCGGAGGCACGGAAGTTTGCCGAAGGGATTCACGCAAAGTACCCGGACAAAATGTTGGCTTATAATTGTTCGCCTTCGTTCAATTGGAAGAAGAATCTCGACGACGCCACCATCGCTCGATTCCAACGCGAACTCGCATCGATGGGCTACAAATTCCAATTCATCACCCTGGCCGGTTTCCATGCGCTCAATTTGACCATGTTCGATCTCGCCCGCACCTACAAACAGAGCGGCATGACCGCCTATTGCGAGCTGCAAGAAAAGGAATTTGACTCGGAACGGAACCACGATTACGAAGCCGTGAAGCATCAGCGCTTCGTCGGCACCGGATATTTCGACGCGGTCCAGCAGGTGATTACCAGCGGTACCGCTTCCACTACCGCGCTCGAAGGCTCCACTGAGTCAGCTCAATTCGATCATTCGAAGCCGGCCGCGCCCGCGAACGAATCGAAGCCTGCACCCGCGCTGAAACCCACGGAGCGCCGTGTGCCGGCAATGGCAGCAAAATCGGCTAGCACTGCTGCCGACTAGCTGGGTTG
>JBEKSN010000183.1:0-7375 GCA_049517055.1 Candidatus Acidiferrales bacterium | reverse complement strand
CATCCGACATCGGGAACCAGTCCTCGGGTGGGAAGGCTATACCCCAGACGTTACCGGCGGCTTCAAACTCAAGCCCAATTTGAAATAGCTCGCGAACTGTGCGCGGTCGCTGCACCCATACTACCCGGCCCTGGGTGGTACGCTTTTGTCCCGCTTCGGGACGAGGGACTTCCAGCGTAACCATCGAATTCTTGGGAACGTAATGTTTCGACTGGTACTTACATCCGTGACAATTCACCATCACGGTCGTGGTTCGTTCCTTAAATGGCTGGCCGAGCGCGTCCACACCCGTGACCGTAATGGGCACGGCTTGCACGATCCGCGTGCTGCGGCGCTTCTGTCCGTCTGGATCGGTCGATACCAGGGGTTCGGTCACCATTCCTCCAAGAGGGGTGTCTATTAAGGGTAGCACCGGCAGTGCGACGGGTCGAGCGACATAAGGGGACTGTGCGAAAGGGTTACTTGGCGGTAACGCGCAGCTACCAATCTGAGCGCGCGAGTTCCCAGGATTAAGAAGAGGGAAGGCGACGGCACGGACCAAAGTCCGTGCATTCTAGCAAAGAGTTCTGCGCTTGGTTATGATGTCAAACGTGAACGAAAAAGCTCCGGTATCCCTCATCCGCATGCTCCTCTTCATGGCGGGTGTCTTGGTCGTACTTGTCGTCATCGGTCTCTTCGTAGCCTCCGTGCGGCTGCCGGGATATCTGCGCGAGCGCGCTATCGAGACCCTGCGTACGCACTTCCAAAGCGATGTGCAGTTTTCCAACCTTCGGGTCCAGGTATTTCCGCGGACGCGAGTCACTATTTCGGACCTGGTGTTGCGGCACAACGGGCGAACAGATGTTCCCCCGCTAATTCAGGCGAAGCAGATTATCGTTGACGCTACCTTGCCCGGTCTCCTGCTTCCAAAGATGCATGTCGCAAGCGTCCGCCTGATTGGCTTGCAGATCCACACGCCGCCCCACCAACCGGGGGGGCAGCCGCTGCTAAAGAAAACGGACGAAGATCTTTCAAAAAAATATCCGATCGTAATCGACGATATTCACGCGGACGATGCGCTTCTCGAAATCCTTCGGCCCCAGCCGGGAAAAGAGCCCAAAGACTTCCAGATTCATCATCTGCAGATCAACGATTTTAGCTTTGACCGTCCTGCTAATTTCCATGCCATTCTGACCAATCCGACTCCCAAGGGAGAAATTGACTCGATTGGCCTATTCGGTCCGTGGCAGCCGGAAGAGCCCAGCCAACTTCCGGTCGATGCAAAATATAATTTCAAGAATGCGGACTTCCGCACCATCAAAGGAATTTCCGGGACCATGAACTCCACGGGTGCGTTTAAAGGCCCTCTAAACTACTTATCCGTCCAAGGGCAAACGGAAACTCCGGATTTTGCGTTGAACATTGCGGGACATCCCGAGAGCCTGCACACCGATTACGACGCCACCGTGGACGGCACCAACGGTAACGTGATTCTAAATCATATTCTCGCGAAACTTCGGAACAGCACGTTGCACGTCAAGGGCGAAGTGGTGGATATGGAGAAGAACGTCAGAGGGCGAACGATCAAGCTTAACGCCGTCTCCAACGATGCGCGAATCGAAGATTTTCTATGGCTTGCGGTTAAGTCTGACCAGCCTGTGATGACCGGCTCCGCCACCCTGAATGCACAGATCGAAATTGCGGAAGCGGACACGGACATCCTTCAGCGTTTGACCATTCATGGACAATTCGGAGTGGACAATGCGGAGTTCACAAGCTCGACGGTGCAAGGAAGGATAGACACTTTCAGCAAAAAGGCGCAAGGCGAACCGAAGGCCACGGGCCTGGGAACGGCCGTTTCCGCGTTAAAGGGAAAGTTTGATGTGAACAAAGGCCTCATCACATTCTCGGAACTCTCCTTTGCGATCCCCGGAGCCTCGGTGCAATTGGCCGGAACATATGAAATGACAGGCGGTGAAATGAATTTCCGCGGCAAACTGCGTATGGACGCGAAACTTTCGCAGACGACCACCGGAGTGAAATCATTTTTCTTGAAGGCGGTTGATCCGTTTTTCAAAGGCAAGCACGGCGGAACGGAGATACCGATTAAGATTACGGGAACAAAAGATCATCCGTCATTCGGACTGGATCTGCATCACGGAAACTAAATCCCGCGAGGCTAAAGCTCGCGGCGTCCTTCCATTGCTTTCATCATCGTCACTTCGTCCGCGTATTCAAGGTCTGATCCCACGGGAATACCCATCGCGATGCGCGTGACGCGAACACCCAGCGGCTTGATGAGCTTCGAAAGATAAACGGCCGTGGCTTCGCCCTCGGCTGTCGGGCTTGTGGCGATGATAATTTCTTCCACCGTGTTGCCTTTCAGACGTTCAATGAGGCTCTTGATCTTTATTTGATCGGGCCCGATCCCTTGCAGCGGTGACAACGAGCCCCCGAGCACGTGATATAGCCCGTTGAATTCCCGTGTTTTTTCCACCGCCTGAATATTCGTAGCTTCCTCCACCACGCAGATGATCGTTCGGTTCCGCGTCGCGCTCGCACAGAAAAGGCAGGGATCCGCGTCTGTAATATTGTTGCAGACGGAACACTCGCGCACTTTTTCCTTGGCTTCGCGGATCGCGTCGGAAAGCGCGAACGCCTGGTCGCGGTCCACCCGCAACAGGAAAAACGCCAGACGCTGTGCGGTTTTCTGCCCAATCCCTGGAAGGCGTTTCAATTCGTCAATCAATCGCGTCACTGAAGGCGCAAAATCGGGCATGCCATCACATCCGTTTCGTGGATTTCGAAAGAGAAGGGAATCGGTACCGCACCTGGGAGACGGGCCGCCGGAAATCTAGCTCAGAACATGCCGGGAATTTTCATTCCCGCGAGCCCAGGCAAACCGCCCGTGAGATCCTTTACCTGCTTGGATAATTCTTCATCCACGCGCCGGGTAGCTTCATTCACCGCTGCCAGCATAAGCTCCTGCAACATTTCCTGGTCCTTGCTCTTGAAGACGTCCGGTTCGATGCGCACTTCGGTCAATTGTTTTTGACCGTTCATCTTCACCGTGACCATGCCGCCGCCGGACGAAGCTTCCACGGAAATCTCGCCGATCTGCTTTTCGAGCTTTTCCTGGACCTGCCGGAACTGCGACAACATTTGTTGTAGAGCTTTAACTTCCATGTGTCATTCCTCGCCCGGGCGCTTGACCTTTGAAATCTGGCCGCCGAACTTTTCAAGCATTGCCCTAACGATCGGGTCTTCTTCAAACCGGGCGCGCAATTCAGAACTGCGCGGCACAGCTGCCCGGCCACTCTCAAGCTTAACACATACGCGCAGCGGCTGGCCGACCACTCGATGCACCGCTGTGCGCAAACGTTCCATTGCTTCGCGAGGCAGCATATCCGCGAGTCCGCGGTTCTCCGTGGTGAAGAAAAGCCGAAACTCGCTCGCTTCCATTTCACATCGCGTGGCCTGTTCCAGGAAGGACGACAGTAATTTCGATTCGTGTAGCGCGGCTTTGATCGCTTCCAATTGTGCGGAGGCGAGGCCCCCGCCAACATCTTCGGCGGCGCGCGCCACGATACGCGGTGACGACGCGGGAACCGGGCCGGAGGTTGTAACGGCAGCCATGCGAGCCGGCGGAATTTTTTCCCCCGGCGCCGCAATGGCGCTCGTTGCAGGAGTCTCGCGCGCGGGCGCCACCGCCGAATAGGCCGGCGCCGAGGCGGACTGCGCCGCGGACATCGCACGCGGTGGCGCGCCGGAAGACGAGGGCGCTGACTTCGCTGCGACTCCCGTGCCGCGCAAGTCAGCGAGAATTTCTTCAAGCGGCGCAAGGCGCTGCGCGTTCACCAGCTTCAGCAACCCCAGCTCGAGATGCAGGCGTGGATCGGGCTTTTTGCGCAGATCGTCATCGGTGATCAGCAGGATGTTGAAAAAACGCGTAAGGTCTTCTTCGCTGAACTTCGCCGCTTGCTCCGAAAGGCGGTCCTGCTCGTCGGACGGTGCGGCGACCAGATCAGAGCTCGCGCCGCATACGCGGACAACAAGAAGGTTGCGAAAATGGCGAATTGCTTCGCGGCAAAAGTGCTGGAGGTTCTGGCCCTCGCCGATCAGGCGATGGACCAGTCCCAGAGCGCGCTCCGCAGACTGTGTCGCGATTGCATCCACAAGTTCATCCAGCACGTTTTCCGCAACCACTCCGAGCAGTTCGCGCACTTGCGCATCCGTTACCGTATCTTCGCTGTAGGAGATGGCTTGCTCCAGAAGCGAAAGGCCATCGCGCAGGCTGCCTTCGGCGGCTCGCGCTAGGACGGCGACAGCTCCGGGTTCGATCTGAAGTTTTTCTTCGCGCGTGATGCGCTCGATTTCTTCCGCGATCTCTTTGAACGTAAGCGAGCGAAACTGGAAGAGCTGCGCGCGCGATTTAATCGTATCCGCTAGATCTTCTGCCTGCGTTGTCGCCAAAATAAAGACCACGCGTTCCGGCGGCTCTTCCAGGGTCTTGAGCAAAGCATTCGAGGCCTCGTCAGTCAACTGATGTGCTTCGTCCAGAATCACCACTTTGTAGCGGCTCGAAGCCGGCGCGTAGCGCACCATCTCCCGCAGTTCGCGGATCTGGTCGATGCCGCGGTTGGAAGCAGCGTCGATTTCGAGCACGTCGAGCGAAGTACCTGCGGAAATCTCCCGGCAGGAATCGCAAGTGTTGTCCGGATCGGCTGTCGGCCCGCTCGCGCAGTTCAATGCTTTCGCCAGAATGCGCGCGGTGGTTGTTTTTCCCACACCGCGAACGCCGGAGAAAATGTAGGCGTGCGCCACACGGTTCGAGCCGATCGCGTTAGCCAACGTTCGCGTCACGTGTTGCTGCCCGACGATTTCGCTAAACGTTTGCGGCCGGTATTTTCGAGCAATCACTTTATAGCTCATGAATTCAATGTCCAGTCTTCCGGGCGCAGGCGATAAGAGGAACTTCGGGTACTCCGCGGCGCACGAAGCTGACCCGCTACCGTTGCTCCCTTCCGGGCCTGGCGGGGTTTGCGGGGAATCGTCGCACAGAGCCCGAAGTTCCACCGATCGGCAGTCGCTTGAGGAAATTTTCCCCGATGCGGATTTTTTCTTGCTCCGCGACTGCTCCGCGAAGTCTAGCATAGCGGTCTGTTGCGGGAAAGGCGGGACGCGACGGCGCGCCTCAGTCAGGGATTTTCTTGCGGTATTCACTCAGAGAAAAGCAGTCGTGCCCGGATGAGTTCGGCCCTTTCGATTGTGTCTGTAGCGCTCTTTGTTCGGGTCGTCGGTAGTTTTTCTTCCCATCTCGTCCCATCACAGGACTACCGCTAACTCAGAATGGGTTCGGCAAGAGCTTCGTTCACGCCATGCTTGGCCCATATCTGCAAGGATGCGGCAACAAGTTGTGAGTCCTCGTTTGCATCTATATCGAATACCTTGCCCCAACGCATGCGAATAATGTGCACGCCGTGGTTGTTATAGGGTGAGCCATCCGGAAGGTCTTGTACGGCAGACCAGCGCATGATCACGGTCGTATTCCATGGGCCGCCTTTCACCCATACATCATGAACCGTGAGCTGCAACGTGGGGGCCAGCCGGCCCAGCCGTTCGAACCAGTGTCTCAGCGCTTCCCGATCATGACGCTCGCCGCCGAGTGCGTGATGCCCGCCAAACCGGTGATGAACATCTGGGGAACAGCCCTTCAGGATCGGAGTGTAGTCCTTCTGATTCACTCGCAGAAAGTTTTGTAGCGCAATCCGTTTGACAATCGCGTGATACATACACGCCTCCGTCCAATCCCGAACTATGGCACGGCGCCAACCAGCAAACTGTCTCCTATCGGACAGGGAGCCGAGGGACACTCAGCCGGGCGCGTGGATTCAAGGAGGCAATTGCATGAAGCGATTTCCGTTGCTATCCATCAACGGAGTTCTGGAATGGCGGATTCCTGTTTAACGCTGCGGGCCGACCGACAAGCGCAACACTTGCACGCAGTCTTAAGACCGCTTAGTTGGGTACGGTTTGGGCCGTCGTTGGAGAAGTACGCTTGAGTGCCGCGCGTGCTTGCGGTGATGCCAAGGCGGTCTCGACGCGTTCATCGCTGATCGCCGCGCAGGTTTCCAGCGTTTTTCTCGCGTCATCGGCATGGCCCGCTTTGTCTTGCGCGGTCGCCAGCAATTGCAGCGAGAGCGGGTTCTGCGGATCTTCCTGGAGTTCGGGAATGGCCTTGGCATATTCGCCACGCGATAGCATGGCCGCGCCATTGGCCGAATGATAGGCACGCTGAATGAGCTCGCTCCGGCTGGTTTCCGCCATCACGCTCAGAGCCTCTGCCGGCCTTCGCGCCGAGGAAGGCATGCCGGCGCGCGCCGCGATAAACGCGCGCGTCTGCAAAATGGTTGCGAGTTCGAGCTCGCGATCTCCGCGCGAGATCTGAGCCTTTTCCGACATGGCCGCTTGCGCCGCATCCAAATCCTTGAGCGCGGCCTTGGCGTCGGGATTGAAGAGGGCCATGCCTCGATAGGCTTCCGCCTCTTCCAGCGACAGTCCGGCTGCATGCGCTTCCGCGGCGAGCTTGGTGTATTCGCCGCGGCCTTGTTCCAGCTGGTTCTCGCGGTAATAGGTCATGGCCCAGAGGATCCGATAATCGAATTGGGTGGCGCGTTCCTTGGTGCCGTCGATCGCTTTCAGATATTCCGCGCGCGCGCGCTCCTGGTTTCCCATCAGCGCGTAGGTGGAGGCGATGCCGACCTGCGAAGTGTTGAAGTGCGCGTCGATCTGCAGAGCCTTTCCGTAATGATCGAGCGCAGCCGGGTAATCGCCCAGCATGCGCATGATTTCGCCGTAGGAATCCTGCGGGTTGGGCTGCTTCGGCAGCGCCGCGACGTATCGATCCATGAGCGCAGGCGCCAGAGACGGCTGTCCGCTGAGCGCGTAGCAGTAGGCCAGATTGTTCAGCGCAGGGAAATACTTGGGATCATTTTTCAGGAGGTTCACGAGAACTGCCTCGCCCCTCTCGTACGCTTGCGAATTGGCGCAGAGCCACTCGGCGGCCAGGTTAGCCAGCCTCTTGTCATTCGGATACCGCGCCAGAAGGTCGTTCATCGCCGCGATGGCCGGAACCAGCTCTCCGTTCTTCGTGCCGTTCAGCCAGCGGATCATCAGGCGCTCGTCCGGAGAAGCATGCGTGATCGTTTTTATGGCCAGCGCTTGCTCGCGCCGCGTCTCTACCGGATCGGTCGTGAAATACGCCAGGGTCGCATGGCCGAGTGCGAAATTCGGATCGTCCTTCACCGTTTGGCGGAAATAATCGAGGCCCTCATCCACGAACAGCAGGTCTTCCCGGTGCAGCATTCCGAGTTCGAAGTCGTCGCGCGCGGCATCG
>JBEKSN010000182.1:0-7451 GCA_049517055.1 Candidatus Acidiferrales bacterium | reverse complement strand
CACTTCGGTTTTCGAAGCGGTCCCCATCTCGGAAGATAAGCGCGGGATTGCCATCCAAAAGATCATGAGCGCGCCGATCCTGCTGGATAAAAAGGTGATCGGCGTGATTCAAGTGTCGCGCAAAGGGGCCACGCCCTCAGAAGCCGGCCCGGACTTTGTGCCGCAACAGCTCCGAGAGCTCAAGACTATCGCCGATACGATTGCCCCCTGCGTCCCCCTCTGCGCCAAGGAATCTGAACTTCATAGCTCTTAAGCAAACTGTACGCGAATATCCGAGAGCGCAACTTTCTGCAATTGACCGGGTTTAACAAGTGGAATACAACTCGACGAGCCACTTTTGCCATCATTCTAATAGGCGCAAAATGACGCTAGAGCATCCGTTTTAAGAGTACTGCCGGCAATTAAGGCAGAAGGACCGGGAGACTAACAATGGTTATCAACTTTGCGGACTGGACGGGACGCAACATAGTGACGAAGTTGGGGATTGGCACTCTGGCGCTTGGGTTTTGTTTGTGCGCGATGCCGGCGTCAGCCCAGCAGGACCCCCAGCAACCACAGGATCAGCAACAGCAGCAACCGGATCAACAACAGCCGGATCAGCAACAACAGCAAGCGCAACCGCCGCAGGCGCCCCAGGATGCGCCCCAGCCGAATGCAGCGCCCGACGCGCAGCAGAACGGGCCGCAGGATAACTACACCGTGCCGGATTCACTTACGCTGCCGACGGGTGCGATTCTGCAAGTGCGGACGACGGGGTGGCTTTCCAGTGACCGGAATAAAGTGGGCGACAATGTAATACTGACGCTCGATCAACCGCTGATAGTCGACGGCCTGGTCGTGGCAAGGCGCGGACAGACCGTGACGGGAACGGTGGTGAATGCGGAACGCGCTGGTCGGGTAAAAGGCGTCTCGAAGCTGGGGATATCGTTAAGCCAACTAACGTTGGTTGATGGCCAGTTGGTTGACGTTAAGACTTCGCTGATCAAAGCAACTGGTGGAACTTCGAATGGTCGAGATGCACTAGGTGTCGTGGGCACAACCGGATTCGGCGCCGCAGTTGGCGCGGCAGCCGCAGGAGGCCCAGGAGCAGCTATAGGCGCCGGCGCGGGGTTCGTCGCGGGCGTCACAGGCGTGCTGTTAACGCGAGGGAGACCAACGATCATCCCTCCTGAATCGCTGCTCACCTTTCGGGTAGAAACTCCGCTAACTATTTCCACCGTTCACGGCCAGGTGGCGTTCCAACCGGTCACGTCGCAGGATTATGGAACGAGTAACCAGACGCGACGCCCGAGAAGGTACGTTGGTCCTTATCCGCCTCCGCCATATGCTTACGCGTATCCCTACGGATATCCTTACGGTTATCCCGGATACTATCCGGGTCTGTACGTCGGCTATTACGGCGGATGGGGATATGGCCGGCGTTGGGGCTGGCGCTAGACTCTCAACACAACTTCCCGAATCATCAATCGAAGGGGACTCATTTCAAGGAGTCCCCTTTTTTTGTGCATGTTGATGGCCAGCGGAAACTGGAAGGAAGAAGGCAGCCGACGAAGAAACCAAGCGCGACGCCATCCGATAAAATTGTAACCTAGCTGAAACATTTCGAGAGCGTCATGCGTTACTACTGCGCACGAGGTCAATTAGTGATTGACTTAGCCGCGTGTGCTTGTTAATTTCCGAATGCGTTAGATTTTTCCTACTCAACCGAGTGGAGGCACCGCAACTCACCGCATATGGCGTTCGTCGCGAAGAAAATTTTCTTAACAAAAGGGGTGGGCAAACACCGCGAGCGTCTTTCGAGCTTTGAGTTGGCATTGCGCAATGCCGGAATTGCCGCGTGCAACATCGTTCGCGTCTCCTCGATATTTCCTCCCTACTGCAAGCTGATCTCCCGAAGCGAAGGGCTCAAGCATTTGAAGCCCGGCCAAGTGGCGTTCACCGTGATCAGCGAAAATCAAACGCGTGAGCCGCATCGGTTGATCGCCGCCGGCGTCGGCCTGGCGTTGCCCGCTGATAAATCCATGTTCGGCTATTTGTCCGAACATCACTCATTCGGCGAGAGCGAAGAAATTGCCGGAGAGTACACCGAAGAGCTCGCTGCGGAAATGCTGGCGACAACGCTGAACGTAGAGTTCGATCCGGACCTGTCGTGGGACGAGAAAAAAGAAGTCTATCGCATCTCAAACAAGATCGTTCGCACCATGAACATCACGCAGTCGGCCGTCGGCGACAAGCGCGGCCTGTGGACCACCGTGTTAGCCGCTGCAATTTTAATCGGCGAAGACGATTAGTTCCCTGCTTCAGGCGCTCCCGTCACCGATTCCCTCCAACCAAAAAGTGACGCTATCGTTTTTTCGAGGGGGAGTGTGTTGTTGCAGAGGATCGGTCTGCTTTTAGGTAGCCGATGCGTTCCAGGACAGCGCCAACGATAAGCGGCAGCGCCACCGTCGCGTCGTCGAGCACCTCCGCAAATTTGCCGCCTTCTTCGCGAGGCACAAACTTCCCCCAGGAAACAGCCTCGGTATATGTGCTGCCGGATAGGCCGCCCCAATTCACAGGCTCGGGGCAAATTCGCAGGCCGTAGTTATAGCGTTTCAGCGGTATTTTTTCGTAGCCTCGGCGCGCGAGAAGCTCGGCATAAACTCCAAACTGCTGGGCCCAATTGCGCGGGACGCCGCCGCCGATGGTGAAAATTCCCATACGCTTGGTGGCTAGCATGGTCGAAGCATAATGCTCGAAATCCAGATATGGATCGAAACGTAGCGGTGGCTTCCCTTCTTTCTTGCGCTGCCGCTGGTATAGCGCAAAATCAATTCCGAGCTCGGAATCGGTGAACGCCGGAACGAAAACCGGAACATTATGCTCGACGCAGGATTTCAGGATGCCGCGCCCCTTGGCGTGTTGTTGCAAATATTCGCCGATACGGCGATTCAGTTTCCAACTGCAGACCGTTTCTTCCGAATCCCAACGCTGGAGAACGTGATCCACCACTTCTTCCACGGCATCCAGATTTACTTCCGGCTCGAGCGAATCGTAAACGCGGTTGTAACCCGCGAGGAAAAGCTCGTTGTCTCCCATTTTTTCGTCGTAGCGAAAATGAGACCGGCCGGTGGCTTCCACCAGGCCGTGTGCCATCAACGCGCCCGTGGAAACAATCGCCTTCACAATTCCCGATTCCACCAGGTCACAGAAAACCAAACCCATCTTGCCTACGGTGAGCGCGCCGGAAAGAGTCATCACGATGAAGCAATCTTTATCGCGAGCCATCGCTTCCAGCACGTCCGCGGCATCGCCGATTTGCCGGGCGGTGTAGGCGGTTTGGCTCATGGCGCGAACCATGTCGTCAATTGTGCGGATGCGTTGGAGGTCGAGCGGGAAAATAGGTGTGAGGTGATCTTCAATCGGGTCGTGCAGTGTACGCCCCGTCACGCCCTTTTTTTTTGCCATTCACAGCCCTCGCAGGTAATGTATGCTCCCAAGAGTTTTCGGGAGTGGCAAGCTGTCCCATTGCGCGCCTCATTGATATTACAAATGAGGCCAGTGCAAAAGAAAAATTTCCAGTTAATCCAAGGAGCGCGACCGCATTATGTCACGATACACTCCGATGCCGCCCGACAATTTCGGCGGCCTGCCGGAAGAACATTCAACTTACGAGACGTCACGCGCCGTGATTTTTCCGGTACCTCTGGAGCGAACAACAACATACGAACGCGGGACACGCAACGGACCCGCTGCGATCATCGCCGCAAGCCGGCACATGGAACTGTACGACGAGGAATTGCAGCTCGAACCGTACAAGGAAATCGGAATCGCGACTCAGCCGCCGATTGACACGCAAGACGGCACTTTGAGCGAAGTAACCAGCGAACTTTTCACCGCGCAACTGTCACTGCTCGACGATAACAAGTTCCCTGTCGCACTGGGAGGCGAACATGCGTTGACGCCTCCGTTGGTTTCCGCAACTGCGAGAACCCACAAAGATCTGTGCGTCCTGCATATCGGCGCGCACGCGGAAATGCGCGATGAATATCAGGGGAATCCGGCAAGTCATGCTTGCGCCATGCGGCGCGTGGTTGAAATTTGCCCGGCGGTTCAAGTGGGCGTCCGCGCGCTGTCGGAAGCAGAGGCCAAGGCCATTCCGAAGTTGCGAACTAAAATTTATTGGGCTAAGGATATCGTGCGCGCCCCGTTGAAAACGTGGATTGCGAAAGTTCTCGAGGATCTGGGACCGCGAGTCTATTTGACGATCAATCTCGATGGATTCGATTCGTCTATCGTCCCTTCGACCGTCGCACCCGAACCCGGCGGCTTGGATTGGCACCAGGTGACCTCACTCGTGCGCGCAGTTGCTGACCATAAGAAAATTGTCGCGATGGATGTGGCGGAACTTGCGCCGCGACCGGGCTACCACGCTGCGGACTTCCTGGCCGCCAAGCTCGTTTACAAATGCCTCGGATATATATTTTGCCAGTCTTGATGAAAGGAGATGCAATCATGTCCAGGATGGCCGCGTGGATCGCGGTAATGCAGCGTCCGATGACGCAACGTGACGTCGTCGTTTACGTGGAGACGCATTCGATATTTTGGTGGCTCCTGATCGGATTGATCGCCGGATGGCTGGCCGGCACCGTGGCTCGTGGACGCGGGTTCGGGTGTGTCGTGGATGTCATCCTCGGACTCATCGGCGCCGTGATCGGCGGATGGATTTTTGAAAGGCTGGGCATCGCTGCGTTTGGATTCTGGGGCAGTCTCGCGGCGGCTACCGTAGGCGCGATCGTGCTCGTGGCGATTGCAAGACTGTTCGCCGGGGGACACTCGGATTGACACAGAGCGCCTCGCTGGCCTAACCACACGCAGGATCCTCTTCATCGGTCCTCGGGTCACGTCCAACCTCTCGGTATGATACGATTGCAAGTTCCTTGAATATAAAAGAACAGCTATCCCGCCGCGCAAACTGAGCGAGAAAGTCGGAAGAAATTGAGCCAAACATCACTGTGGGCCATTCCGCTGGGCGGACTGGGCGAATTCGGCATGAATATGCTGGCCCTGCGCTTCGGCGACGAAATTATTGTGATCGATGCGGGATTGATGTTCCCCGAGCAGGAATTGCTGGGCGTGGACATCGTAATTCCCGACACCACCTACCTGAAACAGAACAAACGCATGGTCAAGGCCATCGTGCTCACGCACGCGCACGAGGACCACATCGGCTCGATTCCCTACATTCTCGCGGATCTGAACGTCCCGATTTACGGAACGCAGTTCACTCTCGCCATCGTCAAGAAAAAACTAGAAGAGCACGGCTTGCTCGAAACGGCGAAGTTGAACGAAGTCGCCGCGGGTGACACCACCGTAATAGGCCCTTTTTCGATTGAATATCTGCACGTAACGCACAGCACCGTTGACTGCGTCGCGCTTGCGGTGCGCACGCCGGTCGGCGTGATCATTCACACCGGCGACTTTAAGATCGATCCCACGCCGGTGGACGGGAAACCCTTCGACCTGCATGCCTTCGCGCGCTATGGACAGGCAGGCGTTCTCGCGCTTTTCAGCGACAGCACCAACGTTGAACGTCCCGGTTTTACTCCGTCCGAACGCGCCGTGATCGTGCGCTTGGAGGAATTATTTCGCGCCGCGCCAAAGAAAGTTGTGGTGTCGTGCTTTTCCAGCTCCGTGCACCGCATTCAACAAGTGATCGATATTGCCCGAATGGTCGGGCGGAAGATCGGATTCGTAGGGCGCAGCATGGTGGACAACGTTGAGATCGCGCATGGACTTGGCAAACTGCGCATTCCGGATGGCAGTGTCGTTCGGCCCCAGGATATCAAAGGCTATGATCCGCACAAGCTGGTCGTGCTAGCTAGCGGAACGCAAGCGGAACCCCTCTCCGCGCTTTCGCGCATCGCGGTAGATAATCATCGGCTTATGAACATCGCGGAAAACGATACCGTGATTTTGTCCGCGCGAATTATTCCCGGCAACGAGAAGAATATTTTCCGCATGATCGATCACCTGTTCCGCCGGCGCGTTCTTGTGTATTACGAAGGCGGCCGGTCCGCGCCGATTCACGTGTCAGGCCATGCCAGCCAGGAAGAAATGAAGATCCTGCTGCAACTCGTCAAACCGAAATATTTCATTCCCGTGCACGGCGAGTACCGCCAGCTTTTCCGTCATGCAGCATTAGCGGAGCAACTGGGCGCCGTGGGTTCAGAGATTTTCCTGATCGAAAGCGGGCAGCCCATCGAGTTCACCGCTGATGGCGGCGCGCGCAAACGCGAACCAGTAACGGCCGGCCGCGTCTGCGTGGATTCCGGTTCTCTTGAGGAGATCGAAGATGTAGTGATTCGCGACCGCCGGCATCTGGCTGAAGACGGCGTGGTTGTGCCGATCATTGCCATCGACAAACACACGGGCCGCATGGAGACCGCGCCGGAAATCGTCACACGCGGCTTTTTACCGAACGAAGACGGCGCCGAGTTGCTGGCAAGAGCGCGTGAAGTGATTCTGCGTACCGTGGAACAGTCCACCCAGGAAGAAAAGACGGATTGGAACGTAATCAAAGAAAAAATTCGCCAGGATTTGAAGCGGTTCCTCAACAAACAGACTTCGAAGCGTCCGTTGATCCTGCCGGTGATTTTGGAAGTATAGTCCTCGCTGTGAAATTCGCCCTGCGCGATTACAAACCGGAAGATTTCGGCGCATTGTACGAGATCGATCGCGCCTGCTACCCGATGGATATCGCATATTCGAAACGAGAGCTGCGCGCATATCTCCAGATGCCTGGCGCGGAATGCATCGTGGCGGCAACGGCCGATTCCATAGCGGGATTCTGCATAAGCGCCCATCAAGATACGCGCGGTTATATCGTGACCATCGACGTCCTGGAGCAATTTCGAAGAACTGGTGTGGGATCTTCCCTTCTGCGCAAGTTGGAACAAAGCCTTGCCGCTAATGCCGTGCGAGAAGTATGGCTTGAGACAGCAACCGACAACGAATCCGCAATTGCCTTCTGGCACAAGCACGGATATCGTAACTGCGGCACTCGAACCGGATATTATCCTGGCGGGCGCGACGCTTTCTCCATGAGGAAAACGATCGATTCCCCCGCCGGCAAATCAAAAGAGAGCGGATAACCATGCTACTGTGGCAGGCCGTCGTTTTGGCAATCGTACAGGGTTTAACCGAGTTTTTACCCGTCAGCAGCAGCGCCCACCTGATTCTGATTCCTTGGCTGTCCCAGGGCCGCATTCCTGACCCCGGAATGGCTTTCGATGTTGCGCTTCATTTGGGAACGCTTATCGCCGTGGTTCTGTTTTTTTTGCGCGACTGGGTGCGGCTAACTCTGTGCGGGCTCGGATTCCATTACCCTCAGCGCGCTCCGGAACTCCAAGTTGTGCTCAACCGGCGCCTGTTCTGGTACTTGGTCCCGGGAACCATTCCGGGCGCGTTGG
>JBEKSN010000181.1:0-7525 GCA_049517055.1 Candidatus Acidiferrales bacterium | reverse complement strand
TCCTCGCGCCATTCTTGGCGTTGACACTGGCGCTGACCACGATCGCGCTGATTCCGTTTGGTCCGGCGACCATTACGATTCTCGGGCAGCCCACGCAGCTTATCGTGGCGAATGTAAATATCGGACTGATGTTTGTTTTCGCCATCACGTCTATCGGCGTGTACGGCGTGGCCTTGGCCGGATGGTCGTCCAATAGCAAGTACCCGTTGCTGGGCGGATTGCGCAGCTCCGCGCAAATGATCAGCTATGAAGTGGCGCTCACGCTTTCGGTGGTGGGTGTGGTGCTGCTGGCGGGAACGCTGAATTTTAACGAAATGGTGGGAGACCAGACCGGATATTATCGTTACCTGCCGTTCGTTCCCCGCTGGCACATATTTCCGCAGTGCATCGGGTTTCTATGCTATTTCACGTCGGCGATCGCGGAAACGAACCGGGTTCCCTTTGATTTACCCGAAGCGGAAACGGAACTTGTCGCTGGTTTTCACACCGAATATTCCAGCTTCAAATTCGCCATGTTCTTCATGGCCGAATACGCAAACATGCTCACCGTGTCTTTCCTCGCGACGATTCTGTTTCTGGGCGGATGGCTATCTCCGTTTCCGGAGAGCTGGACGTTTCTTCAATACCTGCCGGCGGTCATGCTGCTAGGGCTCGGACTTTATCTGGGCTATGACGCTGCTGTGGTCGCGCGTGGGATTGCGCGCATCCAGCTCATCGTGATTACTTTTGGTGCACTCGTTCTCGGCGCACTTTGCCTTCTTCCCGCGGTGATGCCGGTGGTGCAGGGGCCATTCTGGTTTCTGCTGAAAGTCGCCTGCTTGATTTTCTTCTACGTTTGGACTCGCGGAACTCTGCCGCGCTTTCGCTACGACCAGTTGATGTCGCTCGGCTGGAAGCTGCTGCTGCCGGTCTCGCTCGCGAATCTGGTGGGGACCGCGCTGTGGATTGTTTTCCCGTTGCTGGTGAAGCACGGATGAGCCTGCCCTTCATTCTGTTTTTCGTCTTCGCGCTGATCTCGGTGGGCGGCGCGATACTGTTGATTGTGGCCCGCGAGCCGATCCACAGCGCGCTCGCGCTGATTCTGGTGATGATGTCGCTGGCGGGCCTGTATCTGATGCTCGGCGCGGAATTCATCGCCGCGGTGCAGATCATCGTGTACGCCGGCGCGATCATGGTTCTTTTTGTCTTCGTGATCATGCTGCTGAACGCCGGGACGGAAGAGCGCACGGACTGGAGCAAGATTGCGAAATACGCGGGGCTTCCGCTCGGCATCCTGCTGCTTCTGGAGCTGGCACATTGGATGGCGCATTCGCTGATTGGCCGAACGCCCGCCAACGGTGCGGGATCCGCGAACGTGATGGTTTCGACGCGGGATTTGTCAATGCAGCTTTTCCAGAAATATTTGTTTCCGTTTGAAGCCACTTCCATTTTGATCTTGATCGCTATTCTAGGCGCGCTGGTTCTGGCGAAGAGGGACGAATGAGCGTCGTTCCGATTTCCTATTACCTGGTGCTGAGCGCAATTCTTTTTGGGCTGGGCGTGTTGGCATTCGTGTTCAAGCGGAACATCATCACGATTTTCATGGCCATCGAGTTGATGCTGAATGCCGTCAATCTCGCATTTGTGGCGTTCGCGCGCGCGTGGAATCAGTTGGACGGATTGGTATTCGTCTTCTTTGTGATTGTCGTCGCCGCGGCGGAAGCGGCCGTTGGCCTGGCGATTGTGATCACTATTTACCAGAATCGCCATTCGCTGAACATCGAGCGCGTGAACCTTCTAAAATTCTGATGCCGATACTCGATCATCTCTGGATTATTCTCGCGCTGCCTCTGGCCGGCGCCGCGATCAACGGCCTGCTCGGCAAGAACTGGCCGAAGGTGGCTATAAATTCCGTTGGGATTGGGTCCGTTTCGCTGTCCTTCCTTTCCGTGCTCGAAGCCATTCGGGAATTTTCGCTGTTGCCCGCGGATCAGCTTGCATTTTTCAAGAATTATTTCAATTGGATCGTGGCCGGCTCGTTCAAGGTGGATTTCGCGCTGCAGATGGACCACCTGACCATCGTGATGCTGTTGGTGGTCACTTTTGTCAGTCTGCTGGTGCACATCTATTCGACGGGCTACATGGCGCACGAGGAAGGCTACTACCGCTTCTTTGCGTACATGAATTTGTTCGTTTTCTTCATGCTTACGCTGGTGCTGGCCGCAAACATAGTTCTGATGTTCGTAGGGTGGGAAGGTGTTGGCCTCTGCAGCTACTTGCTCATCGGATTCTGGTTCCTGAAACAATCTGCGATTAATGCAGGCAAGAAAGCATTCATCACTACGCGGATTGGCGACTTCGGATTCACCATCGGCATTTTGCTTCTCTTCTGGACTTTCAGTTCCGTGGATTTCGGGACGATTTTTCAGAAGGCAGCCAACATGCCCGCCGAGAGCGCCACGCAAGCCGGCGTGCTGACATGGATTTGTTTGCTGCTTTTCGCCGGCGCGATCGGCAAATCTGCACAGTTACCGCTCTACGTGTGGCTGCCGGACGCGATGGAAGGCCCCACGCCGGTGAGCGCGTTGATTCACGCCGCTACCATGGTGACCGCGGGCGTGTACATGGTCGCGCGGATGCATCCGCTATTTTCGCGCGCGCCGATTGCAATGTTTGTTGTGGCCCTAGTGGGCGCGGTTACCGCATTCTATGCCGCGACGATCGCGCTGGTGCAGACGGACATCAAGAAAGTTTTGGCCTATTCGACCGTTTCGCAACTCGGTTACATGTTTCTCGGTTGTGGCGTAGGAGCGTACGCCGCCGGAATTTTCCATCTGATGACGCATGCGTTTTTCAAAGGCTTGCTCTTCCTGGCCGCGGGCAGCGTGATTCACGCAATGGGCGGCGAGCAGGACATGCGACTCATGGGCGGCCTGCGAAAACAGATCCCTGCTACCTACTGGACCATGTTCATCGCCACGCTCGCGATTGCGGGCATCCCTGGTTTCGCTGGTTTTTTCAGCAAAGATGAAATTCTGGACGCGGCAGGTTCCGGACCGCACGCTAACATCACACTTTGGCTGCTCGGTTTGGCTGCCGCCGGCCTCACTTCGTTTTACATGTTCCGGCTGATATTTCTCACCTTCTTCGGCAAGCCGCGCTTTGACGAGCACGAAGTGCACGTCCACGAATCGCCCAGAAATATGACCGTGCCGCTGATGATTCTGGCGTTTTGTTCGATTTTCGGTGGCTGGTTCGCGGCGCCGCATCTTCTTGGCAAGACGGATTACTTCGAGGCATTTCTGCATCCCGTATTCTCCGCTTATGCAGTGGAGTCGGGAATTGAACAAGGAGCATCGCTCGCGGGCGCGGCTGGTGAAGCAGGTGGAATATCGCCGAGCCCCGCGATGGAATTGCTCCACGCTTTGACCGGGCCGCCGGTGATCCTCGCAATCGTTGGATTGTTGATCGCCTGGTGGTTTTATATTCGCAGGCCGGACGCGCCGAAAAAAATTGCCGAACGTGTGCATGGCCTCTACACGCTCTTGCTCAATAAATATTATGTGGACGAAATTTACGCGATTCTGTTTGTCCGTCCTTTCCTTTGGATCTCTACGAATGTGCTGTGGCATGTGGTGGACGAGCGCGTGATCGACGGCACGGTAAACGGCGTTGCGGATGTGGCTCGCGACGCCGGCGGACAAGCTCGCGAATTGCAATCCGGGAACGCGCGAAGTTACGCCACATGGGTAGTCATCGGCGCATTGGGCTTTACCGCGTTGATGCTCGGGTTCTGGGGAATGGTGCGCTAACGTGGAAATGTCCTCACACCTGCTGACGGTCATCGCGTTCCTGCCCTTGCTCGGCGTCCCCGCGCTCTTGCTGCTGCGCGCAGACGATCACACCTGGATTCGACGCATTGCGCTCGCCATCTCGGTGGCCGAGTTCGTAATTTCACTCTTTCTGCTGCACGGATTCGATGGCGTGAACGCGCAGTATCAATTCGAGGAATATTACGACTGGATCGCCCGCGCAAATATTCATTATCACCTGGGCGTGGACGGCATCAGCCTGTTTCTCGTTTTGCTGACGACATTCCTGACGCCGCTCGCGATTCTTTGTTCCTGGCAGGCCATTCGTGAGAACGTGAAGGGATTTTTCATCGCTCTGCTGGTCATTGAGACGGCCATGATTGGCGTTTTTGTTTCGCTCGACCTGCTCCTCTTTTTCTTTTTCTGGGAACTGACGCTTATCCCAATGTATTTCCTGATCGGAATCTGGGGACACGACCGGAGAATTTACGCCGCGGTGAAATTTATTCTGTACACCATGTTCGGCTCGATCCTGATGCTGGTCGCGATCCTGTGGCTATACAACCTGGCCGGGACGTTCGATCTGCCGGATATTCAGGCGAAGCTGCAAACCGGGCTTGTTCTGCTGCCGTCACACACCGAACTTCTGCTTTTCGGAGCTTTCTTCCTCGCGTTTGCCATCAAGGTGCCACTGTTCCCGCTGCATACCTGGCTTCCTGACGCGCACACCGAAGCGCCCACGGCAGGTTCGGTGATTCTCGCGGGAGTGATGTTGAAGCTAGGCACTTACGGGATGCTGCGATTTTGCTTGCCGCTGTTTCCGGATGCGGCGCACCGCCTGGCGCCGTATATCGGAGTGCTCGCCATCATTGGAATTGTGTACGGCGCGATGGTCGCCACCGTGCAAACTGATTTAAAGCGGCTGGTGGCGTACACATCGGTTAGCCACCTTGGCTTCGTCGTGTTAGGAATTTTCGCTTTCAGCACGATTTCGATTCAAGGCGCGATTTTCCAGATGTTGAGCCACGGCGTTTCGACCGGCGCGCTTTTCCTCGGCGTGGGAATGCTGTACGACCGGCGCCACACGTTCGAGATCAAGGAATTCGGCGGCCTGGTGAATCCGATGCCTGTGCTCATGTCGTTTTTTCTTTTTATTGCGCTTTCGTCGCTCGCGCTGCCTCCGCTGAATGGGTTTATCGGCGAGTTCCTGATTCTGATTGGGACGTTTCAGGGCCATCACGCGTGGGCGGCGTGGGCTGCGAGTGGGGCCGTGCTTTCGGCGATCTATTTGTTATGGGCCTACCAGCGCGTCGGATTTGGAGAAGTAACTGTAGAGAAAAATCGCACTTTGCCAGACGCTTCGGGGCGCGAGCGGCTGATTCTGGTAGCCATGGCAGTTGCCATTATTTTCATGGGCGTAGCTTCCCCCATCTTCACGCGGCGCATGGAAGTTTCCACAAATAATTTGTTGCACCAAATGGAGCGCGCGCAGAACGTGTCGCGGCCGGCAACGCCTGAGCCGGCCGGAAAACAAAGCGTTATTTCACCCGGGCCGCGCAAGAACGCGTCTCTTACGAAGATTTCACTGAGGCACGTTCAGCCGTGACGCCCTTCCCGCCGGAACAACTCGCCAATTTCCACCGGCTCGCGCCGGAAATAATTCTTTGTGTCTTCGGGATCGTCATTATGGTCGCGGACCCATTTGTTCAGGCGGCGCACAAACGCGCGCTCGGATGGCTGGCGTTTATCGGCACGCTCGCCGCGTTGGCTGGGGTTCGCATCATGGCCAATGACGCGCCCGGCACTGCCTATAGCGGCCTGATTCGTGCGGATGCTTTCAGCGTTTTCGTCCACGTGATCGTAATCGGCGCTGCGGCGCTCGCGATTCTCGGGTCGTTCCAGTATCTCGACGACGAAAACATCCAGCGCGGCGAATATTACGCTCTGGTATTGTTCGCAACCGCGGGGATGGGGATCCTGGCCGGAGCGAACGAACTGGTCACCGCATTCATCGGGCTGGAGATGAGCTCGATTTCCACCTATATTCTGGCCGGATTCCGGCGCCGCGCGCTCAAATCGAACGAAGCTTCGTTGAAGTATTTCGTTCTGGGCTCCTTCGCCACGGCATTTTTCCTGTATGGCATCGCCATGGTGTACGGCGCCACGGGAACCACACGGATTGATGTGATTTCTGGAAAGCTCGCACAAATGATCGTCGAGCACGGGCAAGTTGCCTCGCTTGCGATTCTCGGCCTCGCGCTGATGTTCGTAGGCCTGGGCTTTAAGGTCGTCGCGGCTCCGTTCCAGGTTTACGCGCCGGACGTTTACGAGGGCGCGCCCACGCCGGTGACGGCGCTGCTGGCGTCGGGGCCGAAGGCGGCCACGTTCGCGCTGATGCTGCGAATCTTCTATGTGTCATTCGGCTCGGCGGGCAATTTTTGGTTCTGGGCTATTTGGATTTCTGCGGTACTTACCATGCTGGTGGGTAATTTTGCGGCTCTGGTGCAGACCAACGTAAAACGTATGCTGGCATATTCGTCTATCGCGCATGCGGGCTACATTCTTGTCGCGTTTGCCGCGGGGACGGATATTGGCATCACCGCGGTTCTTTTTTATCTGGCGGCGTACGCACTGATGAAGATCGGCGCATTTCTGGTGATCGCGCACCTGGGCCAGCAAGGCGAAAAGCGGCTGGAAATCACGGACTATGCTGGGCTGGGAACGAAGCAGCCGGTGCTGGCTGTCTGTTTCTCCCTCTTTTTGCTTTCGCTGCTGGGATTGCCGGCCACTGGCGGATTCCTCGGAAAGCTTTTTGCGTTTCAGGCTGCGCTCGATTCGAAGATTGTCTGGCTGGTGGTGATTGCAGCGATCAACAGCGTGATCGGCGCTTACTATTACCTCCGCGTGATTGTCGCGATGTACTTTTGGGAGCCATCGAAGGACTATGTGCCAACGAAGGTTGCGCCCAGCCTTACCTTTGCTCTCGCTATAGCCGCTGCCGGTACCCTGTATCTCGGTTTGCTTCCCGCGCGCGTCCTGGAGATGGCCAAGGCCGCCGCGGATTCCCTATACCTGCGCTAATCCAGCGTTTTCAGCTTGAGCGTTTCTTAACCTCCCCTTGAAAGGCCGCAAAAATAAAAGGCCCGGAGACTCGCTTGCGGCGAGCGTCCGGGCCTGAGTTTCAGAATCTACTAGTAGCCGACTTTGGCGAAGACGATAGCGAGCGTAAACAGCGCCAGGGTCTCAATGAACACCAAGCCGAGAATCATGGCTGTTCGAATCGCACCCGCGGCGCCGGGATTGCGCGCAATTCCTTCGCACGCTGCGGCAGCAACTTTTGCCTGCCCCAATCCGCAGAAAGCTGCCGCGATAGCCATGGAGAAACCTGCGGCAAGCACGATGCCGGTGGCAACGTGCTCGGGCGGCTTCTCACCAGCGGCTTGCGCAAACACTGGCGCCGCCATTAACCCGACGAATAGCAACAACAGAAAAATCCCCGCTAGTTTTTTCACTCTACTTCTCCTTTGTATGAAGCGCCGCCAGGAGGTGGTTCCCGTCATCCTAAAGCAGCCGGGCTCACGCTGGTCGGCAATAAAGCCGAATTAATGCTCGTCCGCTGTTGCCATGCCGATATACAGGGCCGGAAGAATAGTGAAAACGAATGCCTGAATGATGGCCACAAATAAGTGCAATCCCATGAAAGCCACGGGGATTATGATCGGGAATATTCCCAA
>JBEKSN010000180.1:0-7670 GCA_049517055.1 Candidatus Acidiferrales bacterium | reverse complement strand
TTCGCCCAATCCGCGAAGCTGCGGAAAGATCTCCGTCAGGCAGCGAGCGTTCGCGTGCTCGCCGCGCACGAAGAAGACCGGTTTCTCGATGTGCGGATGCCGCAGAAGCAGCCGGGCGAGTTCGAATCCCGCGTAGCCGGTGGCTCCCACCACAGCGACTGTTGTCTGATCGCTCATCCGAGCATTTCCTCGATTCGTTTCTGGACCGCCGCGCGTGCCGTACGTGAAGACGCGATGATCAGAACTGTGTCATCGCCAGCCAGCGTTCCGGCCACTTCTTTCCAGCGCTCAGCGTCGAGAGCTGCTGCAATCGGCTGGGCGCCGCCGGGTGGAGTCTTCAACACGAGCATGTTCTGCGCCGGCCGCACATCGAGCAAAAATTCTTTCAAGGCGCGAGCCAGCGCGGGAACTGACGACGCTTCTTCTGCTGCCGCAGCGGAAAGCGGCCGATAGCCCTCGGCGGTTTTCACCAGGCGCAGTTCGCGAAGGTCGCGCGAGAGCGTGGCTTGCGTAACGCGTACGCCCAGATGCACGAGCTGCCGGCGCAACTCGTCCTGGCTGCCGACCGGAGGCCCCGCCAGCACCTTCAAAATTTGCCCTTGCCTGAATCTTTTGTGCGCGCCCATGTAACCTTATGCGTGATTATTCATCCGCTTGCATAATAATACATTATGGACCCGTTGTGTCAACAGTGCAGGCTAAGAAATTGCGGAAGCAGGTGTCTCCGGAATTCACGAGTTGGTACCGGAGTGCAGGGGAAAAAACACAAAGATAACTCCGCCGGCGGGGATACAATCCCGGTCGCAACGCTGCCGCGTCCGGAGACGATTGGCATGCGCGCAACAATCTTAGGGAGGCTTTAGATGAGGCGTTTGGGATTGCTGTGTTTTTTGTGCTTGGTTTTGATCGCGGTGTGCGGCGCTCAGACGCCGAAGCTTTCTCCGCCCGCTGAAATTGCGGTCCATGCCGGAAAGGTACTGGATGTTCGCACAGGAAATTATCTTACGGATCAGATCATCTGGATTGAGGGCGACCGGATCAAAGCCATCGGGAAAGCGGCGGAGATTTCAAGCCAGCTTCCGGCGGGCGCCAAGGTGATCGATCTCTCGAATGCGACGGTGCTTCCTGGTTTGATTGATTGCCACACCCATCTCACCTACACGCCCTACATGTCGGGTCCGGCGGGGTTGCACGTTTCCTATCCGCGGCAGGCGCTGATCGGCGCACGCAATGCTCGTGTCACTCTCGAAGCAGGTTTCACAACGGTTCGCAATGTGGGGGCGAATGGATACTCAGACATTGCTCTGCGCGACGCCATTAAGGCCGGGGATGTTCCGGGTCCGCGAACACTCGCTTCCGGCCCGGCGCTCAGCATCACCGGAGGGCACGCCGACGAGAATTTCCTCGCGCCTCAATACAATTTTTCGAGCGACGGAGTTGCTGACGGCGTGACTGGCGTGACCGCGAAAGTGAGAGAAAACATTAAATACGGTGCTGACGTGATTAAATTCATGGCCACCGGCGGCGTGCTCTCCGAAGGCGATAACCCGGCGCTGGAACAATATAGTCCCGAAGAAATGAAAGCGATCATCGACACGGCGCACGGGCTGGGCCGCAAAGTTGCGGCGCACGCTCACGGCGCGCTGGGAATCAAGAACGCGGTGCTCGCAGGCGTGGATTCAATCGAGCATGGCAGCTATATGAACGAGGAAGACATTCAGTTAATGAAGCAGCACGGCACATACTTGGTTCCTACGCTTTATCTGGGGGATTGGCTGACAGAAAATATGTCCACACTTGGCCTCACTCCCAACATGATCGAAAAGGCCAAGATCGTGCTCCCAATCGCGCGCCAGAATATCGCGGTCGCCTTCAAAGAAGGCGTGAAAGTGGCGTTTGGCACGGACGCCGCGGTCTATCCTCATGGCCTGAATGCACGTGAATTTGCGGTTATGGTGAAGCTGGGTCTTTCGCCGTTGCAGTCGATTCAGGCTGCTACCGTGAATGCAGCCGATTTGCTCGGCTGGACGGACCGCGTTGGCGCGCTGGAGCCGGGTAAGTTTGCGGATATTATCGCTATCGACGGCGATCCTCTCGCAGACGTGCATGTGTTGGAAAATGTCCGCTTCGTGATGAAGGGCGGTGAAGTGATCAAGAACCAGTAGAAGGCTTCATGTTCCAGGCGTAGGAGCTGAATGCATCGTTAGGTTCAATTAGCTCTACCGGGAAGGCGACAGGAATGGTAGGCCCGTGCGGGCTCGAACCGCAGACCTCCACCGTGTCAAGGTGGCGCTCTAGCCAACTGAGCTACGGGCCTACTGACTTATTTGCATTCTAGCACAGCGTTCGACGGCATCGAGGGCGCGATAGCTCGTTCAATTTGATGTAGGCCGAACTGAAAACCCCATGAGCAGTAGGGATCGCTGGGAGAACGGCAGATAGAGGAGTGCGGCGGTGGCCGCCAGGGCCAAGCCGAAGCCGATTGTGTGAACGATCAAGAACGGAGCAAGGGCCCATAGTTCGTCGAGTGGAAGCAGAAACGGGAAAAGTTTCTTGAATTTCGTGCTCAGCCCGCGATAGTTAAAGCTCGCTGCCGAAAGCAGATAAAGCCGAATCGGTATCCCGATGGCCGCCGTAACGATCAGGACGACTAATATCAAAGGACTAGGGGCTCTCGATTCCGTCAGGATCGCCTCCACCCGGGACAACCGCATCAACGAAATCGTGTAAAAGACGAGGTACATCAGCTGAATCAACGAAAAGAGAATCCGCACTATCCGTCGCGAAACGAAGGGTAATTCCTGCGGGTCGCTCAAAACCGATGAGCGAGCTGGTTGCGATGCGGGTTCGTCAAGTTCTTCTGGTCCAAGGATGCCGTTCTGCGAGCCAGCCTCTACTGGCGCAATGAAGCGATATCCGCGGCGAGGCAGCGTCTGGATAAACCGGGGATTCGCTGCTGAATCACCCAGTGCGCTTCGTAGTTGATTTATCGCGGTATTCAGTCCGTGATCAAAATCCACGAACGTGTCCGCCGGCCATAGGCCATTGCGGAGTTCCTCTCGAGTGACCACTTCTCGCGGCCGCTCCAAAAGCATCCGGAGTATTTGAAGCGCTTGGTCGCGAAGTCGAGGCTGCACGTTGCCTTCCCTACTCAGTTCGCCGCTCGCAGCATCGAATTCGAATACGCCGAAGCGAAAATTTCGTCTCTCGCGCTTTGGCTCCGTCAAGACATGTCTCCCCAGTGGCCCAATTCTAACGGAGAACGTTGATCAACCGCCTGATTTTAAGCCCCTTATGAAATGAGATTTCCCTTATCAGAAATGACCTGCAAATCATTGAAATCGGCGGCGCCATGAACGCATAGTCCGCGCATGCCGGACAAGGGAAGAATACGGAACTCGATCCGGGGAGGAATCACAAGATGAGCCTCAAACCATCAGCGGTCGAATCCACACTTGCTCGCGAAACTCATGGCAATCAATTGAAAACTGCGCCAACAAAAGAAAGTGCGCAGACCTTTCGCGATGCAACCCGTATTCAAGAAAGTGTCACATCCGCACGGGAGCGCAGAGTATTACTTTGGTTGGCCCCGCGTATGCCCTGTTGGGTTACCTCCGATCAGCTGACGCTTATTGGATTCGTGGCCATGCTTCTAGCCGGCGCCAGTTATTTATTGGCGCGCTGGCATCCTGTGGGGCTGCTGCTTGCGACAGTGTGTCTAGCGCTGAACTGGTTTGGAGATAGCCTCGATGGGACGCTGGCGCGTGTGAGAAACATACAGCGTCCTCGCTACGGATTTTATGTTGACCACATGGTTGACTCGTTCGGAGCGCTCTTTCTCATGGGCGGGCTCGGGGCTTCCACTTATGTGGATTGGCGTGTCGCGACTGGCATGCTCGTTGCTTTCCTACTTCTCTCCATTGAAAGTTACCTGGCGTCTTACACGTTGGGAATTTTCAGGCTATCTTTCGCGAAGTTCGGACCCACGGAAATACGAATTCTTTTATCGGTGGGAAATGTTGTCTTGTGGTTTCGTCCAGATCTTAAGGTGCCCGGACTGCCCTATCGCCTTTTGGACTTCGGCGGGTTGGTAGCGGTGACTGCCATGGGCCTCATGGTTGTCGTCGCTGCGGTGTGGCACACCAGGGAACTGTATCGGCAGGAGATGTTGCCATAAAGAACGCCGACAAGGTGAGTGGCTCGTATCGATGATTACTTGGCTTCGTACTTCAGAGTCTTCTTGAGGAAGGCAACTGTGCGCGCCCAGGCATCCGCAGCGTCTTCGGCGCGGTATCCCTTCTCATTGTTCGGATTTTCAAACGCATGGCCGGCGCCATCATAGATCTTAATGTCCACGTAGCGGCCCAAGCCCGTCAAGGTCTTTTGGAAGGCTTTCACGTCGGCGGGAGTGATTCCGTGATCTTCCGCGCCGAAATTTCCAAGCAGCGGCGCTGCTATCTGTTGAATGTCGTTGGGATCGGTCGGCAACGCTCCGTAGTTCACCACACAAGCTGACAGGCGCGGTTGATGTATCGCCAGTTGCAACGCATAACCGCCCCCCATGCACCAGCCCAGTGCTGCAATGCGTCCATTCACGTCTTGCCGCGTAGCCAGATAATCGTATCCGGCCTGTAAGTCGCGCACGGCGCGGTCCTGCGCTAATGCTCGCATCAACTCGTGGGCTTCCTCCGGAGTCGTCGCGGATTTGCCGCGGTAAAGGTCCACAGCCAATGCCACGTAGCCTTGCTCGGCGATTTTCTGGGTCTGTTCCTTTACCCAGTCATTCAGCCCCCACCATTCGTGGATCACAATCACTGCGGGGTAACGTCCGGGCTTCTCGGGAACCGCCAGATACCCTTCGATCGTCTCCTTCCCGCTGGGAAATTTGACCATCTCCGTCTTGGGCGCGGCCGCGCGCACGCTCACAATGGTCGCGAATAGCCCACCTAGGAGAATGGCCGAAAGGACCCGGTACATATGCTTCTTCAATGGTGCCTCCCCAGCGTACACAGGCATTATATATGTTGCGCGACTTCGCGGCGTGCGGGCATTGTAACCCCGCTTGCGTTGTTTTATCCGCGCAATGTGTTGGTTCAAAGTTCTCGATTAGAAAGGGTCGCTGGTGTTTGTTTTCAACGAGTTGAGGTGTGTTCTAATTCCAAGAGTTCTCGATTAGAAATGGGGGTAACAAGGGCGGAATGGCGGGGGGATTGAGGGGTTTCGGGCTTACTGCCAGCTCTTCGACTACGACCTCGACTGCTAGCGGCCTCAGCCATAAACCTTCTCCCTAGGGCGTCTATGACGCCACACCTGATGATAACATACTAGTAAACATAAGTCAAGAGTAATAATTACACGGCTGTAAGTCGAGCGAAGACAAGGGGTAAATACATTTAAGCTCGCGCTGAGCGGCGGTTTGCCCATCGCTGCCGGACTCCGGTCAGGAACTTCTGCTTGTCCGCACGCATCTGGCGCACGAGCGCTTGATTTTCGGTTTCTTCGTGAGCGGCGGCCCAGAGGACCATTTCGGTGAGGACCGGCGCGAGGGCTATTCCTTTCGCGGTCAGTAAGTAAATCAGCTTGCGTCCGTCCGACGGGTCTTTTTCCGTGGTGATAATGCCGTAGGCGACCAGCTTTCGCAGACGGTCCGCCAGAACGTTCGTGGCAATGCCTTCATAACCCTCCAGGAGTTGTTTGTAGCTTCGCGCCCCAGCCAACATCATGTCGCGGACGATCAGGAGCGACCAGCGATCGCCCAACATTTCCACCGAAGCATTTAAGGGACACCCCGACCGCCGCTTTGGCCCTGCCTTCCCGCGCCTCATGTTTCCATCCTAAAATAATCACTTGCATTTCACAAGTTAGCCTTGCCACAATTCCCGCCACGCCTAACGGCGCAAGCGAATGGCCGGCGCGACGGCCATACCTCACCTTGATGGGAGCGGGCTTCCACTCCTCAGGAGAAATAGATGAAGCGAAAAATAATCAGGACGATCGCATTAGGAAGTTTCGCGCTAGTTGTGGTGCTGGGCGCTGCGTTGCAAGCACAAGGACAGGACGCCAAAACACCGTATCCGAGCATGGCCCCGCTGGACCAATACTTGATAGCGGATCCGAATGCCGAGATAGCTCTGGCACGGAGCGCGGCTCCGGAATCCATTTCACACGATGCCGAGGTGATGGTCCTGGGGCGGCATGGTTACGAGATCGCGGCCAAAGGCAAGAATGGTTTCGTGTGCATCGTGGAAAGGGGATGGACCGCCCCAATTGACGATCCTAACTTTTGGAATCCCAAGCTGCGTGGCCCCCTCTGCTTGAACGCGGCGGCCGCACGAACCTACCTTCCATTCACAATCAAGAAGACCGAGTGGGTATTGGCCGGCCAATCCAAGGCTCAAATGTTCGACAATATCAAAGCCGCTCTCGACAAGAAGGAATTGCCGATGCAGGAGCCGGGAGCGATGTGCTACATGCTGTCAAAGCAACAATACTTAGGCGATAGCGCCACGCACTGGCATCCGCACCTGATGTTTTTCGTACCGCGGACGGACGCCGCGAGCTGGGGAGCGGATGTCCCGGGCTCCCCGATTCTTTCAGGTGACGACCCCCAGGACAGCCTGATGATATTCATGGTCCCCGTCGGCAAGTGGTCGGACGGTACGGTTGATACCGCGGATAAGCACTGACGCTGCGTCGCGTGTAAATCGGATACGGCAAATTCAGTTGCCACGCGCTAGGCGGACAAGGGCGCGGCAAATTGCGCCGCGAAGGTAACTGTCGGCGAATCGCCGACTTCTCGTGAAGTTAAACGTACGGCGCGGAAGTTTTTGGGCTCACGAGGGCGCCGCAGGATGCGCGGCGAAGGTAGCAGCCGAGGAAACATCGGCTGGGTGAGAAAACGAGGAAGTCGCTCTTTGTCGGAGCTGAAGCTCCGACCCCCTGAAAAGCGCGACTCCTTCAGCAATCACGGCGAAGGCAGGGAAGTTCTCTTGGCTCACGCCAATGGGCACCGCACAAAGCGCGGTGATGGTGGCAGCCTCAGAACCGGCTGCATGCGAAGCGCAAGATGCGAGAGAGCCGGGCGTGCCCGTTCAATCGCTGGGCGATCTCAGGGTGATTCTTCGTTTCCTCAGAATCAGGCGCCAGCGCGGGAATCGCGGCGGCCCTTCGCGTCCCATACTACGGGGCGCTCTGGGTAAACGGTAGTAGCCGAGGGAACATCGGCTGCGTGTGCGACCCAGGGCAAGAGTCCGATTAGCGGCGGTTGGGCTTCGCGCACAAAGCGACGAAAGTACGGCACGGCTGCTCTTCGTAGCGCTCAGGAGAAAATCGATGAAGCGGAGAATAATCGGGACGATCGCGAAAAGTTTCGCGCTGGTTGTGGTGCTGAGCGCGACTTTGCAAGCACACGCACTGGACGATAAGGCGACGCTTTATGAGCGCATGGCGCCGATTGACCAATACTTGATG
Organism: Candidatus Acidiferrales bacterium; assembly: GCA_049517055.1. Classification (GTDB taxonomy): domain Bacteria; phylum Acidobacteriota; class Terriglobia; order Acidiferrales; family UBA7541; genus Palsa-295. Next base: position 200 of record JBEKSN010000180.1, on the reverse strand, counting down.
GCGGATCGGAATGCGGAGATAGCCTTTGCGCGGACTGCGGCCCCGGAGTCTATCTCACGCGATGCCGAGGTCTGGGTCCTCGGACGGCATGGTTACGAAATCGCGGCCAAAGGTAAAAATGGTTTCGTATGCATCGTGGAACGATCGTGGATGGCCCCGTTTGACGACCCGGAGTTCTTGAATCCCGACCAGCGGCTTCC
>JBEKSN010000179.1:0-7689 GCA_049517055.1 Candidatus Acidiferrales bacterium | reverse complement strand
CAATCCGGCGATGTACGGCATCTTAGCCGCGTTGCGCTTGGAAACACAAGCCGCTACCCCTGGACAAAGCAATGACGGCTAGAGGTTCAACCGTGTGGTCTACGCAAGCCAAGCCTAAGTTTTCGGGCTGTATCCGAGGCATTGCATCACCGGAAGCGCCGGGTATTTCGGGAATCTTGGATCGCTCGACGAGAGCTCGCACAGAAAGAATACCGAGCCGCGGTCGGACTCAATCCGGCGCGCGTGCCGGCAGCTCTCGCATAAACCGGCTTGCCCGGAGACGCGCAATGGCGGCGGAAGGGCGCTGTCTTTCTTCGCTCTCATCTCATTTGCCCCACACTCACCTTGAAACGTTTCGGTCTAATGCACGGCCTACCGTCATCAGTGTATTGTGACTTAGATTGGCTCTTTGCTAGCGTTTAGTCGTAAGCCAAAGCGAGCCTCGGCAAGCGCGGAGGATATGCTGTGATATTTCGATTACCAAGAAATCTAAGTTTGTGCAGCGTGCTTCTTTTGGTTGGTTCGGCGGGTTGCAATTCAACTCCAACACAGGACCAACGACAGCGCGATGAAAGGACCCGCGAAGAAGCCGCCAAAGCAACGGAGCGCATTAAACCGGAGCTAAAGGAAGCGGGGAAGGAGTTAGGTCAAGCCGCTCGCCAAGCCGCCGAAGACGCCCGGGCCGCCGCCCAAGGAGTAAAAGAAGGTTGGAACCACGACCACTCGCACCCGGTCAATTTGAATTCAGCGCCGGAAAGCGAACTGACCAGCCTTCCCGGAATTTCAATGACCGACGCCAGGAAAATTATTCACGGACGCCCGTACCACAGCAGAGATGAACTGGTGACCAGAGGAATCCTCTCCCGCGAGGATTACAACAATATCCGCGATTACATCTCTACTGAATAGAAAATAAGCCCTCTCCTTGACACCCTCGGAAGCTTACTGCTACGGTGCGAAATCAATGTTTCAAAAGTCACGAAAGTTCTTTTTGCTCCTGCTCGCCTTTCTGGCACTCGGCTATTTATTTTACAAGTTCCGCAATTCGATCACACTGGAAGGATTTCAATGGGGGATGGTAGGGCAGTCCCTCCGCGACGCGCGCCTTTCGTTGCTGGTCTTGGGCGTACTTGCGGTGTACGTCTGCTTCGCAATACGCGCCATCCGATGGATGCGTTTTTCGCGGACCCTCGGACATACAAACTTTTGGCACGTTTACAGCGCTACTCTGATGGGATTCACCTGCACTTTTCTGCTTGGTCGAGCGGGCGAGCCGATTCGACCCGTATTGATCGCGAAGAAAGACTCGATTCCAATTCCCCATATGTTCGGTGTGTATGTCCTGGAGCGCGTGTTCGACATGGCTGCTGCGGCGGTGATCGCGGGGCTTGCGTTGCTGGCATTCGAGCGCAAGGGAGTTGGGGATAGCGACCAAAGCGATAAGATCGAAGCTCTCGCACGCACCGGAGGAATATTGCTCCTGGTGCTGCTGGCGGCTGCGATTTCGTTCCTGCTCTATTTCCGGTTTCATGGCGCGGAATGGCTGGGAAGAAGGCTAAAGAAGTCGAGTTGGCAGCACGGCTGGCGTGGGAAGATTGTCACATTGCTGGAAGGTTTCAGCGAGGGATTGCAGGGCATCCGCACCTGGAGCGACCTGCTGGTGCTCCTTGCGTATACCGGCGTGCACTGGTTTCTGGTGTTGCTCGCATACGTTTGGATCGCGCACGCGTTCAGCGGAGAACCAGCGCTAGCGGCGATGACGCTTTCAGGCGCGCTGGTGGTTCTGGCGTTCACCCTGATTGGTTCGGCCGCTCAGCTTCCCGGTGTCGGAGGTGGCGCCCAACTCGCCACATTCCTTGTTTTGACACTGATCTTTGGAGTAGAAAAGGAGCCGGCAGCCACGGCTTCGATCATTCTCTGGCTGGTGACATTTGCAAGTTGCTGCCTCGCGGGTTTGCCGTTGCTCTTTAGCGAGGGATGGTCGATGGGCGAACTTCGCCGAATGGCGAGCGCTGAAGAACAAGCAGCCGAAGCCGTTGAATCTGAGGAGTGGTCTAAAAGAGTGAAGAGCTCGGAAGAGAGGCCGCGGTGAAGTGCCCGTTTTGTTCGCATCTGGATGACAAGGTAGTGGATTCGCGCGAGGCCAAGACGGGAGATCTGATTCGCCGTCGCCGCGAATGCCTGCAGTGTAACCGCCGCTTCACCACCTACGAGCGCATCGATGAAATTCCCTACATGGTCATCAAGAAAGATGGCCGGCGGGAAAAGTTTGACCGTCAAAAACTTCTGCAGGGTCTGCTGAAGGCGTGTGAAAAACGCCCCGTGCCTGTGGGAAAACTGGAAACCATCGTAGATGAAGCCGAACAATTCGTCAGCGAAGCGCCCGAGCGCGAGCGTACCACCACGGAAATCGGCAAGCTGATCATGGACAGGTTGAAGAAGCTGGATAAGGTGGCATACGTGCGGTTCGCGTCCGTTTATCTGGATTTCAAAGACGTCAAGGAATTCATGGACGAACTGAAAGTTCTGTTGAAGGACCGCGCGAAAAAGTAAGTTTACCTGGTGTGCGCCTGCCACACTCCCGCTGCAAACTTTTTAATCGTCCGAAAGCCCAGATGCTCGTACATCTGGACCGCGGGAGTATTCGCGCTGGTAACCGTGAGCGAAAGCGATTCGTACTTCCGGCGCTGCAGCGCCTTGATCGAGCTTTCCATCATGAGGCGTCCGATTCCGTGACCCTGGTAGCCGGGCATCACGCAAATTTGCGTCGTATGTCCGACACCCTCCGCCACGGTGGAAGTCAGGACCATCCCTACCGGCCGGTCACCCGTCGCCGGCCGCACGAGGAATGAAGCTTCCGGCAGAAACTGGCCGCAACCCGGCAACAAAACAATGTTGCGCAGGAACTTCATCCCTCCGGCTTCACTTCGATACTGATCGTTGATTTCCCCATCCACGTGGTCGGCATAGGCAAGCTGAATGAGCCTGGCGGCGGATTCGAAAGCCTTGTCGGTCCAGGGCTCCAGTCGCAGGCCGCTGGAAAGGGGTTTGTTGATCAACTGGGCTTCCGCTAGCGGCAATAACATAAACAAGCGCGTGTGCAGGCTGAAATATTGAGAGAGAAACGCCGGGTCCAGCTCCGTGCCGAAGGGCATCAATTGCGCCTCCACCCTTTGCAATCGCGGAGTGGCGCGAAGAGCGCCAACCATCTCGGTTAAAAGTAATTCGGTAATTGGCGCTTGGGATTCCCGTGAGGAAACGAACAACCCGCCAATCAATCCTTTGTGATCCTCGAGAACGTAAAATCCATAACCCGCGGGCTTATCGTCCTCGAGCGCAACGTAGCCGCCCAGAGAGTGCGAGTCTATGAACTTCCGAATCAGATCCACGGAGGGGCGATAATCCCAATGCAGTTCGTCCCGCCAATGGCGGGTCTCCTCTTGGAACAGCGGTTCCAGTCTGCGTGATGGTATTTGGCGAAGATCTAGAATCTGCATGAGGGCCGGCACAAAGTCCGTAAACATTATAGCTTCGCGCGGCGCGAGAACCCAACTGTCCGTGCTCGGCAACTGTATCTCTTCCACCTCGAAGCGGACCACATCGAACGGTACCTGAGCCTACTTGCTCGATGTGTAACCTCTTGAGAAATGAGCTTGCTGCGAACTGTGCTAACATTCGTCTTGCCGGGCCGCAGAACTCTTGACGCCCGCGCCCAACGGATGGCCGTCTTCTCAGAGCTCCGCTATCCCACAACGCGCCTAGCCAAGGTTCTCTCCAGCCTTCTGGCGATAGTCCTTTTTGCATTCGTTTCGATCGCCTTGATTTCGGGGTTTCTCCTCTACCAGATATTACGGACTGCGCATCCAACCGCGACGGTTGATTTGACCGTAATGATGGGCCACCCCACGACTGTGTCTTTTCCACTCGCTGACGGAACCACGCGGGATGGATGGTTTTTCCCGGGACGGCGTGGCGCGCCTACGGTGGTGTTATGTCACGGCTATCTTTCTCAGCGTGGCGACGTCATGACGCTTGTGACTGCGCTACAAGATAGCCAGTTCAATGTCTTCCTCTTCGATTTTTCCGGCCATGGCACTAGCCCAGGGATTACCACGCTGGGATACCGCGAGAGGCAGGAACTTAAATCCGCCGTTCAAACTTTGTCGGCGCGCGACGACGTTGACCCCCAACATTTTGGACTGTGGGGCGTCGATCTCGGGGGATACGTTGCTCTGGAAGAAGCGTCCAGCGATCCTCGAATCTCGGCTCTAATTGTGGACGACGCTTATTCGGATCCTCGCGAGATGGTTCAAATCGCGGTGAATCAGTCGGGCCTCGCGGTTTTACCTTACGTTGGCCGCTTCTGTGACTGGGGGTTTCGCTTATTAAATTATCAATTCCGAAACGAAGCGCCCGTCACCAGCCGCTTGGCCTACACAAAAGGAATTCCGAAACTTTTCTTCCAATCGGATAGTCGCCCGGTACTGGCGAACCAGGTGTTGCAGCTATTTATTCTTTCGCCTGAACCAAAGCAACTGATCCGCACGCGAACGGGATATTCTGAAATGACGGACGAAGACCGGAAGAACTACGAAAACATCGTTGTGAGCTTTTTTCTGACGAATATCTCGCCTACGTCGCAGCGCTAGCGAGGAAGCGGGCCAACGGGCACGTACAGAATTCCTTTTTCCGCTTCGTTCAGCTCGCCTTGAAACCTTCCCGCGTTTGCGATTTCCTGCAGACCCTTGCGCGCGGTCAAGACAAGTGCGGCTTCGGGGTCTTCGGGCGACCACTCCGGAAGTTCACGGTGAAAATAGAAGGCAAGTCCGAAGTTCCACGAGCGATTCAAGTGGAAAGTGAATATACGATCCGGCCGCAGATCGTGGCGCAGAAAAACGGCATAGGGTCTCGCTGATAGATACGGATCCAGGGCCGGAAGTACCCGGAGGCTTGCCAACACCGTGGCAGCGACGAGCAGGGAGCAAGTTGCCACAACGACTCCGAGATTTTGCCGGCTGCCTGCTCTTAGAATTAAGAGCAAGACGAAGACGGTCACCAGCAACGCGGCCTCAGCGAAGTGCAGCCAGCCTGCACGTTCGGGCTCCCAGATGGAAAGACCGCGTGCCTTCACCAAAACAAAAATCGCGAACGCCAGCCAGAAAAGATCGACACCCGCAGCGACGAGAAGCGAAGCCGAGCGGCTCCTCTGAAATGCGCGAATCATTGCAACGGATAATATGAGCGCGAGGGCCGGAATGGCCGGGAGAATATAGCCCGGCAATTTCGATTGCGAGGCGCTGAAAAATAGAATCGGGAAAATTGCCCAGCAGGCGAAGAAAAACCCCGGCGAACGCAACCAGGTTTTTTCACGCCATAGACGCAAGCCTTCCTGCGCCGCCGGAATCAACAGCACGGTCCACGGCAGCAGTGCCAGCAGAGTGATCCATCCGAAAAACCAGAAGGGCTGTTTATGCTGGAACACAGGCGTGAGGTAGCGCTGAAAATTGTGCCGAAAAATAAAAACGCGTATGAAGTCCGGATTTCGCACAGCGCAGAGGATGTACCAGGGGAGAGCCACGACGCAGAACGCGCCGATGGCGGCGGGATGCACCAGCCGAAAAGCGGTCCGCCACTGCGAGGTAGCAAAGGCCCAAAGTGCCAATGCTCCTCCGGCGAGTAACACGCCCGCCGGGCCCTTCGCCAGAACCGCCAGCCCCAGGGACGCGCCGAAGAGCGCTACAGTTAGCATCTCACGAGGCGGAGCGCCCGAAGTTGCGTTTTCTGCTGCACGCAATGCTTGACGACCGCGCAGCACGCTAGCGGCACAAGCCATCGCGAGAGTGACAAATGCGCTGAAAAGCATATCTGGCGTCGCCGCCCGGGAAAAACCGATGGCAGCCACACTCGTGGAGAAAATCAGCGGCGCCAGGAACGCAGGCCGTTGAAGAAAGCTTTTTTCGCCGCCATAGTGCTTCCAGCCGAGCCAGCCGACAGCGAGAGCGGCAGCAAACGCCGCCAATGCGGAAGGCAAGCGAGCAGCCCACTCCGGCTGCAGGTTCAAGCGCAGTCCGATTGCGGTTGCCCAATAATAGAGGGCCGGTTTCTCGAACCAAGGCTGCCCGTAGAGCCGCGGCGTAACCCAATCGCCGGACTCGGCCATGGCTCTCGCGATCCACGCATACCGCGGTTCGTCCGGGCCAACCAATCCGAACGCGCCGAGGCCGGTAAAAAGACAAATGAACGCGACCAAAGTTGACAGCGCCGCGTCCCAAAGATTGTCTCGGCGCAATTGTGAAAGTGCATTCAATGCGAGTTGAGTCTAACATTGCCCCGCGAATCTTGATGCCGCGATTGCGCGACTACTACTGGCATCTGCTTCGCCGCCTCTAGCATAATGGCCCCACATGCGTGAATGGCTCGAATATGCCGCGGCGTGGGTTGGAGTGAAGTCACTCGGGCTGCTGCCGCGGCCGGCGGCGCGATTCGCCGGCGCGAGTTTTGCGGCCGCGGCTTATGCCGTGCGCGCGCCGCTCCGTCGCGCGGCCATGTTTAATTTGGGTCTGGCGTTCCCCGACTGGAGCGAGACCAAGCGCAAGCGCGTAATTCGCCGAATGATTCAGCAAGTCGGCTGGATGGCCGCGGAATTTTCACAATTTCCAAGATACACGCGCGACAACATCGAGAAAATTGTGGTGCTCGATGGCTTCGAAAATTTCGATGCGGCGCGGCGGCGCGGAAAGGGCGTGCTCTTTCTCACCGGGCACATGAGCGCGTGGGAACTGGCGCCGTTTGCGCAAGCGCTGTACGGCCACCCGCTTCATTTCCTCGTCCGCCCCATCGCGAACCGCCGGGTGGATGCACTCATTAACCACTACCGCTGTCTTTCGGGCAACCGGCCGATCGAGAAAAATAAGTCGGCCCGCTCCATTCTGAGGATTCTGGCGGACGGCGGCACGGTTGGCATCCTCTCCGATCACAACACCGTGCTGGAGGAAAGCGTGTTCGTTGATTTCTTCGGCATTCCAGCTTCCACCACTTCGGGCCTGGCGCGTATCGCATTGCGTACGGACGCGGCAGTAGTCCCGGGATTCCTCTCCTGGGACAGTGCGCGCCGAAAATATCGTCTGCGCTTTGAACCTGCAATAGAACTTGCGCGAACGGGAGATGAAGAAGGAGACGTTCGCGAGAACACCGCGCGTTTCACCCAAACTATTGAAGATTATGTGCGCGCATATCCTGATCAATGGCTCTGGGTCCACAAGAGATGGAAGACTCGCCCGCCGGGCGAAAAGGAAATTTATCCGGCCTAACCGTTTTCCATTGGTGTCTTTGATCCTTGCCAAAAGAGGTGACCATGAGTTGCACGGCTGGTGAACTCGCAAAATTCCTGGGAACAACTATCGTGGGAGACGGCCAGCTAGCGCTTTCTGGCGTGGCCATGCCGGAAAACGCGCGGACGGAAGATTTAATTTACGTGGATTCTCCGCGACATCAGAAGCGCGCCGAGGATTCCGCGGCCAGGTGCGTGCTGGCGCCGGCGGGATTGCAGTTGAAAGGGAAGACCATGTTGTTTGCGGAGAACCCGAAGTTCGCTTTCGCCAAGGCCTCCGCTCGCCTGCTGCCGAAGTTTGCGCCTCCTCCGGGAATCCACCCCACCGCGATTGTGGCTTCGAGCGCGCGCCTTGGGCT
>JBEKSN010000178.1:0-11822 GCA_049517055.1 Candidatus Acidiferrales bacterium | reverse complement strand
CGAACATTCTTGCCGGTGCAATAAGTTGTTGCGCCAGCGAATGCGCCTTCGCGCTCTCGCCCGCGCGCGAGGCATCGTAAATCTCCACGCACAATTCCGGAAACGCGCAAGCCAGCGCCAGAATAGCTCCTACCGCGCCTTTCTCCAGTGATTCGTAAAGAGTCGATGCCGAACCAACCAGCGTCTGAAAATGTTTTGGCGCTGCGCCAATAATATCGGTGATACCCTGCACGCTTCCCGAACTGTCTTTCATCCCCATGATATTCGCATGCTTGGAAACGCGTGCGATCAGCGGCGCTTCCACAGTCACGTGCGTGAAAATCGGCACGGAGTAAACCAAGATTGGAATGCGCGCAGCGTCCGCCACGCGAAGGTAATGCTCGGCGAGCGCCTCTTCCGTCATAGCCGGCTTGTAAAAACTTGGCGTTCGCACGAGCGCCACTCCGTAGCCGAAATCCGCGGCCCGATTCGTGTGCTCGATAGTCTCAGCGGTGGATTCGGCCCCGGTCCCCGCGATCAGGATTTTATTAGGCGCCGCCGCTTCGCGCGCGGTCTCCCAGACGCGGTAAACTTCATCCCAACGCAGCAGAACAGACTCGCTCGTCGAGCCATTGATTGCATATCCCGCCAGCCCTGTCCGGTTGTAGCGCTTGATGTTGTCGCGCAGGTGCGCAAGGGAGATGCTGCCGTCAGCCTCGAACGGAGTGGTAAGCGGTGCAAAGATGCCCTGAAGTTTCACCACGTTATTTTATATCAAGAGCGAGCTAAGATTTCAGGGTTTAGAGTCTCGACGCTATCCCGAAAATCCTCTACTTGCGCTCCGCAGCCGCCGCGCTCTTGCGTCGATGTAGGTCCTGCAGCGCGCCGACATCAGCCGAATGCCCCGCCATCGCCCGAATCCCTCGCGCCGCGGCGCTTGCCGCCGAAAGAGTCGTAATGCACGCGATGTTGTAACGAATGGCAGCCCGCCGAATGGATTTCTCGTCCCAGAAAGATTCCCGCCCCAGCGGAGTGTTGATGACCAGATCGATCTTTCCGGTTTTTATCAAATCCACAATGTTCGGCCTGCCTTCATTCACTTTGTAAACCGATTCGATCTCGATCCCCGCGCTAGCTAACGCCGCTGCGGTACCTCGCGTGCCCACCACCTTCAATCCCGCCGCCATCAGGTCCTGAACCACAAACGCCAGATGACGCTTGTCGTGATCGTTCACGCTGATAAAAACGGTGCCCGCAAGCGGCAACCGTTGGCTCGCGGCAAGCTGCGCCTTCGCGAATGCCAGGCCAAACGTGGAGGCAATGCCCATCACCTCGCCGGTCGACCGCATTTCCGGTCCTAGAATCGTATCCACACCGCGGAATTTGTTGAACGGAAAAACTGGCGACTTCACCGCGTAGAAATTTCCCACCGCGATTTCCTTCACCCCTTTCGTTTCGATGCACGGAAGTTTCAAGTCCCGCAGTTTGCGCCCAGTCATCAATCGCGCTGCCACTTTCGCCAGCGGCACGCCCGTCGCCTTGCTCACGTACGGAACCGTGCGCGACGCGCGAGGGTTCACCTCCAGCACGTACACCGTGTCCCGCTGGATCGCGTATTGCACGTTCATCAGTCCCACCACATTCAAGGCGCGCGCCAGCCGCGAAGTGTAATCGCGAATCCGCTCCAGTATCGAAGGCTTCAGCGTCACCGACGGCAGCACGCACGAAGAATCTCCCGAGTGAATCCCCGCCTCCTCGATGTGTTCCATGATCGCCGCGATCACCACTTCATCCCCGTCCGCCAGCGCGTCCACGTCCACTTCCGTCGCATCCTCCAGAAATTGATCAATCAGGATCGGCCGCTTCGGATCCGATGCCGTTCCGATTAGCGCGGCTTGCGCCACATACTCTTCCACCGTCTTCAAATCGTACGCAATCACCATCGCGCGCCCGCCCAGGACGTAGCTCGGCCGCACCACTACCGGAAGCCCAATCTCCGTGGCAACCTTCACCGCCTCTTGAGGCGTAAGCGCCGTGCCCGCGCGCGGCTGCGGAATCTTCAGCTCATTCAGTAACGCCCCGAACCGCCTCCGGTCTTCCGCCAGATCGATTGATTCGGGATCCGTGCCAATAATCTTTGCTCCGTTTCGTTTCAACTCCAGCGCGAGATTCAGCGGCGTTTGCCCGCCGAATTGCACGATCACTCCCTCCGGCTTCTCGCGGTCCAGAACCGCCAGCACATCCTCCAGCGTGAGCGGCTCAAAATACAGCCGGTCGGACGTGTCGTAATCGGTCGAAACTGTCTCCGGATTGCAATTCACCATTACCGTCTCATAGCCGTCTTCCTTCAACGCGAATGCCGCGTGGCAACAGCAATAATCAAACTCAATTCCCTGCCCGATTCGGTTAGGCCCGCTGCCAAGAATCACAATCTTGGGCCGCTCGACCGCCCCCGTCTCATCCTCTTCCTCATATGTGGAATAAAGGTAGGGCGTAAAAGATTCAAACTCCGCCGCGCATGTATCCACCCGCTTGAACACCGGACGGATCCCCAACTCGTTCCGTCGCGCTCGTACCTTGTCCGGCGTCGTATTCCACAACTTCGCCAGTTCGATGTCGCTCGTCCCCGAGCGTTTCGCTTCCAACATCAATTCCGCCGACGTCTTCTCCAAGCTTCCGGCCGCCACGCGGCGGTCCACTTCCACCATTTCCATCATCTGGCGGATGAACCACGGATCAATCTTCGTCAGCGAGCAAACTTCCTCGCAACTCATGTCGCGCTGGAGCGCCTCAAACAGCCAGTGAATGCGGTCCGGCCCCGGCACGGTAAGCTTCTCGCGCAAAAGCGCAGTTGAAACTTCCGCCGGCGCGCGCCAGGGCGTGTGCGGTTCGAGCGACCGGATGCCCTTGCCTAGCGCCTCTTGAAACGTTCGTCCGATCGCCATCACTTCGCCCACTGACTTCATTTGCGTCGAAAGCGTGGTATCGCTGCCCGGAAATTTCTCGAATTGCCATTTGGGGATTTTGACCACTACGTAATCAATGGAGGGTTCGAAAGAACTCGGCGTCTTCTTGGTGATGTCGTTCGGAATTTCATCCAGTGTCATCCCCAACGCAAGTTTGGCCGCAATCTTAGCGATGGGAAAACCAGTCGCCTTGCTCGCCAGCGCCGAGCTGCGCGAGACCCGCGGATTCATCTCGATCACCACCATCCGGCCGGTTTCCGGCTGAATAGCAAACTGAATATTTGACCCGCCTGTCTCCACTCCCACCGCGCGGATGATCGCCGCCGCCGCGTCGCGCATGCGCTGATATTCCTTGTCGGTCAGCGTCTGCGCCGGAGCCACGGTGATCGAATCGCCGGTATGAATCCCCATGGGATCGAAATTCTCAATCGAGCAAATCACCACGAAGTTGTCGCGAACGTCGCGCATCACTTCCAGCTCGTATTCTTTCCAACCCAGCGCCGATTCCTCAATCAGCGCCTGATGCACCGGACTGGCGTCTAGCGCGCGAGCGATCAGGTCGGCAAACTCCTCGCGATTGTATGCAATCGAGCCGCCCGTCCCACCCAGCGTGAACGAAGGCCGAATCACCACGGGATATCCAAGCTCGTCCGCCAGACGCACAGCGTCGGGAATCGTCGTCACCACTTCCGACGCCGGCACTTCCAGCCCAATTTCGCGGCACACATTCTTGAACAGCAGCCGATCTTCCGCGATTTTGATCGCCTTCAGCGATGCGCCAATCAGCTTCACATTATATTTTTCGAGAATCCCCGCCTCGGCAAGCTCCACCGCAAGATTCAGCCCCGTCTGCCCGCCCACCGTCGGCAGCAGCGCATCCGGCCGCTCCGCCGCGATAATCGCCTCCAAATATTCCTTCGCTAGCGGCTCAATATAAGTCCGGTCCGCCGTCTCCGGGTCCGTCATAATCGTCGCCGGATTCGAATTCACCAGCACCACCTCGTACCCCTCCGCACGCAGCGCTTTGCAAGCCTGCGTCCCCGAGTAGTCAAACTCGCACCCCTGCCCAATCACAATCGGCCCCGAGCCGATGATCAATATTTTCCTAATGTCAGTCCGTTTCGGCATTTTATTGATGGAGAACGACCCTCATCGCGAGGTCTCATTCATCAGCGAAATGAAATCGTCGAACAAATACCGCGCGTCGTGCGGTCCGGGCGAAGCCTCCGGATGATACTGAACGCTAAACAGCGGCAGCGACCGGTGCCGCATCCCTTCGTTCGTGTGATCGTTCAAATTCACGTGCGTGATTTCAACTTCGCTCGCCGGCAGCGAATCGGGATCCACGCAAAACCCATGATTCTGCGACGTGATCTCCACCTTCTTCGTGCGCAAATTCTGCACCGGATGATTCGAGCCATGATGTCCAAATTTCAGCTTAAACGTGCGTCCGCCGAGCGCCAGCCCGCACAGTTGGTGCCCCAGGCAAATCCCAAAAATCGGGACGCGCCCCAGCATCTTCCGTATATTGGCCACGGCGTACCCGATAGGTTCCGGGTCCCCGGGCCCATTCGAAAGAAAAACGCCCTGTGGCTTAAGCGCGAGCACATCCTCGGCGGAAGTCTGCGCCGGCACCACCGTCACCTCGCACCCGTAGTCCACCAGCAGCCGCAAAATGTTCTGCTTGATCCCAAAATCATACGCCACGACTTTGTAGCGTGGCTCTGCACCCGAACCTGCAGCGCTCTTTGCCTTACCCACCGCAGGCGCGCCAACACCCGCCGCTTGTGCCGCAGCAAGATCAATCGACCCGCGGCTCCATTCGTACTTTTTCTTCGACGTGACTCGGCTCGCAAGCTCGAGCCCAGCCATGGTCGGCAAAGTCCGAGCCTCCGCGATAAGCTTCTCAACCGAAGTTCCGTCCGTCGCCACCACTCCGCGCAGCGCGCCAACATCACGCAGATGCCGCACCAGCGCGCGCGTATCCACATCCCAGATTACGGGTACGCCGTAGCGCTCCAGGTAAGCCTGTGCCGTCTCGCTCGACCGCCAATTAGAAGCAAGCGCGGAAAATTCCCGCGTAATTAATCCTTCGATGTAAGGTTTCGCGGATTCTTCGTCGTCGAGATTCGTGCCCACGTTCCCAATATGCGGATACGTAAGGCAGACAATCTGGCCGGAGTAACTCGGATCGGTGAAAACTTCCTGGTAGCCAGTTATGCTCGTATTAAAAACGACTTCGCCGCCGCGGCGCGTGCGAGCGCCCGCTGCGCGGCCTTTAAATACTCGCCCGTCTTCGAGCGCGAGAATCGCGCGACCTGCCGGGTCTTGCGTCAGTGTGTCCTCCAAAGTTCATCGTGATGCCGCGTTTACCGTTGATGACATCGTCAGCGATCCAAAATGATCCACGGGCCAATACGCAAATACCGCTTTCCCGTATATGTACGGCCGGCCCACCGGCCCGAACACCCGCGAATCGTTCGAGCTGTCGCGATGATCGCCCATCACAAAATAGTTTTCCGACGGAATTGTTATAGGGCCGTAGCTCGACCCGTCCAAATAGCTCGGCGGGATATAAATCTCATTCAATTCCTTGCCGTTGACGTAAAGCCGCCCGCCGCGTAGTTCCAGCGTTTCGCCAGGCAATCCGATCACGCGTTTGATGAACGACTTCGATTTGTCCAGAGGATACCAAAACACCACCACGTCGCCGCGCTCGATGGGTTCAAATCGGTAAACAAATTTATTGATAAAGATTCGCTCCTGATCGCTCAGCAGCGGCGCCATGCTGGTGCCTTCCACCTTCACCGGCTGGTAGAGGAAAATAATAATCACCAGCGCCAAACCCAGGGCTACCGCCAGATCGCGCGTCCAACTCCGCAATTCGCGGCGCAATTGGGGAATGCGCCCGTTATCTGTTGGATTCAACTGCCCAGGATGGGGAGTCTCAAACATCTTTCGCCTAATTATTTATAACACGGTAAGGGCGCGCGCTCCAAATCGCTGCAAAGTCCTTTTTGGTTGCAAACAAACCGAAGAAAAAAAGAAAGGAGGGCTGCCGCGCAGGCCGAATCAATTATGGCGCTATTCACCCAGCGTGAATCCCAGGATCGCCAGCGCAGCGATCACCGCCGTTTCCGTGCGCAAGACATTTTGTCCTAGCGACGCCTCGGCGAATCCACCGGCTCGGGCAGACGCTAATTCGTCGTCAGTCCAGCCGCCTTCCGGCCCAATCGCGAGGCTGGCCGACGGGTCAGCGTAAACGCTCAGAGCATCGCGAATCAGCTTCGCATCGCGCCGTTCGGAGAGCACAAGCTTGCAAGCTGCGTCATTCTGCGCAAACGCTTCTTTCGGTCGAATCACACCGCCGGCTTTGCCTTTTCCAGTTTCCTCCGGCGCCGTCCGCAGTGTCGGGGGCCGCAAACGTCGAGATTGCTGCGCCGATTCCAGTAGAATTTTCTCCCAGCGCGCGCGCCTCTTCGCCACTGCGGCCAGCAGCGGTTTGTCCGTGCGCTCCGCCGCCAGCACCACGATTTCGGTTACGCCGAGTTCTGTTGCCTTTTCCAGGCACCACTCAAACCGGTCGAATTTCACCAGCGAAATGAGAAGTTGAATCCGCAGAGCAGCCTCGCGCTCCGCGATTTCCTCCACCAGCGCGAATTCGATTTGGTGGCCGCTCCGCTTCGATGACTTAACGCTCTCGATCCGCGCCAACCAAACGCGTTCGCCGTCGCTCAATTCGTAAAGCTGCCCCGGCTCGGCGCGCAGCACACGACCCAGATGCTCGGCAGTGTCACCGCGCACTATCGCGGACTTCGAATCAAAGCGGTCAGTAAAGAAGCGGCGGCGCACGGCGCTATTCTAGCTTGAAGTTAGTTCGTGTGAGGAATGTAAATTCAGGAATCTTGCGGAATACTAGCCGAATATATCTTTCACTTTCTCGAAAAAGCTCGAAGATCGCTCGGCAGGCTTGTTTTCCACCTTCAAAGACGCGCCAAGCTGTTCCAGCAACCGGCGCTGCTCGCGCGACACTTTCGACGGAATCACCACGCGGATACTGATGTAGAAGTCTCCCCGGCCGCCATGCGGATTTGGCATCCCTTTGGACTTCTTGCGAAAAATCTGCCCGGACTGCGTCCCTTCCGGAATCTCCAGAGTATCTTCACCCTGTAGCGTTGGAACTTTAATCGTCACTCCCAGCGACGCCTGTGTGACGCTGATCGGAATCGTGCAATATAGATCCGCGCCGCGGCGTTCGAAAAAGGCGTGTTCCCTCACTTCAAGGAAAATATAAAGATCTCCTGTCGGGCCTCCGTTCGTGCCCGGTTCGCCTTGGTTCGTCATCCGCAAACGCGTGCCCGAATCCACGCCGGCGGGAATGCCAACGTCCAAAGTCCTTTCGCGTTCGATGCGGCCCTGCCCGCGGCAAGTGACGCAAGTGTCGCGAATCACCTGCCCCGCCCCTTGGCATGCTGGGCAAGTGCGCGTGATCGAGAAGAATCCCTGCTGGTAAGCCAGTTGCCCCATGCCGTGCGATGCGAATCTTTGTGTTTACTCCCGTGGCGGCTTCTTCGAAGGTGAGCGACATGTCGTAACGCAAATCTGCTCCACGCTGCCCTCGTTGCCGGCCGCCTCGTCGCCGTGCTCCGCCCAATACCTCGTCGAACCCGAAGAGGTCGCCGAGAATATCCTGAAACTCTTCGAAGATGCTGGCGTTGAAACCGGAATCGAACCCGCGGCTTCCCAGTCCGGCAGCGCCGTAGCGGTCGTACACCGAGCGCTTCTGCGGGTCGGAAAGAACCGCGTAAGCTTCGCTGGCCGCGCGAAAACTTTCTTCCGCTTCAGGCTTCTTTTCCAGATTACGGTCGGGGTGATATTGCAAAGCAGCTTTGCGATACGCCGATTTAATCTGCTCGGGCGAAGCTTCGCGCGCCACGCCCAGAACTTCGTAGAAATCTTTGGAATTCGTTGCGGCCATCGATCCCTTTTTAATTGGTATTCAAATGCCACGAACTGAGCGGGCACAGAATAATTGTTTCAGATAGATACAGATTCGATGCCGTGCAAGCGCTTACGATTCTTTCGCCACGCGCACCATCGCAGGCCGCAGCACGCGATCGTGAAACGTGTAACCAGGCTGCATTTCCGCAATCACCGTGTCTTCCTCATGTTCTGTGGTTAACACGCTTTCGATTGCATGGTGCAGATGCGGATCGAATAGTTTGCCCACAGCGTCAATGCGCTGCACGCCCTGCTTCGCGAGCAAATCCCACAATTGCCGCCGGATCAACTCGAAACCTTTGCGGTACTCCGCATACGCAGGATCCTCGTGCGCCTCCAGAGCGCGATCGAACGCGTCCAGCACCGGCAATATGCTCTCGATAAGCAATTCAACGCCGCGATGCCGGTCGTGCTGCCGCTCCTTCTCCATCCGCTTGCGATAATTCTCAAAGTCGGCCTGGCGCCGCACCAGCGTATCCGTTAGTTCTTTCTTCTCGGCGAGCAGTTTTTGCACTTCCTCGGACGCCGAGCCGCCTTCCACTTGCGGATCCAGCGCGCGAGCCGCTGCCGGGCTATCACCTGTTGCAGATTCTCCGCGGTCCACCAATTTGCCCTCTCTGGTTGCTACGAAGGGTTTTGAATTTTCTTTGTCTTTATTCGATGCCATAATTTCAACCGCCTTCTTGGTTCTCGGAGAAAAACTGCGCCATGAACGCAACCGCCGTGATCACCCGCTCGTAGTGCATGCGCATCGGTGCGAGAATGCCAAGCGTCCCTTGCACCTGGTCGTTCGAAGAATACGACGCCGAAACCAGCGCCAGGTGTTTTCCGCCATTCGAAATTTTATCAAGCCCGAGTTCCACATGCACGGCCTCGGGCGATTCAATGCAGCCGCTCAATAATGCGATCAGCCGGTCTTTTTCTTCAATCGCCTGCAGCAGTTCGCGCAACTGCTCCTGGTTCGTAAAATCGGGTGAAGCAGCAATCTGCGCCGCGCCTTCCACGTAAATCTTGCGGTCGCCGCCGTCCCCTAAAATGCTCGGATCGCACAGCAGCAGTGCGTCATCTGCCATGCGGCCATACTGTTCGCGGTCGCGGTCGAGCTGTTTTCGCAGATCCGCCCGCATGGCTTCCAGCGTCCAGCCAATGTAATGGCGGTTCAGATAGTCCGCGATGCGGTCCAAATCTTCCTGGCGAAACGGCCGTTCCGGACGAATCAGTTTGTCGCGCGCCACGCCACCGCCCGAAATCAGTACCACCAACACACGGCTATCCGGCAGAAGCAAAAACCGCAGATGCTCCACCACGCTGCGCGCCAGCGGCGGCGAAATAAAAATCCCCAGCCCGCGCGAAACCGCCGCGAGAACGTGGCTCGCGCGCTCCATCACCGCTTCGGGCGTCTGCGCCGCTTCCAACTCTCTGCGAATCCACTGCCGATCTTCCGGGCTGGCCGTAGCCTGCGCCGCTACTTGCTCCACGAAAAAGCGGTACGCTGCCGCCGTCGGCACCCGGCCCGCGGAAGTGTGCGGCTGGTAAAGCAGTCCTTCGTCTTCCAGATCGGCCATCACATTGCGCACCGTCGCCGAACTCAGCGGCTCGATGTGCATGCGCGAAATGCTGCGCGACGACACCGGTTCCCCGGTCTCGATGTATGCGCGCACCACGTCCGTCAGGATCTGTTGATGGCGCTTCTGCTGTAGGATCGTCGGGCTCATGGTTTAAAGCAGGTTAACTCCTGGGCCGCCGCCACAGTTTCGTAGCAACCCAACCTTACATTTCAGTTTAGTCGGTGGAGTTGAAAGCGTCAACCGCGCGCAGCTCGGGGTTGCGCAAGGTAGGCACATTGAATCGTCCGCGGAAACACTCGAAATTTTTGCTGGGTCGAAGCTTCCCGAAAGCTCGTGTCCGGGTTCTTCGAGGAACCGCCCAGCCCTGAACCCCGCGCCGCCTTCACCAAATGCGGCAGCGCAGCGCCTCAGCCCGTACCATCGGCGAATCCGCCTTGCAAGCCCACGCCTTTGCAAACGCAGGCATGTTCGAAACCGGTCCCTTCGTGCGAAACGGTCCCAGCGGATGCGGATTCGTCGCTACCATCACTCGCGCATACTCCGGACGCACGCTTCCCGCCCATATCTGCGCAAATGCTATGAAATATCGCTGCTCGGCAGTGAAACCATCAATCTTTTCCGGCGCAGGTTTCCCCTCAAAAGACTTCTCCATCGCGGCATACGCAATCGTCAATCCGCCCAAGTCCGCGATGCTTTCGCCTTCCACCAGCTTGCCGTTTTCATGCAGCCCCTTCTCCACTTCAAATTCATCAAACTGCTTCGCCACGCAATCCCCGCGCGCTTTAAAATTAGCCAGGTCTTCGGGAGTCCACCAGTTTTTCAGATTTCCCTGCGCGTCGAATTTTGCGCCTTGATCGTCGAACCCGTGCGTCATCTCGTGGCCGATTACCACTCCGATCCCGCCATAGTTCATGGCATCGTCGCGATTCGCATCGTAAAAAGGCGGCTGCAGAATGCCGGCTGGAAATACGATCTCGTTCATCGACGGGTTGTAATAAGCATTAACGGTCGGCGGAGTCATTCCCCATTCCGTGCGATCCACCGGCTTGCCTATTTTGGAAAGCTCGCGAGCCACCTCGAACTCCCCGCCGCGAATCACGTTGTCCGCATACGGCCCGCGCTCCACTTTGTACGCTGAATAATCCTTCCATTTATCCGGATACCCGATTTTGATCATGATGGCATCCAGCTTCACCGCGGCTTGCTTCCGTGTCTCCGGGCTCATCCAGTCAAGCGTCGCCAGATCGTCTCGCAACGCCGCTATCAGATTCTTGACCATCACCACTGCCTTGGCCTTCGCTTCCGGCGGGAAATTCTCCTTCACGTAATACTGTCCCAGCGCCTCGCCTAACGTTCCATCAGTCGCTTGCACGCAGCGGCGCCATCGCGGCAGCAGTTCCTTCGTCCCCTGCAGCGTGCGCCCATAAAAATCAAAGTTCTCATCCACAAATTTTGACGAAAGTCCCGGCGCGGCACCGTGGATCAAGTGCCAACGCAAATAAACTTTCCAGTCCGCGAGTGGAACCGACGTCAAAGACGCATTCAGCGCCTTGAAAAACTCGGGTTGGCCGACGTTCATGCCCGAAACCGGCGGCGCGCCTACTTCCGTAAGAAATTCCGCCCACTCAAAATTCGGAGTCAGCTCCTTAAGCTGCGCCAAAGTCATCATGTGATAAATGTGCTCCGGGTCGCGTCGCTCCACATTGGTCATCGACGCTTTTGCCAGCGAAGTCTCGATATCCATCACTTTCTTCGCTTCCGCGGCCGCGGTTGCTTCGTCATCGCCCGCCAGCTTGAACATATTCGTCACGTGTTGCACGTAAGCTGCCCGCAGCGTTACTGATTTCTCGTCGTCCTTCGTGTAGTAGTCTCGATCCGGCAATCCTAGCCCGCCCTGCCGCGCCCCGGCAATCACCTGCGTGCTGTTCTTGAAATCCTGCTGGGACCCGAAAACGAAAACCGCTCGCACGCCTCGACGGTGCAGGTCGGCGATTTCCGCCTGCAGTGTCTTCGCATCCTTTATGTCCTCGATAGCCTTAAGGTACGGCTGCAGGGGCTTGATGCCCGCCGTCTCGATGGCAGCCTCATCCATGCAACTCGCATAAAAATCCCCAATCTTCTGCCAGTTCGAGCCCGGCGCCGCGCTCTTGTCCGCAGCAGCCTTGTTCAGGATCCCGCGCAACACATTCTCGTTGTCTTCATGAAGTTTGTTGAACGTGCCCCACGACGGATAAGCCGCGGGAATCGCATGGCTCTTCACCCAGCCGCCGTCGGCAAACTCGAAGAAGTCATCGCAAGGAGAAACCGA
>JBEKSN010000177.1:0-7714 GCA_049517055.1 Candidatus Acidiferrales bacterium | reverse complement strand
AAACACCACGCAATCATGGTCCATCGCCGAGTGATATGAATCCACTTTTCGCCCGGATACCTTCCGAGCAGCGCCCCCAGAGCAAAGGCGAACGGAATCGTGAACCCTGTGTAGCCGAGGTAGAGCATCGGCGGATGAATCACCATCTCAGGGTATTGCAGCAGCGGATTCAAGCCGTGGCCGTCCGCCAGGGCTGAAACTCTCATCACGCCGGAGGGGTCTGCTCCCGCCAGCACCGCAAATGGACTAGCCACAAAATTATTGAGAGTCAGAAAAAATGTCTGGACGCCCGCGAGCACAACGCCTACGTAGGGCATTAGCTCCGGATGTTTATTGCGATTAACGAAGAGCGCGAAAAAAGCGTAGGTGGAAAGCAGCCAGGTCCACAAAAGCAGCGAGCCCTCTTGTCCGGCCCACAGAGCTGCGAACTTGTAGTAAAAAGGCAGCGCGCGGTTGCTGTGCGCAGCCACGTAAGCCATCGAAAAATTATCGGTGAAAAAATAGTACTCGAGGCACGCCACTGCAAGCGTGACCAGTACAAACACCGCCATTCCAGCGTTGCGCGCACTCTTAGTGAGGAGAGTCTTGCGGGTTACGATACCTGCTATGCCGGCGCCGATCGCGTACACGGCAGCAAGGAACGCCAGTAACAGTGAAAATGAACCCAGGATGTCCAATGAATTCCCCCGCCGAACACGACTCTATTGCGCCAGCATTCAAGATCCCGCAGGCCGTGTCGGCTCCGAGCCTTTCGACGTCTGCCCCGGCTGTGGCGTTCCGGGCGCCTGGCTGGGCACAGCTTCGTACTTGGATGCGCATTTCGCTTGTACCTGCTCGGCCACGAAGCGATTGTCCGGCGTCATTTTGCCCTCGACCAGGGCTTGCGCGCCGTCTTTGAACGTATCCGGAAGCGGGTCTCGCCCGACGTAACTAACTCTCAAATCCTTGCCCTGTTCAGTGAGAACAAAATCAACGGCTCCCGGAACGTGAGAAATCGTTCCATTCTTCACGTTGCCGGAGACGCGCATGCGTTGATGCAGCGATACCCCGTTAAGTGTCGAAAGCTCCGTAATAGTATGGTAGTAGGTCTTGCTTTGCGTGAAGCCGACGTAAGCTAAAGACACAAGAGTGATCACGATGATTCCGGAGCCGACCAAGAACTTCGAGCGGGCCTTCATCTATCTTCTCCTCGCCTTCGCCGACGCGGCAAAAAGGGACGACCAGCGGGATTCTAGCACAATGCCGGGGCACACCCGGAAACTCTTCACTTCAGTGAATGAGCCGTTCTCAGGGGTGCGCGACAGCCAGCAAGGACTCCGCTTCCTTGCGGATTGCGTCCCATGCCTGCTGGACGTGCTGCAGTTCTGTCCGTGTTTGGGCCACGCAAAACCGAATCGTGAACTTGCCACTTAACCGCGTGTGGGAGAGGTATAGCTTCCCGCTGCGGTTCAAGCGCCGCAGGAGTTCCTCGTTCAACTGATCCGCGCCTTTCAGCCGGAAACAGATCAAATTCAGCGGAGCCGGCGCCATTAACTCGAACCGTGAATCCTCCCGCACCCAGCGCAAGAAAGTCTGTGCCAGTTCCACATGGCGCCGAACGTGAAACTGTAATCCTTCGACGCCGTAGTGGCGTATGACGAACCACAGTTTCAGCGCGCGGAATCTTCGGCCCAGTGGCACATGCCAATTGCGATACTCGAATACCACATCCGAAGCCGCCGCCTGGTTTCGCAGGTATTCCGGGAGGACATCGAGAGTTCGCGTCAGCGTCGCGCGATCGGCCACGAAAAAACAACTGCAATCGAAATTCGTGAACATCCACTTGTGTGCGTCGAAGCAGTAGCTGTCCACCAGCTCCAAGCCGCGCTGAATCTGCCGAAATTCCGGACACAGCGCCGCGGTTCCCGCCATAGCCGCGTCCACGTGCAACCATAGCTTGTGCTTCTTGCAAATCCGTCCGATTGCCTCCAAAGGATCAAACGCAAGCGAAGAAGTGGTACCGACCGTGGCGCACACGAAGAATGGCAGCTTGCGGGCGCGTTTATCTTCCTCGATAGATTTCTCGAGCAGTTCCGGCCGCATGGCGAAGTCCGCATCCACGTCAATCAAGCGCAAATTGCGCCTGCCGATTCCGGCTACTTTCACATCCTTTTCGATTGAGGAGTGCGCCTGCGTGGACGTGTACGCGATCAATTCCTCGCGGCAGCCGTCTTCGTTGCTGCGAAATCCAGTCGCGCGTTCTCGCGCTGCCAGAATGGCGCAGAGAGACGAGCTCGATGCCGAATCCTGAATCACTCCTCCCCCGCTCCCGCTCGAGAGAAACGCTTCCGGCAAGGCCAGCATCTTCGCTAGCCAATCCAGTACCTGCATTTCAACTTCCGTGCAAGACGGGCTCGTCGCCCACAGCATTCCTTGTACGCCTAACCCGGAAGAGACCAGATCGCCCAGCACAGACGGCTCTGATGCGTTTGCCGGAAAATATGCGAAAAAGTTCGGCGACTGCCAGTGTGTGATTCCCGGCAATATCTTGGAATTCAGTTCTTGGATGATGCGCTGCGTATCCGTTCCCGATGCGGGCGGCTCGCTTGGCAGTGAAGCGCGGATTTCGCCTGGAGTTACTTGCGCCAGCACGGGGTAGCGCTCCACTTGCTCGTAATAATCCGCGAGCCAATCAATCAATTGTTTCCCCGCATCGCGAAACTGCCGCGAGGTCATATGAAAAGTCTTTTCCAACATGCCTCCTTTCACGGCGATGTCTTGCTCATCTCAATTGACGCGGAAGTATAGCAGTAGTAGCCGGGCGGGCATCTTTAGGACGAAACGGCCTTGAGCTTGAATTTAGGAACGCGAAGAAAGAGCTTCGGCTAGCCGGTCTCCTAGCGATGAGCCGAATTCCGCTTGGGCTTGGGGGTCCCCAAGAAAGGGATCAACGAAGGGTTTGCCGTCATTAAGCACCAGCCGCTCGCCCCAGCCGCTAAGTTCGAAGAGTGGAACCAATTCCTCCAAGGGGGGAGAAATAGGAGCAATATACTTCGGTTTGTAGGATGCGTTCACCCTCTTCACTATTACTGGCGCCAGACGGTTCAATGCCGCGCTCAATGCTTCGGAAGAATCAACTGGGCACTCCACCGCGGACGCCAGGAAAAATCCGCGACGCTGAAATTCGGCGAGCGCCGCTTCTTCGCTCGCGCCGGCGCTAAGCTCAATTTTGGCGGACTTGACGATCTCGTCAAAATACATCCGCGCGACTACCGAGTGTTCTTCTCGATTGCCGGCCGCGCGATAGAAATAATCCTCCTCGTTGATCGGCGGAGCGGCATCGATTAAGAGCACCTGAATGTGGATCGGGCGGAACCGTGTTGCGAGTTCTAGCCGCTCGATCCGGCGGCGGATGTGCGCGTCGTCAACCTGCGACCCGCAGCCGTCACAAAAAGCCATGTATTCCTCCGTTGAGCCGCGTCTGATGATTGAAAGACAAGAAACGCTGGAAGGCAACAAGAAACTGCACCTGTGGATGACGCAGCACTAATGGCTTTCTTCGTCTCGCGGAGCGATTGGGATCACAGGAACTTCAGGCAAGCTCTCTGAGTCCGGTGCCGTCTTGCCGAGCTTGGTTCGCAGACACCCAATCAACTCTGGCGCAAGGTTGGAAATGCTCATACCCTCGGAAACCAGAAATTTGCAACTCAGGATCGGCCGCGCCTGATCGTCATCCGATAACTGGCAATCCACTCTGCAATATTGGCAGTCCTGGTTCCAACAGAAGCGGCCGTATGGAATCGTGTCGGGGCTGATGAATTGGAAAGCGCGCAGCAGCGAATTTCGCTCGGGCACCAGGAACGTCTTTCCCAGAATAGTAATTTCTACAAGCTTCTCGTACGGTCGAAAAACGTCCGACATAAGAGGTGTCCCCGAGTCCGCCACTGTGGCCGCTCCCAGCTGCTTTAATCTGCCTGTTTATGAAGCTAAGTCACGGCGACGCGCGGAGCAACGGAAAGAGTTCAGCTCGTGTTCAATGCTCCAATGGCAAGTCTACTCTGGTTGCGATTGTGGAGGCTAGGCCGCGAGTTTGCGGTTTGTAACGTGGTCTTGTCGAGCAGAGAGCCGACGGGCATCCTGCGCGCGCTCTAGTTTCCTTTACGAAGAGCTCGAACCACGCGGAAAACAAATGACCAGCGTATAGGCGCCGAGTGCGATGCCAAGCGGCCCGTTGGTTAATCCGAAGAAGCTTGCCACTAGCGCAAGCTTGCGTGCCGAGCCGCCTCGTCCCAGCAAGGCTATGGCGGCAAACAGCGAAACAATTCCCGCGACGATATTCAGCACGATCGCGAAGACCAGAAAGAAGTGGAACAGCGACATCAGCGCAAAAGGATTTGCAACGCGCGTGATTATGGCCCCCCACATCACGGTAAGCATTCCTTCGTACACGACGATGAAAGCGGCCCCGGCAAATCGCAGAATGGCGTAGACGGCCCAGAGGACGCCGAGGGTTCCATATGTTCCGCCGGATTCGTTCACCGTTTGCATGGTACCTCGCCTGTTCGCATGGAGTAAGATCCTCCCGACTTTTAGAGCATTAATCCACTCCCGAGGTTACTACCCGCCAACAGTCGCACTCCTCGGCGTAATCCGCTTGGGCAAATCCTATGCGAAAAACTGCCCCATGTTCCGGAATTTCTGGTAGCGCTGCTCGATCAGAGCCGTCGCAGAAAGCTGGGAAAGCTCTTCGAGCGCATGCAACAGTACCGGCTCCAGCAACTTGGCGGTGGCATAGTGATCGTTATGCGCGCCGCCGTCCGGTTCGGGAACGATCTCGTCGATCAATTTCATTTCGAGTAAATCGGGCGCGGTAATTTTCAAGGCCTCGGCGGCCGCTTCTGCTTTGCTCGAATCGCGCCACATGATGGTAGCGCAGCCCTCCGGCGATATCACCGAGTAAACGGAATTCTCGAGCATATACACACGGTCGCCGATGGCAATCGCCAGCGCGCCGCCCGAACCGCCTTCACCCGTGATAGTGACCACAATCGGAACCGGCAATCGCGACATCTCGCGCAAGTTAAGCGCGATGGCCTCGGCTTGCCCCCGTTCTTCGGCGTCCACGCCCGGGTAGGCGCCTTGCGTATCCACAAAAATAAAAATTGGACGGCGAAACTTTGCCGCGAGCTTCATCGCGCGCAAAGCCTTGCGATATCCCTCGGGCTTGGCTTGGCCAAAGTTGCGAGCGAGCCGCTGCTTGGTGTCGCGGCCCTTCTGGTTCCCGATAATCATCACGGGCTTTCCGTGGAACGTGGCCATCCCGGTGATCAGCGCCGGATCGTCAGAGAAATTTCGGTCGCCATGGATTTCGCTAAAATTTTCAAAAAGCAACCGTATGAAGTCATCCGTGTAAGGACGCTGAGGATGACGCGCAAGCTGCAAGCGCTGCCAAGCGCCCAGGTTGTTGTAGAAGTCACGCTTCAATTCTTCCACTTCCCGGCGAATGCGTTCGATTTCCACCGTTGTCTCTCCCGTGGCAGTCGAGAGCCTGGTCAGTTCCGCGACGTCACGTTCGAGGGCGTCAATTTCCCGCTGGCGTTGCCGGTCGGTTTCCTTCTTGTCGGAAGCCCCAGGCTGCCTGGGTTTTTCGCGTCTCTCGATTTGTTTTGGCGGCTCGGACTGCCCGGAGTTGGCTTGCTGCTTGCGCGCTTTGGCAAGCTCGCGCCTTCTCCGAAGCCGTTCGCGAGCTTGTTGGCGTTTGCTCATTGCACCACTGCCACCGAATCCGTGCCGCAGATTGCTCGTACTTGTTCCAAAAGATCGCGGTCGGCCATCACCGCGCTTCCTGCTTCCAGCGTCGCTTCCGTGCCGTCCGATTTCACCAGTTCGAACGCGACGCGGCAGCGTCCGGGCCTCTTCGTAAATAATTCCTGCAGCCGGTCGAGCGCACCGGCATCCACCGAGCCGAGATCCACTCGCACTCGCAACAAGCTTGGCGCGCGATCCGTGAGCTGGTCGAGCAGGCGGGCATCGGAAACGATCAGGCGGGTGCCCACATCTTCCACCGCGACGCGTCCTTTGGCAAGCAACGGCGTATTTGCTTTCAAGATTGTTTCGAGCTTCTGAAAGGCCTCGGGAAAAACAAGTGCCTCGATCACGCCGGTGCGATCCTGCAGAGTCAAAATAGCCCAACGCGCGCCGCGCCGGGAACGCATCGGCCGCGATTGCACGATGATTCCTGCGACGACGATCTCTTCGCCATTTCGGCGGGCTTCCATGGTTGACAGTTCAATCGCATTCAAATCTTTCAGGCGCCCCGCGTACTTATCCATGGGGTGCCCGGAAATATAGAAACCAAGCGTCGCATATTCCCCGGCTAAGAGCTGCTCCTCCGTCCAATCCTCAGCCTCGGGCAACGAACTTTCGTGCCACGTTTCCGCATGAGAGTGAGCAGAACTCGATCCTGCCAGAAAAAGTCCACCCTGCCCAACCGCTTTCGCTTGAGAGTTTTTTTGCCCGCGCATAATCGCCTGATCGATCGCGGCAAACAGGCGCCCTCGCGAAGCGCCTAAACAATCCAGCGCGCCGGACTTTACAAGGCTCTCGAGAACACGCTTGTTCAGACATCTTGGCTCGATGGCCTCGCAAAAGCTGAACATGTCTCGGAACTTGACTCCGCCTGTTCGCGCTTCGCAAATAGCTTTCGCTGTGTTCTCGCCGACGTTCTTGATCGCTGCCAGGCCGAACCGGATGTCATCTCCCACCGGCGTAAAATACAGGCCGCTCTCTAGCACGCAAGGCGGCAACACTCGGATGCCCAGACCCCGAGCCTCGTTGATATATTTCACCACTTTTTCGGTATTCCCGGCTTCCGAGCTCAGCATGGCGGCCATGAACTCCACGGGAAAATGAACTTTCAGATACGCCGTCTGATAAGCCAGCAAGGCATACGCGCAGGAGTGAGCTTTGGGAAAACCGTAGAGCGCGAATTCTTCCATCAGGTCAAAAAGCTTCTCGGCCTTCTTCGACGCAACTTTGCGCGCGGCGCAACCGGTAAGAAATTTGTCGCGCTGCCCAGCCATCACTTCGACGTTTTTCTTGCCCATCGCGCTTCGCAAGATGTCCGCTTCGCCGAGCGTAAATCCGGCGATGCGGTTCGCGATCTTCATCACCTGTTCCTGAAAAACGATGACGCCCCATGTTTCCGACAGAATTTCTTCCAGTTCAGGGAGGTCGTAGGAAACTTTTTTCTTGCCATGTTTGCACGCGATGAATTCGTCGATCATGCCGCCCTGAATCGGACCCGGGCGATACAGAGCGTTCAGCGCCGTAAGATCTTCCATCCGCGTGGGCTGATAGCGTTTAAGAATGTCGCGCATGCCATGCGATTCAAATTGAAATATCCCGCTGGTGTCTCCGCGCGCGAAGAGAGCGTATGTCTCCGTATCGTCAAGCGGAAGAAGCGTCAGATCGAAGTCCACGCCCCGATTTTTCTTGATCATTTTGACCGCGTCATCGAGCACGGTCAGCGTAGTCAGGCCCAAAAAATCCATTTTCAATAGCCCGATGCGGCCCAGCGCGTTCATGTCGTACTGTGTCGTAATTTCATCCTTGCTCGACTTGTATAACGGAACGATCTCGGTGAGTGGTTGTGGCGAGATGACCACTCCGGCAGCGTGCGTTGAGGCATGCCGCGCCAAACCTTCCAAGCGCAGCGCTACTTCAATGAGTTCTT
>JBEKSN010000176.1:0-7720 GCA_049517055.1 Candidatus Acidiferrales bacterium | reverse complement strand
CAAACCCGCAAGCAGAGTCGCCAGGCAGGATCGAGCAATGGATAGCATAACTCCTCCAAAATCGTACATACCCAAGCTAGGTGCTCTGGTTGTTGGGGTCAATCTGACAAGCTGCGGCGCGTGGTGTAAGAGACACTACGGGGTCGTGACGCCAATCGGGCCGATACCAGGTTTCTCGACGCTATCTGGAGAAATTACAGCAGATTATGCGGTGACGGCGGTGTGCCGGTTCTGAAGTGATGTACGAGAGCATGGCCGGCGCCATGACTTTTCGATGATTACAAACGGTCTATTTTCGCGGCGAGGATGAAATCGCTTTCGGTGAGCCCGTCAATTTTGTGCGTCCAGGTTTTGACTTCCGCTTTTCCCCAGCTCAGAAATATATCCGGGTGATGCCCCTGCTCCTCCGCTATCTCGCCCACTTTATTCACGAATGCGAGCGCCTGGCGAAAATCCGGGAACTTAAACTCGCGCACGATGTGATGCCCTTCGACAACCTTCCATTGCGGCGTTTGTTTCGACAAGTCCTGCAGTTCCTTTCCGGCCAGCGGAGGAACTCCCCCGCGGCAGGGTACACACGTTTTATTCGCTAAGTCGCTCATCGAAACTCCCGGCTGCAAGTCTTAATCCCGTTCTGCTACGAATTGTGATTGTACAGGAAGCGGCGTCTTACGACTGGCCGATTGCAAATGAGTTCTGTTATCCTCCTCCGCAGAAACCGGGTACCCACCGCGGAGGACTTATGGCCGACGAACTTCAGGAACTACAAGAAAACGCCGAGCACGGGGCGCACGAAAAGAGTCTCGCTCCTGTCACGATAACGATGGCCATCCTGGCTGTGCTGGTGGCCTCCGTTTCACTGATGGGCCATCGAGCGCACACCGAGGAAATTCTTAACCAGACTAAAGCAACGGATCAGTGGAGTTATTATCAGGCGAAGGATATTCGCCGCAGAAATTATGAGCTGTTCCTAGACGAGCTCTCGGTTTTTTCACTGCAAAATTCCGAACAGGTGGCGAAGATCAAGGAAAAATACTCCAAGGAAGTGGAACGTTACAAAGATGAGGGGAAGGACATTCAATCCGAGGCCAGGGGGGCCGAGAACGAAGTCAAGATCGAGCAGCGCCGCGCCGACAGGTTCGATCTGGGCGAGGTAATGCTGGAAGCGGCTCTCGTTATCTGTTCGATCACTCTTCTGACGCGCAAAAAAATCTTCTGGATAACCGGCGTAGTCCTAGGCTTGGCGGGAGTGGTAATTGCGGCGGGCGGGCTTTTGATTCACTAGATCAACGGAGTCCACTGAGGCAGTTAGAAGACCCTAACGCTTTCCTGAGGCCGCAGATCTCGCTTCGATATACTCGCGGACGTATTCGGCGAAAGCGTTCTCCAACTTTAGAGTCACCGGCCCAGGCGCGCTCGCGATTCGGCGGCCGTTAACTTCGCTTACTCCGAGCATGCTGCGGTTGGTGGAAGAAATAAAAACTTCGTCGGCGGCGTAGAGATCGTCAGGGAGCAGCGTACATTCCTCCACCGGCGCACCAGCGCGCTTGCCAATCTCCAGCAGCACGCTTCGCGTAACGCCTTCCAGGCAACCGGAAGCTAGCGGAGGTGTGCATACGCGTCCGCCGCGCACGCAGAAAATATTAGCGGCCGTGCATTCGGCCACCTCGCCGCGCTCGTTGAGCATTACTACTTCATCGCATCCGGCCTGCTGCGCCTCATAGAGACTCCACACGTTATTCAGCCACGAGGTGACTTTCACTCCCGCCAGCGGCGAGGCCGCATAGCGCCCGTTTTCACGCAGTCCGAGCCTCACAGGCTCCTTGTATGACGGCAGATCCGAGGAATAGAGTATCAAGTCCACGCGCGGAAAATTCTCGTCGCTGCGCCAAAAACCAACTTGATTGTAGATTGCGTAGATTCGCGCGCACCCTTCGCTGACTTTATTGGCGAGCAGAAGCTCACTGAGTTTGCCTCGCACAGCTTCTGCATTGAACGGGAAGGGGCAGTGAGTGCGCTCGGCATCGCGCTGCAGGCGTTTCCAATGGCGTTCGAAGGCAAACGGGATCCCCGTGACGATGCGTATGGTGGTGAACAGTCCCCAGCCGTTCAACAAGCCCGCTTGCCCGGGAGAAAGGCGCACCTCCTCTACACGCGACAGCCTATCGTTGTGAAAAACGAACTGGTGAATCAAGCGCTCCTCCGAAGGAACAAAGCCATTCTATCGCAGAATTCGGCCACTCCTAGGGCGCGGTCGCGCCGTCTCCCGTGTTTACGGCATTCTCGGCACGCTTTCATTACTCCACTCGAGGGGCGATATTTTGTCTTTAGGGTATTGACACTTACGACGTCTGCGCCTAAATTGAGCTTGTAGACTCGGAGGAATTTATGCGGGTACTTTCCCGTTCGTGCCTCATAGCTATCCTAATAGCCGGTCTGCTAAATGTTCCCGCTTTCGCTGCTAATGAAGCGCCTCTAGGACTGGTAACTCAGGCGCAAAGCGCGCAGATCGGGAATAATAAGGTTGAAATCGGAACCACAATTTTTCCCGGCGACATGCTCGCCACAGAAGTCGGCGGAACGCTGCGTCTTAAGTTTGGAGCCAGCCAGTTGTACCTGCTTTCGTCGAGTTCGGCCAGCCTGGCGCAGACTGCTACAACCAACATGGTGCACGCACTGGTCAGCCGGGGCACGGTTGGTTTTTCTTCGAATGGCAACGATCAAATCGAACTTGAGATACCTGAGGGTATTCTCCGCGCTGCCAAAGGCGAGCCGGCCTACGGCCAGGTCACGATCATCGGACCTCAGGAAGTTGTGATTTCGGCCTATCGAGGCACATTGGTCCTGGAATACGACGGAGAGTTTCGATCGATCCCCGCGGGCAAATCCTATCGAGTCACAATGGATCTCGAACCTGCTGCCGACCCGCAGGCTCCAGCAGGAGTGGGTGGTAGCGTTCCATCGACCAAAAAAGCCCTGAATACTCCTACGCTTGTTTGGGCCTTAGTGGCAGTTGGCGCGGCTGGGGGAGTGGCCTACGTCATCTGGGACGTTCTGTCCGAGAGCTCGTCTTCTCCGAAGTAAGTAACTGCCTTTATTGATGGTTTGGTTTTAGCCTCCGCTGCATTTACCCCGGGCTCTGTATTTGCATCTAATTATCCTTATTGTTCGGGTGGTCCGCGCGATACAGAGACTAGAGGCATTTCCAAGCTTTCAAAGACAACTTCAGCAGGCGCTCTAGTCGGCCCGAAAAGTCAAAACCGTGTATGCTGGATACGGATCCTGGAGAGTGTTAACTAAAAAATGACTCGACCCTTCTCTCGCCTCGTGGCCAGTTCCTTGTTTGTTTTCTGCGCTATTCCTGCTTTTCCTTCCGGCTTGGCGCCCGACGTGGTGTTACAGACCATGCAGCAAGAATTAAAACGCGCCACGGCATCTTTGGCCAAAACAGACCCTGCTCCGTACTACCTGAGCTATGCCGTTGCGGACATCGATGAATCCCTGATCATTGCGTCGAACGGAAGTATCGTTCTTTCGACGGGCGTCCAGCGCCGCCAAGCCGATGTGATGATGCGGGTGGGATCCGCAGCCCTGGACAATACTCACGGCAACCGGAGCCGCAGCTCGGGTATCACGTCAGGTTTCCTTCCGTTAAATAGCGATTCGGACGCAATTGCGCGGGTGCTCTGGCAACTCACCGACCGCGAATACGACCAAGCGTCTTCGTCGTTTCTCACGGTGAAGACCAGCAAAGCCGTGCAATCGGAAGAAGAAGACAAGTCGCCAGACTTCTCGCAAGAATCTCCGCAAGCGCATGTAGGTGCTGCGCCGAAGGTTGCGGCCTGGGATCAGAAGCAGTGGGAAGAGCGCGCCCGGCGAATTTCGGCAGGTTTTCTGAAATATCCCGGAGTGTATGGCTCGAGCGTTTCACTTCAGGTGAGCAACGATCGTTCGTATCTCGCCACGAGTGACGGCGGAGCGGTGGTGCGGCCCGGAACGAGCAGCCGGCTGGTGGTGCAGGCTGAGACGCGCGCGGACGACGGAATGGAATTGATGCGCGTGGAATCTTTTCAGGCGCCAGCTCCCGATCAGCTTCCTTCTGATTCCGAACTCGCGGCGAAAGTGGACAAAATTGCGGAAGACTTGAAAGCGTTGCGCGCAGCTCCAGTGGCTGAGCCGTACGCCGGCCCGGCTATGCTCTCCGGCAGGGCTGCGGCGGTTTTTTTCCACGAAGTTTTGGGGCACAGGCTCGAAGGGCATCGTCAAAAAGATGAAACGGAAGGCCAGACGTTTACAAAAAAAATAAACCAGTTGGTTCTGCCGCCTTTCCTGAGCGTAATCGACGATCCAACACAGAAGGAACTCAACGGCGTAAAACTTGCGGGGTCGTACGATTTCGACGATGAAGGCGTGCCAGCGGTTCGCGTGGAAGCGGTCGAAAACGGTATTTTGAAAAATTTTCTAATGTCGCGCATGCCGATCAAGGATTTCGACCACTCGAACGGACACGGCCGCAGGCAGCCGGGATTGATGCCCACGGGCCGCCAGGGAAACTTAATCGTAACTTCTACAAATACCGTGCCGGACTCCGAACTTCGCAAGAAATTTATTGACGAGATCAAAAAGCAAGGGAAGCCGTACGGGCTTTACTTCGACGATATTCAGGGAGGCTTCACGTTGACCGGGCGTGCGACACCCCAAGCTTTCCAGGTGCTTCCGGTGATGGTGTATCGAGTGTATGCCGACGGTCGGCCGGACGAACTCGTGCGCGGAGTGGACATCGTCGGTACGCCGTTGCTTTCTCTGAACAATATTATGGTGACTGGGGACACCATGCAGGTTTTCAACGGGATTTGTGGCGCTGAATCGGGGCAGATTCCCGTGGCCGCGGCCGCGCCCGCGATGCTCTTCTCGGAAATTGAAGTGCAGAAGCGCAGGCGAGGTACGGAACGGCCTCCGATTCTGCCTCCTCCATCCCTCGACGCTCCGCCTACTGCTTCAAACTCGCAGCCGAGTACGGCGGCACAGCGCTAATCATGAAAATGATCGACAAGCGGATGGCGTTTCGCTCGGTTCCGTGTCTCTTGCTGGCGGCGTTGATCGCGCTGTCCTGTGCCAGGCCCGCTTCGGGGCAGAAGAAAGTGGAGAGTAAAACTTCGCCTGCGCCTAGAGTTGCTGTTGATACGAAACAGAGCGCTGCTCCTTACGATCCCGTACTTAGCGCCATGAGCGAGGAACTGGAGCGCTCCAAATCGCATGTGAAGATGGACAACGTCTCAGCGCCTTATTACATCGAATACCGGCTCTCGGATGTGGAAGAGTACACGGCTGAAGCGACGTTTGGCGCATTGCGCGAGAACCAGCGAGTGCACGTGCGCAGCATTCGAGTGGTGGTGCGCGTCGGTGATTACAAGCAGGACAGCTATTACGGGCCGGGCATAGGCGTGGTTGATCTTGCGCCGCTGGACAACGATTCGATAGCTCTCCGCCGCCAATTGTGGAATGCAACGGATCGCGCCTACAAAGCAGCCAGCGAGGCATTTGCAAGTAAGAAGGCTCTGCTGAGCCAGTACAGCGCGGAACAGCCATTTGATGACTTCTCCAAGGCCCCATCTTTGCAGTCGGTCGGCCCTCTGGCCGAACTCGAATTTTCTCCCGAGGCGTGGAAACTGTCGCTTGAAAAATCGACAGAGCTTTTCCGCTCGGACCCGAAAATCCAATCGCTATCCGCCGCCGTCAGATTTCGCGCGGTGAACGTCTATTTCGTAAACACGGAAGGAACCATCACACGGCAGGGCTCTGCAGCGTATTCAATCCAACTTTCGGCGGAGACACAAGCAGCGGACGGAATGCGGCTTGGCCGTTCACCTTTTTATATGGCAGCCACGGCAGCGGAATTACCCCAGCCGGAGAAATTACAGGCGGACATGGCGAAAATGCTGGAAACTCTGAAAGACCTTCGCGAAGCGCCGCTCGTGGAGGAAGACTATCGTGGGCCCGTGTTATTTTCAAATGACGCTGCAACGGATGTATTCACCGGCTTGATAGGCAACAATGTGCTGGGTATTCGGCCCAAACCAGGTGAGTCAGCGCGGACGATTGGGGAGTTTTCTTCAAGCTATAAGAGCCGCGTGCTTCCTGAATTTCTTTCGGTGGTGGACGACCCCACGATGAAATCATTTCAGGGTAAGAGCCTGATCGGGAATTATGAGATCGATGAAGAGGGAGTTCGCGCACAACTGGTGCCGCTTATCAAGGATGGCATGCTGATGGACTACCTGCTAAGTAGAATGCCCATCCGCGATTTTCCTGATTCGAACGGGCACGGGCGCGCGGCACCGGGCCAGCCGCCTATGGCGAGTATCGGCAACCTGATCGTGGAACCCAAACAGCCGCTGCCGACTGAGGAACTCAAGAAAAAGCTGATTGAGATGTGCAGACAGGAAAACAAACCGTACGGATATTACGTTGAAACGCTGTCGGGGTACGATCCGCGGCTGCTGTATCGCGTGTATGTTAATGATGGGCATGAAGAACTTGTTCGCGGCGCGGTCTTCAACGAGCTCGATGTGCGCACCTTGCGAAACGACCTGGTAGCCGCCGGAGACGATCCGCTGGTGAGCAATCGCGAGGGAGCGATTCCCACGACTGTTATCTGCCCTTCAATTCTGTTCGATGAACTGGAAGTAAAGCGCACGGACCAAAAGAACGCCAAGCTGCCGGAATATCCGCCTCCGGCACTCACCCCAGCACATTGATTCTTGGGGCGAGGAGTTTCAGCCCCGTTTCACGCAGGATTGGGGCGGTAGAGCCAGTCGGGTTTCGCGGCGGGTACCTCAGGAGACGCCGCATTCGCGGCGGCGATGATTTCCTCCACGATCAGATGCCGAGGCGTTAGCGTGCAAACAGGGTCGGTGACTGCGGGATCACCGGCGAGAAGAAACGCCTGGCAGCGGCAGCCACCGAAATCCTGAGCGCGGCGGTCGCAACTGCGGCAAGGCTCCTGCATCCAGTCTTCGCCTCGGAATTTTTGAAAGGCCTCGGAGGAATCCCAAATCTCGCGGAGTGGCTTGTTTTTTACGTTTTCAAAGTGCAGGCCGGGGATGATCTGCGCGGCGTGACACGGGAGTACGTCGCCGGTTGGCGTAATCAGCATCAGTTTGCGTCCCCAGCCGCCCATACACGCCTTCGGATACTTCGCGTAGTAATCAGGCACTACATATTCCACACGAACTTTTCCGCGCAGCCGAGCTTCCGCTTGCTGCAGCAGCCGGATTGAACGATCCACTTGATCGCGCGTGGGGAGGAGACGTTCGCGATTGGCGAAGGCCCAGCCGTAATACTGGACATGCGCGAATTCCAAACGGCCGGCGCCGGATTCTTCTCCGAAAGCGATCATTTCCTCCAAGCGGTCGAGGTTCTGGCGATGAATCACGAAATTCAGGGTCAAAGCGACGCGGTGTGCTCGCACCCATTTGACGACTTGGAGCTTTTGCTCGAGCGCCCGGGTGCCAGCAATCTCACTTGCGGCATCCTCCTGTAGACCTTGAAAACTCAATTGCAGGTGATCGAGTCCGGCATTCACGAGATCGGCAAGGCGCCGTTCGTCCAGCGGCAGGCCCGAGGTGATCATATTCACATAGAGGCCTGCGGCACGGGCAGCGCGGACAAGTTCGACGAGATCGGGACGCGCAAGCGGCTCGCCTCCGGTCAAGTCAAC
>JBEKSN010000175.1:0-7756 GCA_049517055.1 Candidatus Acidiferrales bacterium | reverse complement strand
CGCGTTGAGTCACTCGGCGCGCGCATTCGATGACTTCAAACACGGAATGGCCGTGTCCGGTCCCAACGTTGAGGGATTCGGATTGGCCACCCCGGCGAAGGTGATCGAGCGCCAGAATATGCGCGTCAGCAAGATCTGAAACGTGAATGTAGTCGCGAATCGGAGTGCCGTCTGGCGTCGCATAATTGTCGCCAAACACGGCAAGCTCGGGCTTTTCTGCCGCGGCGGCCGCGAGAATGTTTGGAATTAAATGCGTCTCGGGTTCGTGATCTTCCCCATATCGTTCGCTCGCTCCCGCCGCGTTGAAGTAGCGCAACGCGGCAAATCGCAAACCATACGCGCGATCGTAGCTTTCCAAGAGCCGTTCCATGCAGAATTTGGACCAGCCGTACGGATTTTTGGGCCACTGGGGACACTGTTCCGAAATAGGCATTTCTGCAGGCTCGCCATACGTCGCGCAAGTGGAAGAGAAAACCACGATCCGAACTTTCGCTCGGATCAAAGAGCCCATCAGCGCAGTCCCCTGAGCCACATTATTTTCGAAATATTTTGCCGGCTCAGCAACCGACTCACCCACCGACGCCAGCGCGGCGAAATGAATACAAGCCTCGAGTCGATGCTCTTTCGCGATACGCTCCAAAAGAGATGAATCTCCTACTTTTCCCTGGTAAAAATGGACTCCCGGATCAACCGCTTCCCGGTGGCCGTAGACCAGATCATCTAGGACCACAACGTCTTCTCGATTTGCGCGCAGGCGCTCCACGGTCACGCTGCCGATGTAGCCCGCACCGCCGGTCACAAGGATCGTCATTCCTGTCCTTTCAGCACTTTGAATCTACTCATGGTGCGTTACACGGTGGAAATTCGCAAGGTGCCGAAGGTCAACGTGGAAGTTGACAGGAAGGTGCGGGAGACAATCAATCACGACACGGGGAAAAGATGGTGAGAACGGAGAAGCAGGTGGCCCAGCCCTAATTTTTATTAAGGATTCCCTCTGCTCCTCCACTCTCCGCGAGCATATTCCCGCAGAAGAAGGCGAGCATCTATCGGGAGAATACTGTATCTGCGAGCCGGTCTAACTGTAGCCTCCGGCGAGGTAAAGATATGCTTCGGATTTCCCGCTGCGTTTTTCGAGTTTTCCGGAACTCTGCGTGCGGCTCTCCAGTTGTTATCAAATTGAACCGGGGATAGAATCCGGTCTGACCGAGCGTCTGACGGGCGGCTCTTGAACAAGCGGACTCCTCGTACCGGACCCGAATAGACTTGAATGGACGGTGGAACGCGTAATGACGGCTACAGCCGAATCCGGCAAGAATGAATAATGCAGCTAGCAAACAATAATTATCGTCTGTTGCAGCCGCGTCCTTTTCCCGCCCGGCTTTCGCTTGTCATTCCGATGTACAACGAAGGACTAGTCGTACCGTTCTTGACCAGTGGGTTGGAACAATTCATGACGGAGCTGCGTGGTGAAGCGGAAGTCGTTCTGGTCAACGATGGGAGCACCGATTCAACCTTGAAACAAATCGTTGAATGGGCGCAACAGAACCCGCGCGTAAAGGTGGTAAACCTCTCGCGCAACTTCGGGCATCAGATCGCCTCCACCGCGGGCTTAGACTACGCAACGGGCGATGCAGTTGTCCTACTAGACTCTGATATGCAGGATCCCCTCAACGTCATTCACCGGATGATCGAGCGCTACTGCGAAGGCTACGATGTGGTGTATGGCCAGCGCGAAGCACGCCGTGGAGAGACGTGGTTTAAGAGGCTTACTGCGTGGTTGTTCTACCGATTGATGCGTACGTTGGTCCACAAGGACCTGCCGGTAGATGCAGGGGATTTCCGCCTGCTTTCCCGTCCCTGTTTGGATGCGCTGCAACAAATGCGAGAGACACATCGTTTTCTTCGAGGAATGGTTGCGTGGGTAGGATTTCCACAAACTGGAGTGCCGTACGAACGATCGCCAAGAGTTGCGGGATCATCCAAATATACCCTGACGAAAATGGTGAAGCTTGCGTGGACCGCAGCGACTTCTTTTTCGATATTTCCGCTGAAAGTGAGTACCTTGCTGGGCGTGGTCGTCACGCTGTTGGGGTTGGAAGAGGCAGTTCGGGCTGTTCTGTCGAAGATCTTCCACTGGTACGTCGTGCCCGGATGGTCCTCGCTGACCGTGCTTATTAGCATCATTGGTGGTGCGACGTTGGTGAGCATTGGAGTGCTGGGGGAGTACGTCGGAAAGTTGTATGAACAAACTAAAAACCGTCCTCTTTACTTGGTATCACAAACGGTGAATGTTGGTTCGGAGAAACAGTCCGATGGGGATCGGCGTTTTGAGACGACTGGGAAGCCCTGATCCCCGACAGTTGGTACCTCACCTCTACGGCATGCTGCTCTTTCTTATCGTCTTAACGTTAGCGCTGAAATATTAACCACTTCAGGCCACCCGCAATGTACAGATCCCCTTCAGGTTTCAAAATTCGGCGCGCGGCTCCGCCGTTGTTATCAAGTTGAATCGAGGATAGAATCGAACGTTTCTTGAGGTGGCACGAATTATGTCGATAGGGTGTGTGAAAGGCGCGCTAATCATTTCTTTTTTGCTTCTGCTTTGCGTCGCTCGTACGCAGGATACGAAGGAATCATTTAATCTCTACACACAGCGGGTAGATAACCAGCGCACGGGTGCCAATCTTGTCGAAAAAGAGCTAAGCCAATCGAGTGTGAAAACTCGGTTCGGAAAATTGTGGACTCTCTATTCCGATGCCAAAGTTATGGCTCAGCCGCTGTATGTATCTAATCTTGTGAGCGCCAAATGCCCGCAGGGTTGCAATACTGTGATATTTGCCTCGATGAACGATACGGTTTACGCGTACATGGCTGATCAAAAACCAACCAGCTCGAACGACACTCTGGTCTGGTCGAAATCTCTCGGGACTCCGCGTCCGGGTTCGCATGACATTGACGAGTCCGCTATCGACGATCCATCCTGGGGAATTCTGGGAACTCCGGTAATCGATATCGCTAACAATCTTCTCTATCTCGTAGCGTGGAACGACGATCAGATGTATCGGCTATACGCGCTGAATCTTCGTACCGGCGAGATAGCGAAAGGCCCGGTGGTTGTAGAGGGTTCCATCGAGGGCGAGCCTTTTTTTCGTCGCGAGCCTAAGTGGAGCCAGCGGCGGAAACAGCGCGCCGCATTATTATTGGACCATGGAGCGCTCTACATAGCCTTCGGGTATGACAATCCCAGTGGAATCGGCGGGTGGCTATTCGTTTACGATCCCGCAACCCTCCAGATACGCACTGTGTGGAGTGCCGAGCCGAACGGGAAGGGCGGCGGTATTTGGATGTCGGGGACCGGCCCGGTGGCAGATGACGCGGGCAATGTCTATCTCCAAACTGCGAATGGTGATTTCAACGCGTCGCGGAATCAGTATGGGAACAGCATGCTCAAGCTTCATCTCCAAGGTGAAAAGCTGGACCTTGTAGATTCTTTCACGCCATGTAATCAGTCCTATTTGAATCACGAGGATCTGGACATGGGTTCATCCGCTCCTCTGCTGTTACCCGGCAATTTAATTCTCGGCGGCGGGAAGTTTGGGACGCTGTATTTGATGAGCCGCGACCACCTAGCGGGCTTCGTACCGGCCGGCGGAATCTGGCGGCCCGAATGTCAAAATTCAGATCGAGTTTTGCAGACAGTTGACGTAGATCGCGGACATATTCACGGCGCGCCTATTTATTGGAAAGGTCCAAACGGTACGCAATGGATCTACGTGATGCCTGAACAACGAAGTCTGGAGGCCCTTCCATTTGCCGACGGAAAACTCAAGACCGGCGACGCGGATGTTAGGATGAGCGGTTGGAAACCTCCGCATCAGTCACCGCCGGCTTGCCACCATCCCGCCAAGAATTGGATGCCGGGCGGCATACTCGCGGTCTCGAGCGAAGAAGATTTGCAGGGCACTGGAATCGTGTGGGCGCTGGTTCCCGCCAATGGCGATTCGAACGGTTATCGCGGCGTGAAAGGAATGCTGTTGGCCTTCAACGCTGAAGACGTTTCCCAGGAATTATGGCGAAGCCAGGGACCCGAGGCAGAAACGGACACTCCTGATAGCTTTGGCTTACTCGCGCGCTTCGTTCCGCCAACGGTGGCCCATGGAAAGGTTTTTGTAGCGAACGCCGGCGATCATGAAGAACTCAAGCGATATTGTGGAACTCGTCCAACCAAATTTCCCAGTAATTACGCGGTGGTAGTGTATGGCTTGAAGAACTAGCATGTCTCGTGAACCTAACGTAGCTCCCGATGATCGAGCGTGGACGGCAGACACCGGAGATTGGCTCGTTCTCGGACTCATTTCCTTGTTTTGCCTTATCACCGCTATCTACCCTGTCGTTCGCGCGTTTTACCACTTTGAAGTGAACTACAAAGAAGGCTGGATGATGTACAACGCAATGGCTGTTGCACATCACCTTCCTCTTTATGGCACGAAGTACGGCTGGACGCTGGTAGATTACCCGGCCTTATCGTTTTACATCATGGCTTTTCTATCTCGCTTCTTTCACGATTACCTACTGACTGGGAGGCTAGTCCAGCTGGGCTCGTTTGGAGTCTGTTCCATACTCATCGGGCTAATCATCCGCAAGCTGACGGGACGTCTGGCGCCGGCGATCTTCGGATCCGTTTTTTGCGTGGGCCTCTTTTGCGCCGGGGCAACACGGTATATAGGAGTGGACGACCCTCAAATGCTTGCGGAGGTTTTCTTCCTCAGTGGCCTGTTGTTATATCTTTCCAAGCGTCCCACTTTTGGCCGTATCGCAGTGATTGTCTTTCTTTTTGTCATAGGCGGGAATATCAAACACAATCTCGTTGACTTGCCTTTCGCAGTGTTCATAGACCTCTGGTTGATTTCACGGCGGAAGGCTCTACAATTTTTGCTTTGTGCGGCAGTCCTCATCACCTGCTCGATTCTTGGGACCATAAAAATGGCTGGGCCTTTCTTCATACAGAACATGCTCAGTTTCCGTCATTATTCATTGCTGGGTGCGTTCCTCGACTTCCTCTACTACTACTCCGTGATTCTTTTGCCCTTTGTTGCTGCGTTGATCTGGGCCGTCAAGGCGCAAAGAGATACATCGAATCGCGTAATTTCCATCTTCTTTTTCACTTCGCTATTCGCCGGAATATTTTTCTCGGGAGGCACGGGAATATCTATCAACGTTTATTTCAGTAACTTCTTTGCGATCTCAATCGTGATGGGGATGCTTCTCTATTCTGCCTGGCGCGTCCCTACCCCTTTCGCTAAGTACAAGTTCCTGGGACGGCGCGCAGTCCCTCTGATTTTGTCCGCTTTTCTGGTTTTAGCCTTAATTTTATCAGGCTATTCCAATGTTTGGGGTCGTATCGCGGAGTTGCCGGAGGAGCAGAGACAATTCGACGCAGAGGTGTCCTTTTTGAAGGCCCAACCCGGTCCGGCGATCTGCGAGAGTCTCCTGCGTTGCTTCTATGCAGGAAAACCATATGTGTATGATCCTTACCACTTTACTAGGTTAGTCTCCCTCAATCTGCTTGACAGCGGAGGACTTGTTGCCGAGATCAAGGCTTTTCATTACGGAGCCATTCAGCTTCGTGGGCCTTCGCACTCTTTAGAACGCCCAAACGAGCGTTTCCCGGACGCGGTCCTCGACGCTATTGATCAATATTACAGTCTTTCGGCTGAGTATCCGGATTGCGCGATTTACGTCCCTAGGACATCCAGCAAGAACCAAACATACGGCGAAGCGCGATTCGATCCCGTTCAAAGCAATTATCCTCCTGAGTAGGAGACCGCGCAGGTCCCGGCATGGAGATCGGCTTCAGCCAGCTCGAGATTGCATTTTCTCCGGCGCTGCGGTCCGGCTGGAGCGGTCTCTGGTGAACTCCGCCACTTCTTCTCCGCCCAGCCCTATACGTGACGTTCTTATCCTCTCGAGCATCACCGGCGCAGCAGTGCTGGTGAACGGCTACCACTATGGGATCGAGGACATGGGGATTTACCTGCCGGCTATCAAGAAAATAATAGATCCCGCCCTGTATCCTTACGATGCAAATTTTTTCCTGTTGTTTACTCGATGGACGTTGTTTCATCCAGCGGTAGCAGCCGCAGTCCGCATTTCACATATTTCCCTTGAATCATTTCTTTTCTATTTGCATATCGTAAGCATCCTTCTGGTGCTGCTGGGCTGTCTGCAATTAATCCGCAAATGTTTTTCGCAGCCTGCCGCCCAGTGGTGTGGCGTCGCCCTGGTGGCCACCTTGCTGACACTTCCGGTGGCGGGCACTGCGCTGTTTGTGGTGGACCAGCATCTGCACCCGCGCACGTTTGCCACCGCCTTCCTGCTATTCGGCGCCGTGGCCGTGCTCGAAAAAAGATCGATAGCTTTGCTCTGGATTTTCTTAACCGCGCTTTGCCATCCCACCATGGCTGTGTATGGGGCCTTCCATTTGTTCTTTCTCGCATGGCCGGAAAAGTTCTTGGCGCAACCCGCCCTCGCCTTCGGCACCGTCCCATTCGCAGCCCCTCCGAATCCGATTTGGCGGGAAGTCATGGCCGGCCGCGGCTACCACTATCCGTTTCTTTGGGCTTGGTACGAATGGCTGGGAGCATTGGCTCCCATCGCGTTGCTGGAATATTTTGCGCGGGTCGCGCGGCGTGACGGCATGCTGACTTTCGAGCGCGTGTGCCGCCAGCTGATCATTTCAACTTCCCTCGGCATCCTGATCGCAATTGTCGCCTCTGAGTTTTTACAAACTCAGACGCAGACCTGGGCGCGGCTTGAACCCATGCGTGTCCTCCACTTCACCTATGTAATATTCATTCTGTTTTCGGGCGCGATGCTCGGAAAATATGTGTTGCTCGGGCGCCCCGTGCGCTGGTTAGCGCTTTTCGTTCCACTGGCGCTCATAATGTTTTATGCTCAGCGCAAGGAATTTCCGTCGAGCTACCACATCGAATGGCCTCATCGGGCGCCCCGCAACGAGTGGGTAAAAGCGTTCGAGTGGGCCCGCGACAACACCCCGAAGAGCGCGCTTTTCGCACTGGACCCAAATTACGCCAAATTGCCCGGAGAGGATTACTA
Organism: Candidatus Acidiferrales bacterium; assembly: GCA_049517055.1. Lineage (GTDB taxonomy): Bacteria > Acidobacteriota > Terriglobia > Acidiferrales > UBA7541 > Palsa-295. Next base: position 640 of record JBEKSN010000175.1, on the reverse strand, counting down.
CGGCTTCCGCGCATTTGCAGAACGAAGTATGCTCGCCGACGGTGACAAAGATGCCTCGGTTGTCGCCCTGTTTCCCGAACTTGCCTGGCAGTGGAAGCTGGAAGTAACGGATCGGGAGAATTGGGAGCAGTTCACGCTCGCGGATTTTGAGCGTTTGAAGAAAAAATACGGCGTCGCCTGGGTGATCGTAGCCCGGCCCGGCGTCTCCGGCCTTTCGTGCCCGTATGCCAACAGTGAAGTGATGGTCTGCCGAATTCCGTAGTCCCTGTGGCGTTTCGTTTCGACTTATTTCTTGACTGCCCAGTGCTGGCCAATGCCCCCGAAGAAGTACGAGCGCGTCGCCACGCGCACATATCCGGAGTCCTCTAGCAGCGCCGAAAAGTCCCGCATGGAGAGAAAGCTCCTCAGTGAATCTGGAATATACGTGTAAACGCGCGCGCGGCCATGAAGCAGCAAGCCCCAGACGGCGCCCTGCGCGTATAAGTAGGCAAGATAAATCTCACGCAATACAGCATTCGACGGTAGGAAAAAATCGATGCTGACTATCAGTCCTCCGGGCCTGGTAACACGTTTGATTTCCTGCACGGCTGCCTTCAGGTCGGGAAAGTTTCGCAACCCGTAGCCGATGAAAACGCAATCG
>JBEKSN010000174.1:0-7974 GCA_049517055.1 Candidatus Acidiferrales bacterium | reverse complement strand
GTGCGGATGGCAACTTCTCTGCCGCGAGAGGCTGCCCGGGCCAGCAAGAGGTTGGCGACGTTGGCGCAGGCGATCAAGAGAACAAAACTTACGGCGCCAAGCAGAAGCAGGAGCGCGGGGCGCGAGTTCTGCACGATCTCGTCCTGCAGCCCGATAACATCCGCACTGGTCCCCGTGTTGTAATCCGGATACTGCTGCTCGAGCCGCTTCGTAATTCCCACCATTTCGCTACGGGCTTGTTCCTTGGACACGCCTTGCTTTAGCCGCGCGAGCGGAATGATGCCGGGATGCCAATTGCGATCGTCAGGGAGCGTTTTCGCCCAGGGCATAAAAGGCAAGAACACGTCCGCGGGCTGGAGAATCTGGAAGCCGTTCGGCAAAATGCCAACGACGGTGTAGGGCTGCAAGTCAAGGTTGACGGTTTTTCCGATGATGTCTAGAGAGCCGCCGAAGCGCCGCTGCCACAACCCGTAGCTGAGCAACGCTACCGGCGCACCGCCGGCGCGATCCTCCTCTGAGAGAAAAGTCCGCCCGATCTGCGCGTTGATTCCGAGCATTGAAAAAAGGCCCGCCGTGGCCATCCGAACATTCAGGCGCTCGGGTTCTCCGGCGCCAGTCAGCGTGATGGAGCCACCGCGGGTCGCTTCCATCGATTCAAAGGAGTGGCTCTGGTCGCGCCAATCCAGATAGTTTTCATAGGACGTGGAAATAATAGGAAAGGAACTCTTTTCCGCTATTAGAACCAGTCGGGATGGGTCGCGAAAAGGAAGCGGGCGAAGGAGCACGCCGTTCACGACGCTAAAGATGGCGGTGTTCGCGCCGATACCAAGCGCAAGAGTGAGTACGGCGACGATTGTAAATCCCGGGCTCTTCCGCAACATCCGAGCGCCGTAGCGCAGGTCTTGAAGCAACGTGCCCATGCGGCCTCCTGTCGCTCAGTTGAGATGCGACCTGGGCCAATCTTACTGCAAGAAGCTTACGTCTTTCCAACTCATCCGCCCTGCGGACGAGTGGTCCACCTACACGGAACTTATCGTCATAGGGCGCAGCGTTAATCAGGACTTAGCCGACGAGGAACTCCCGGTAAGAACACTTTCCTCAGATCGCGATTCGTCATCAACCTCGGCCGCGCACGCACCAAGGTTCTCTAAAGCAATTTTCTCAGCTTGATGTCGAATTTCAATGACTGATTGTCGCGCTGAACGGTCAGGTGATGTTCCGATCCCACTCGAAGGAAGATGCTTTCGATCTGGTGAAGAGTGAAATGTTGTGACGACAGACCATCAATCGACTGGACTAAGTCACCTTCGCGCAATCCCGCATCACTCGCGGGTGATGCCTGCATAACACTATGTACCGAAAAATCTCCTGACTCCGGAACGAGGCGCAGCGTGAGGCCACTCGCATCAAAGAGAAATGCGTCCTTGATGTGCTGGTTCGGTTCCAGGATCATGCGGCTGTGCGCGAAGTCGAAAATGACTGTAAACCTTCTTAGGATTTCGCCACCAACGAGTGCCACTCCACCTGCTCCGGCATCAACATCATCGAAGGACACTGCACCGAGCCTCAACCGGGACACCCTCCCAGCATTGAACTTGAATTCTTTTCCTAGTCCGACGCCGCCGACGATTTCGATCTTTGGTCCAGTGGACTGCGCAACGAAACTGTCGTCGAGAGCGTCGTTAGAGCCGGTGTCGATGAGTAGCTTTCTCGATTGCGGAGCAGCACCTTGCACAGTGATTTCAGCCGTGAGGAACGGGTTCCTGGCTTCCTGGTCCACGGTGATGGGGATGCTTTCCCCCACTCCCGAGTACTGGTAAGTCTTGGGGTCAAAAAGCCGAATGATTTTGCTTTCATAATCGATTTCGACAATAAACTTCTCGAAGAAGTCGAAGCCGACAAGTCCTTCTATTTCGCGGCCTACCTGCGATTTGTGGGCGCTCAAATCAATAACGCCAATCAATGGAACAGAGATATTGAAGTCCGATAAGGAAAAGGTGACGTCCTTTACATAGGAAACATCGTAGGTACCACTCCCCGCACCGGTGCCCTGCGCAGTTTCCTGTTCTTGATGCAAACCCAGTCGAGTGGCGTGGGCGCGATCGACTATCCAACCGCCGGCTCCGCTGTCAACAACGAACCAGAGCGGCTCAGAGTTGTTGACCCGCACGGGAACATAGATCTCATTGAAATAGAGATCGAAAGGTATGGTCGCGAGGCTTTGATGGGAAGGCGCGGTGTGAACCTCTGGTATGACTTGTGGGCTGGCTCCCGCTGAGGGTGTTTGAGATTTCAAGCGGCTTGGATAAATCAAAAACAGGGAGCTCAGAATGAGCAGCGAGGCGGCTGGAAGCCAAATCGCGCCTCCGGATATTGGTTTTGTCCCTATAATTACGTGATTCATTTCTGTCCCCCATTTTAAACGCGCATCAGCAGCGAAGAGTTCATCCCGATTGCGGCGTCTGGAATACTTCGATGGGCCGGAGAATAGCGTTTCTGCCGGAGCCGGGGCTAGAACGCCCTTAACATGACGCGAGGGACTATTGGACGGCGGAGCGGAATTGGGACGGCGTCATTCCGGTTTGGCGCTTGAAGATGCGGCACAAATGGCTTTGGTCGGAAAAACCTGAGCGATGGGCGACCTCAACGATGGGCATTGAGCTTTCCGCCAGTTTCGAGCGTGCGAATGCGACACGCAGATAACGCAAGTAGTCACCGACTGTGCAATGCTGCACTGCGTGGAACGTGCGCGCGAGATGAACGGGGTGCACCCCGATGGCGGCCGCTATTTGCTCAAGGGATAACGGCTCACGAAATCGCTCCTGTAATACAGCCACCGCATCACGGAGCCAGCGCGGCGGCTGGCGCTCAGGTGAGAACGTGCGGTCTAAGACGCCGGCTAGTTCAAAGGCGATTGCTTCAATTGTGGAGGAACAGTCGTCGGCAAATGCAAGCTCCCGCTCAAGGCGTGTCATCAGGTTAGCGACTTCGTACACCTCGGCGGCGTCGTCATCCGCGAGGCAGCGAGGGACGAAACCGCAATACTCGGAAGGCATCTCTAGACTGAGGACTCGCCCACCGTGCTCGTCGAACCGGTTGGTATGCGACTCACCTGCGGGATGAACGAGGAGCGTACCTAGTTCGCAGCGGCGAGTTCGATGGGAATAGCACTCGGTGTAGGAGCCGCGCAGTAGAAACGAGACGTATGAGCGCTCGTGCATGTGGCGTCCAATCCGCATTTCCGGACCGTACGTCGCATCCGCTAGCATAAAGCCGGAAAACGTTTTTGTGCGTACGGCGGTGCCGTAAAACCGACCTGATAGCAGGCGCACGCCTCACCTCGTCTCGTATAGTACGCGATTCCGATGAAGTAGGTTCCTCGGCACTGAAATCCATATTACGGCAAGATAAAGATTGAAGACTTCGAATACGCGAACTCAAAGGGATAGAACAAAATGCCGGCGGCTTGATCCGTGTCAAAAGTTGCCGTCCTGCTTAACGCGTTTGTTCGAAGCACCGGTCCACCAGATGTCCGATTACCTGTGATCGCCTTTAGTTACGCGTTGGTGCCGCCGTCGACGGTCAGGTTGGCGCCGGTGATATAGGACGCCTCGGGGCCGGCAACGAACGCGACTAGCGCGGCAACTTCCTCAACTTTTCCGTAACGGTTGAGCGCTGTGGCGGCCTTCTGCGGTACGGCCCAATCACCTGCAGCAGGGTTCAAGTCGGTGTCGATCGGACCCGGCTGGATATTGTTGACCGTGATGCCGCGGCTGCCCACCTCTCTGGACAAGCCTTGACTGAACATTTTGACGGCTCCCTTGGTGGCCGAGTACGGGACCAAACCGGGCGTCATCATACGTTCGCCTACGCAGGAGCCGATCATGATGATGCGGCCGCCATTGTTCATGTGCTTCAGAGCGGCCTGTGTGGCGATCATTGTGCCGCGGACATTGATGTTAAACACGCGGTCCAGTTCCTCGAGCGTGGCGTCTTCGAACTTTTTCGGAATGGCGGTGCCGGCGTTGTTCACAAGCACGTCGATCCTGCCAAGTGTGGCGACCGTCTTCTCCACTGCGCTCCTAACTGCGTCGGCGTCCGCGGCGTCGGCTTGAAACGCGACGGCTTTTCCGCCTGCTTGTTCAATCGCTTTGACAATCGAAGAGGCGGCGTTTGCGTCTTTCGAGTAGGTAATGGCCACGACCGCTCCATCAGCGGCCAGACGCTTCGCGATCGCGGCCCCAATACCACGCGAGCCGCCGGTGACGAGTGCTACTTTCTTATTTAGTGTAGACATAAAATCTCCTTTGGCCTTTTTACAATCGCGGTGCTCGCGACTTACGCGATTAAGTAAACGCGATCACGTATCTGATGCGCAGAGTCAGACTCTAGATTGAGAAAAGTTCGGACGTCGCCGGACAAATACCCGGCGCGCGCCTTCCGTGCAAGAAAAGAACGTGTAAAATGCTGAGAGCGGCAATCCTCGGAGGATGTTCCAAGGTCTTGCCAGCTAAGAAGGGACCGTTTTCTGCGGTCGTAAATCGAGAGTTGCGACATCTTGAGGTGATAGCTAATGTGCAGAAACATAAAGATTCTTTTCAATTTCGATCCGCCCGTTACTGAACAGGAGATTCGGAACGCTTCGCTTCAATTCGTGAGGAAGATCAGTGGGTTTAGCAAACCGTCGAAGGCAAACGAAGCTCCGTTTCAGGGTGCGGTGGAGGAAATCGCGGAAATCTCGAGCCGGCTGCTCCGTTCGCTGCAAACGAATTCATCGCCTAGGAATCGAGAAGAAGAAGCCGCAAAAGCCAAAGCTCGGTCCACAGAAAGATTCGCTACTGCGGCACGCGGTTGAACCTTCTCTACTTCCCATCGGCTTGCACAGGCTACTCTATATTTGTTTATTAGCTGCCGACACGCGACGCAAAGCTCATGGAACGCAAATTTCTAGGAGTTACGTTTCGACGATGGATTGAATATACAGTAGCCATTCTATTGGGTAATGCAATTTACTATTTTTCGCTGGTTCCTCATCTTCCGCAGGCTCTTCGGCACCAAGGATTTCTTCTGGATTGGGGCAGCTTGATCGATTTCGTGGTCTGTCTCGCCGTGTATGGACTCTTACGGTTGGGTGCAAAGCTCTGATTGGCGCACGCCGTGCAATTCAATTTCCGGATTAATTCGCGCAAGGGTAGAACCACTAGTTGGCTAGTGGTCTGTTCAATTAAGGGCTGGGTTTGCAACAGATTACGGCAGAGACGCATCGCAAGTAAGGGCAAGCTGTGGGGCAAATGTCCGATAGTGGGAAATCGACGTCCGCGGGTGCTCACCAACGGCCAGCAGAGCCGTCTATTTATCCGAATCTCGCAGAAAGGCTAGATACCGGGGAAAGCGGGGTTCGCGAATCCGAAAAAGCGGTCGGAAGCGAATCTAAACCGGCGGTAAATACCATGGGGATGAGCGTCGCATTTGAAGGTGATGCGCGCGCGGCAGCGACGGTGAAGCTTGCGGAAGAGCAAGCACTCGTCCGGAGCGCTCAAGCGGGAGACCGCCTGGCGTTCGAGGAACTGGTGCGACGCTTTGACCGCGAAGTGCTGCGTCTGGCGTTGAATTTAGTGAAGCGTCCCGAGGATGCACGGGATATTTACCAGGAAAGTTTTTTGCGAGTTTACCGGAATTTGCACCGGTTCCGGTTCGAGTGCAGTTTTTATACCTGGCTTTACAGGATCGTGACGAACGTGGCGCTCGATCATTTGCGGCGCCGCACGAGCCGGCGTGAGGATCAGGCTCCGGTGCCGGAAGAAGCGGAAGGCGGGACGCGAGATTTCTTCGACCGCCAGCCGGAGATGAGAGCAGCTGCGAATCCGGAAAGAAATTTGCTAGGGCAGGAATTGGGCGAGCATATCGCAACGGCGCTGGAGCGGCTTTCTCCGCGGGAGCGAATGGTGTTCGAGATGAAGCATTATCAAGGACTGAAGTTGCGAGCCATCGGGGACATGCTGGGAACTTCGGAAGAGACGGTGAAAAATTCGCTGTTTCGCGCGACTCGAAAGCTGCGCGCCAGCCTGGACGGAATGAGGTAGGCTCAACAAGTTTGGTAAGCGAGGATGAAAAGAATGCAGCCGGAGCAGCACGGAAATAAATCGGGTCAGAAGTGCGAAGAATTTGGGCCGCGTTGGACGCTGTTTACCGCGGGCGAACTCGACGCGGCGGAAGTGGCGGAAATGAACGAGCATCTCCTGCACTGCGAGAATTGCAACGCAACGCTGGCGCAAGAGAATGCGCTGCTTGCGCTGCTTTCCTCAAATCGCAGGGAGCCAGACGCGGCTTTGCTGGGTGGATGCCGAGCGAGTCTGGAAGATGCTTTGGATCAGGAAGAAGAGCGTGGTTGGCTGCGACGGGTGGTGAGCACATGGATGCCCGGGAGTTGGATTTCACCGGCGCCGGCGTGGAGCGCTGCTTTGCTTCTTGTGATTGGTTTTTCGGTGGGAATACTGGGGCCGAGGTTTCTGAGACATTCCGTTGCTCCGGACGGCGCCGTCCAATCCGGGGCTTCGAATTCGGCGAGTACGCTGACGGGTGCGCCAACTCCGGCTGATGCCGGAAATTCTTCCTTGAGTCGGCTGGACCTGCACACGGCCGACGTGGCCGGGATCAACGTGTTTCCGTCGAGCAACAATCAGCCGCCGCAGGTAGAACTGCAGCTCAGGGCGCGGCAGCCGATCACGGTGCAGGGAACTGTGAATGACGACGAAGTAAAACGCGTTCTAATTTTTTTCCTAGACAACAGCCAGCGTTTCGACCCGGATGTGCGCATGAACGCGGTCGAGTTGCTTCGCATTCGGAACAACGATGCGGATGTCCGCGCGGCGCTTTGCCAGACGGTACACACTGACCGTAACGCGGCGGTGCGATTGAAAGCTCTGGAAGCGCTGGACGGCGCGGAGCCGCAGGACATCATCCAACAGACGCTGCTCGATGCGCTGGTGGACGATCAAAACCCCGGCGTACGTGTGGAAGCCATCAATGCGCTGCGGGAGATGGCAGCGAAAGGGCAGGTGGAATCTGACGGCCACATGCTCGCCGTTTTACGCGACCGCATGCAAAAGGATCCCAGCACATACATTCGGCTTCAAAGCGCGGCTGCGATTCGCGATCTAGGCCCGCGACAAAAGTTTTAAAATGGAAAGCGCATTGCTTGCTCTTCCGCCCCAGCGCGCTGCGAGAAAATACATCGGTTCATTCTCCGTTTGTTCCCTCAGCTGTGTGACGGCAGTTGTTCTTTTGCTAATTCTTGCTGGCCTCGAGGCGTCCACTTATGCGGCTACGGGCCGGGACGGCAACCGGAAACCAGACAGCTCCCAATCCGGCCCGCGGCTCAAGTCCGATTTAAGGGGCGAAATTCCAACCAGCGACGGCCGGCGAATTCACCTGGTGCTCGATCTCGGCAACATCGTCGTCCACACCCAGAATTCCGGCAAAATTGATTACACGGTTCATCTGGAGGCAGACTCTTCCCAGAAAGACGCGAAAGAACTACTGAAAAGTTTTTCGGTCAGCGCACACGAGACTCCCGAAGGCGTCTATTTGCGTGGACAGACTTTGCGCGGGTCCAGCGGCCGGCTATGGGTGACCGTGACTGTCAACGTGCCGAAGAGCTATAGCTTGGAACTTTCCACGGGCGGCGGAAATATCGATAGCGACAACGTTGACGGAACCGAGACAGTCTTAACTTCGGGCGGCAACATCATGGCAGGAAATGTTAGTGGCAAGGCGCGGCTGGTAACCGGTGGCGGACACATCACGGTCAAGAACGTCGCAGGGGGATTATTCGCCAACACAGGCGGCGGCCATATCACTACGGGCGCGGTCTCCGGTGGAGCGACGCTCCATACGAGCGGCGGCCATATTCGTATGGCCTCTGTGGAAGGCATAGCAAGATTGAGCACGGGCGGCGGGAACGTGACGGTGGAG
>JBEKSN010000173.1:0-8113 GCA_049517055.1 Candidatus Acidiferrales bacterium | reverse complement strand
ACCGTCACTGCACTTTGGAACTACGCGCAACACTACGCCATGAGCGACAACTCCTACGATACGAATTTCGGCCCCTCCACTCCCGGCGCCATCAATCTAGTATCCGGACAAACTAATGGCGTCACCCAGAGCCTCAACGGCAGCGGAGCGATCGTCCCTGACGGAAACGGCGGGTTCACCCTGAATGGTGACTCCGATCCCGTCGGGGATGTTTGCTCTACCTCCACCGGCGAGAATGTCCAGATGGGCGGAAAGAATATCGGCGATCTGCTGAACGCAGCTGGTGTGAGTTGGGGCTTTTTCGAGGGAGGTTTTAACCTCAGCATCGTGAACTCGAACGGAAGCACCGGATGCAGCAGGTCCACAACTTCCGCAATCACCGGCGTCAAGAAGGCCGACTACATCCCGCACCATCAACCGTTTCAATACTACGCATCCACCGCCAATCCGACACACGCTCGGCCGAGTTCAGTGAAACTCATCGGACAACAGGGCGATGGCGCCAATCACCAGTACGATACCGCGGATTTCTTCGCCGCAGTGGAAGCCGGCAACTTTCCCGCCGTCAGTTTCTTGAAAGCGCCGGGATTTCAGGATGGCCACGCGGGTTACTCCGATCCTCTGGACGAGCAGAAGTTCGTCGTTGACGTAATTAATTTCCTGCAAGGCCAGCCGGAGTGGGCGCACACTGCTGTCGTTATCAACTACGATGACTCTGACGGTTGGTACGACCACCAGCTTGGCCAACTCGTTAATTCGTCTGCCGTACCTCTCGTTGACGTCCTGGCTGACGGATCGGCCTCCTGCGGGACCGGCAAGACAGCATTGCCAGGCATCAACTCCTCAACGCTTCACGCGCAAGGCCGCTGCGGATATGGTCCGCGGCTTCCTTATCTGGTTATTTCGCCCTGGGCTCGCCACAACTTCGTGGATCACACCATGACCGATCAGAGTTCCACCATTCGATTCATCGAGGACAATTGGCTCGACGGGCAGCGCATCGGAAACGGTTCGTTTGATACCATAGCGAACTCCATCACTCAAATGTTCGATTTCAAACAGGAGAACGACAATGACTTGTTCATCCTGAACGATAAAACCGGAGAAGTGGAGTTTTCTTCTAATTCGAACTAGACTTCCAACCCGATAGTTGACGCTGGACGACGAGGCACGCGCGGCAAACCCGCTCACGTGCCTCGTTTTCCGTGCGTGCTATCTTCCCGAGCTTAAGGGAGCTGCGTGATCACAAGAAGAAAATTCCTTCACCGTTCTGGTTTGGCCACCACGGCGTTGCTGATGAACAAGCTGCCTGCCCTCGCACAGTCCGTGCCGGTAAAGGCTTCCACGCTCGACCCCAACACGCTGGCCAAGTTTGTCGACCCTCTCCCGATCCCCCCGATTGCGAAACCCGGTCGCTACCAGCCCAGTCCGGCAGATCCGACGGTAGAAATTCCGTACTACCGCCAAGCCATGCAGCCCTTCGAAATGAAAGTTCATCGCGACCTGAAGCCCACGCGCATGTGGGGTTTCGGCTCGCAGTTTCCGGGCCCCACGTTCGATGTCCGCAGCGGACAGGAAATTCTCGTCGAGTGGGCCAACGAGCTACCCGACAGGCATTTTCTTCCCGTAGACCACAACCTTGCCGGGGCTGGCGCGGACCAACCGGAAGTTCGCACCGTGGTACACCTTCACGGCGGAAAAGCGCCGCCCGAAAGCGACGGCTATCCCGAGGATTGGATTGTTCCGGGGAAATCGGCCCTGTATCACTACCCGAACCAGCAGGACCCGGCGATGCTGTGGTATCACGATCACGCGATGGGAATTAACCGCCTTAATATTTTCGCGGGATTGATGGGCGTGTACATCGTGAGAGACGACGCGGAAGACGCTCTCCAGTTGCCGAACGGAAAATATGAAATTCCGCTGGTGATTGCCGACCGTTTCTTTACTCCTCAAGGCCAGCTTTTCTATCCGGTGTCGGGCAAGACGAACGCTCCGTGGGTTCCCGAAGTTTTCGGCGACGCCATTCTCGTGAACGGAAAAATATTCCCGTACCTCGATGTAGCGCCGCGTAAATATCGCCTTCGCGTGCTCAACGCTTCCAATGCACGTTTCTACCGTTTGTCATTCGCAAACGGCGTTTCTTTTAGCCAGATAGGAACGGACCAAGGCTTGCTGTCGGCGCCGGTTCCGCTCAAGGCACTGATGATTGCGCCGGGCGAACGAGTTGACCTCGTCGTTGACTTCAGCGGCCATCGCGGCGAGGAGATCATTCTCAATAACGACGCGTTCGTGGTAATGCAGTTCCGCGTTTCAGGCGATAAAGTGAACGACACGAGTGCGCTGCCGGCAGCCTTGCGCCCCGTGCCAAAGACTCCCGAATCTCAAGCGGTGAAGACGCGACTGCTCTCTCTCGACGAATATGTAAATCGCGTCGCCGAGCCAGTTCTCATGCTGTTGAATGGCACCTATTGGCACCAACCCATTACGGAAACCCCTGTGCTCAACACCACCGAGATCTGGACCCTGATCAATCCCACAGACGATTCGCACCCCATTCATCTTCATTTAGTGCGATTCCAAATTCTCGATAGGCGCAGATTCGAGACCTCCACCTACATGAGCAAGCGCGAACTGAAATTCACGGGCGAACCGGTGCCTCCAGACCCATCGGAATCGGGATGGAAGGACACTGTGCGTGCGGAGCCTGGCATGGTGACGCGAATCATCGTGCACTTCGAAGGCTACGCCGGCCGCTACATCTGGCATTGCCACATACTCGAACACGAAGACAACGAAATGATGCGCCCGTACCAAGTGGTTGCCCATGCATAGACGAAACGCAACGCCTTTCCGCCTGAGCCCCGACGGGTTTACTTTCCAGCGAAGTGAAAGTGAGACAGGGCCGCCATGCGCGCAGGCACGGCGCGAGTTATTTCTTTATACCTAAGGTAGCGATGGATTTGGTTTTCTTCCCGACGACGCCGCCGAGATCAGCGGTGATGTAGGGTTCCTCGGACGTGCCGGCGACGTGGATGGGCACGCCGGACCCGTTGCCCGAGTTGCCTCCCGAGCCATTTAATTTCGTAAGCAAGCCCACGCCGACTTTGGCCGCGATTCCTTTGGACGGCGCATTTTTCACCGTGAGATTGAAATCCAGTTGATCGCTGGGCGAGACGGTGCCGCTGCCGGAAAGCTCGCCCATTCCCTCGATCACGGCTTCAATGTTGTCGGCCACTACGCCGGCGTCCGTGATGTGAACGTTCAAGCTCAACTTTTGGAAATTCGTCGTGTCTCCCGTTTTCACGCCGCTCAGCGCCGCGATGCCGTGAATTTTTGAGCCGACGTCAAAACCAACCAGGCTCACGTTGTCGAGCGCAATCTGACCAATGATGACGTCGGATTTTGCGTGGCCAGTAATGGCCATGTTCATCGAAACCGTCCCGCCCTTCAGCACCGAGCCGTTGGGAAAACGGACCGCGGCCGCGGATATCAGCGGCTGGAGTTCATCGACCGGCAGACTTTGCCCGGCCAGTTTAAAGTTCAGAAGGGGATCTTCCGCGTCTTGCGCATTGCTTTTATATGTTCCGTTTACATGGATCGCGGCGTTGCCGATCTTTACGCTCGCGTCTTCAATCTGGCCGGCGTTTTCTTTCAAGCGAAAAGTGCCGCGGTACGTGAGGTCAATCGGCTTCGATGCAGCAGTCGCTCCCGGCTTAAGTTTGAGATTCTGAGCGCGGATGGTGCCGCTAGTGTTGAGTGTTTGCCCGTCTGAAGTGGCGTGCAGGTCGGCGTCCGCGAGCAGTGACAGGCCGGCACCCGCATCGAGTATTCCGGCAGCGACTGGGTCGAGGCGCTTCGCGGAGATTTGCACGTCAACCGGACTGCTTGCCGGGTCGCTGCGATTGATCGGGCCGACGTGGCCGGTTACTTGGACAGTGCCGCCGGCGGGCAGGTTCGCGTCCAGCCCGATTGGGAACTGCGAGCGGAATGAGAAATCGCTGGCTGTAAAGTTCACGCGGTCGTACACGATTGGCTTGCTGTGCGCGGGCAGGCCGACTATCACGGCGTGGCCGTCTTCGATAACGATGCTGCCGACGGAGAGGTCCGCTATGTCCGGCGCGGAGTCTTTTGAACTTTCCGGAGTACCGTTGGAGGCAGCGCCGGCCGCGGGGGCGACGACCGCGCGGACGAGTCCGAGGCTGGAAACATTCCAACCGCCATTGGCCGTGCGAATTAATCTGATTTGTGGCGACTCAATCTGAAAGCTGCGCAGGTTCAACTGTCGCGAGAAAATCAAGGTCTGCAGCGAGACGCCGATGCGGAATTCCTTCGCCGTCAGAAACGGCTCGGCGCTGAAGCTGGGATCGTCGGCGACCGTGAGGCCTTCGGACACCAGGCTGCCGCGGAAGAGCGAGAGGCTCAGGTTGCCGACCTTCACCTCGCGGCCGAGCGTGGTGGTGAGTTGTTTTTCGATGGCGGGGCGGAACGTGTTTGCATTTACGAAGAGCTTGATCGCCACTACCGCTACGACGACGAGACCGACGACTGCCAGCAGAATTTTCGCCCAACGTTTCATGGGGACTCCTCAGCGCGAGGGCTTCGAAGCGGGTGAGAGCTCCGAGGTGAGAAGTATATGACGAGCACGGGAGCAATTAATAGCGCGTCGGCGATCCCGTGCGGAGTAGGGGATGGTGCCGAGGGCCAGAATCGGACTGGCTACGCCGGCCTTTTCAGGGCCGCGCTCTACCAATGAGCTACCTCGGCACGGGAACGATTTACGATTCTACGGAAAAGGGACGACGCTGAAAAGGGAAAACGGCGTTTTGTGGCACAAACCCAGAAGGAAGCTTGGGTTGAACGCAGCCGGGAAGCGCAATGCGCGGCTCTACTTCATGGACTCGTCAAATTCCTTGATCCAGTCTTTCTTTTTCAGAACTTCGCGGGCTTTTGCACCATCGGGAGGGCCGACGATTCCGTCCTTCTCCATCAAATCAATCAAACGCGCCGCGCGACCGTAACCAACGCGCAGGCGGCGCTGCAAAGTGGAGGTGGATGCGCGTCCCATCTCGCAAACTACGCGCACAGCTTCTTGATACAAGTCATCGTCAACTTCTTCTCCGCCCCCCTCTCCTCCGGAGGAGCCACCACCGCTGAATGCGTCGTCCTTCGGCGGTTTCAGCAACTCTTCATTGTAAATTGCCTTGGCTTGATCGCGCCAGAAATCGCAGACCGCGCCGACTTCCGATTCGTGCACGTAAGGCCCGTGAATGCGGTGAAGCCTCGACGACCCTGCGGGCAGATACAGCATATCGCCCTTGCCGAGCAGCGATTCCGAGCCGTTGGCATCGAGAATCGTGCGCGAATCCACTTTACTGGCCACGCGGAAAGAAATACGAGCGGGGAAGTTCGCTTTAATCAATCCGGTGATTACGTCCACCGACGGCCGCTGAGTGGCAAGTATCAAATGGATGCCGACCGCGCGCGCCATCTGCGCCAGTCGTGTGATGGATTCTTCCACACCGTTCGTGTCCACCATCATGAGGTCAGCCAACTCATCAATGACAATCACGAGGTAGGGAAGCGGCTTGTGTTCTTCTTCCTCCACGTTGTCGAAGAGCGAAAGCGATTGGCCCTTCTCGAATGTACGGTTGTACTGATCGATGTTTCGCACGCCGCGCTGTGCCAGGAGTTTCAGACGGCGCTCCATCTCGCGCGTGGCGTTGCGCATGACGTTCGCGGCGACTTTCGGGTCAGTCACTACAGGAGTGAACAAGTGTGGGATGTCGGCGTATAGGCCGAGTTCGAGCTGCTTGGGATCGATCAGCACTAGCTTGAGCTCGTCCGGCGTGGCTTTAAACAGCATGCCCATCAGCAGGGAATTGATGAAGACGCTCTTGCCGGTTCCGGTTGAGCCGGCGATCAGCAAGTGGGGCATTTGCGTCAAATCGGCGGCGCGGATTCGGCCAATCAGATCCTTTCCGAAAGGAAGCGTGAGTTTGGAAGGGGAGTGGCTGAACTCCGGCGATTCCACCACGTCGCGCAAAGCGATCGTTTCGCGATGCACGTTTGGCACTTCGATGCCGACGGTGGATTTCCCCGGGATACGCTCGATTAGAATCGATTCAGCTTTCAGCGCCAGGCACAGATCATCACCCAGGCCTGTAATCCGGCTGTACTTGATGCCTGCTTCGGGCTTCAATTCAAACGTCGTAACGACGGGGCCGGGATTGATTTGGGTAATGCGCCCGGCGACGTCGAATTCGGCGCACTTTTGTTCGATGGCACGCGCGCATTCCTTCAATTCGGTTTCGTCCATTTTCTGGCCGCGCTCGGCCATCTGCAGCAAAGAAGAGGGCGGAAGCCTGTAGCTCGTTCTACCGCGAGAAATTTTGGGGTCGGGCGCGGCTTTCTTTGGCGGAGTCGCCTTCTCCAGTTCATGAAACTTAATCACAGCGGATGCCCGTCTGGCGTCTTTCGATTCGTCTTCCGAATCTTCGCCTCCATCATGCTCATCCGCGGTTGGCGGTAGCTCTTTCGCCGAGACTCGCTGTGGGGCTACCGGCGGACGCCCTGCAATCTTGATTTCCTCAACGCGCTTTCTCAGACGCGACGATTCGCGCTCCTCTCGCCACTCACTCACGCGAGCCATCCATCGCCCAACCATGCCGTCCGTGGACATGGGCGCCCTGAGCCAATGTGCCGCAGTCCGCAATGAAAAACTTGTGGTTAGAAATAATGAAGTAAGAATGAAAACGACAGAAACTAAGTTGGCCCCGACCGGATTTAACGCCGCGCGCAATCCCTCGGCAAGAAGGGTCCCGAGTAAGCCACCTGGAGGAAGAACTCCGCGCACTTGGGGCAGATGTATCAGCGTCATCTCGGCCGAAAGAGAAAGCAACAGCATGCTGGCGCCTACAAGCTTTGCGGCGGGCGCCTCGATTAATTGGCTGCGAAACCAACGCATGGCCACGGCAAACATGCCAACGGGAAACAAGAACGCGCTAAAGCCGCAGAATTGGAAGAAGAGATCGGCCATATGCGCTCCGACCGGCCCGATCCAATTTCTTGCCGGGCCGGCTCCGGGAGGAGGAGCGGACACATTAAACGACACGTCGTGCGGAGAATAGGACAGCAGGCTCAGCGCGAGAAGAAAAGCGATGCTAAGGCCGACAAATCCGACAAGCTCATTGATGCGTTTATTTTCGGTAGGCGACAAGATGCGCACAAGCTTCCCCTTTACATTGAAAACCCGGGCCGCGGGCGATTCGAAGTGCTCAACCTTCGATCTCGCTATACGGCGCAGTTCACCTCAAGCGCAATTGCGACCGAGGTGCAAACAATGGGGAAGGCTCACGCGTAACAGCCGGGCGGCGCGGGCGCTATCGCGCAAAGCCCAGTGGGAGGAACGCGAGCAACAAGACGACTATACCAAACAAGATTCGGTAGTAAATAAAGATCTTCAATGTGCGTGTTTGCAGATACTGCAAAAAGAATGCGATAACCACATAGCCAACGATGGCCGAAACGGCCACGCTGATCGCCAATGTGGACATAGGCAAATCGAGGCCTCCGGCGTGATGAGCCTTGATGAGTTTGGGAAGTTCCTTGGCGGCAGCTCCCGCGATCAGAGGGGTAGCGAGCAGAAATGAGAAGCGAGCAGCGGCCTCACGCGTCATGCCGCGAAATAGTCCCACCGTAATCGTGATTCCGGAACGCGAAACGCCGGGGAAAAGCGCCAGGGCTTGTCCGCATCCGATCGCTAGCGAGTCGCTGAACGAAGTCTGCTCGATGGCACGATCAAGCCGGCTCGTGTATTCCGCGTACCACATCAGAAGCGCAATTAGGATCATAGCGCACGCGATGGGAACCGGATTGCGAAGGTGTTCATCAATGGTACGTTCGAAGAAAAATCCGACCAACGCGCCCGGAATGGTTCCCGCGACCAAGTACCAGAACAGGCGCCGGTTGAGCACGACCTGAAGTTCCGGAGCGCGCTGAGGATAATGGAATCCGAGCCCGCACAGAGTTAGACGCACCCAGTCGCGCAAAAAAAACAGAACCACGGCGATGAGCGTTCCCAAATGAAGCGCAACGTCGAAAGCCATTCCGG
>JBEKSN010000172.1:0-8116 GCA_049517055.1 Candidatus Acidiferrales bacterium | reverse complement strand
GGCACGGAAAAAGATGAAGTGGAGCGCGGGCAAGTGTTGGCCAAGCCGGGCTCGATCACGCCGCACACGAAGTTCAAGGCGGAAGCGTACGTGTTGACGAAGGAAGAAGGCGGGCGGCACACGCCGTTCTTTACTGGCTACCGGCCGCAATTTTATTTCCGCACGACGGATGTGACCGGAGACGTGAAGCTGCCGGCGGGAGTAGAGATGGTGATGCCGGGAGATAACGTGTCGGCGGAGATTACGCTGATTACGCCGGTGGCGTTGGAGAAGGGGTTGCGATTCGCGATTCGCGAAGGCGGCCACACGGTGGGAGCCGGCGCAGTCGCCGAGATCATCGAGTAAATCATGAGAGAAATAATCACATTACAGTGCAACGACTGCAAGAACCGGAACTATACGACCACCAAAAACCGGAAGAAGCATCAGGACCGGTTGGAGACGTCGAAGTTTTGCAACACTTGCCGGAAGCATACGGGGCATAAAGAAGTTAAGTGATTCGGGTGCTTGCTCCGGATCTGGCGAGGCAAGCGGAATTTACCCTTCGCTCTGAATGCGTGCTCAGGTTGAAATCTTGAGCCGCAGGCTCAAGATTTAGGGGAGTAGGTTCAACGGTAGACCATCGGTCTCCAAAACCGAGAGTGGGGGTTCGAATCCCTCCTCCCCTGCCAGATTAATGCGGCGGGAACGGACGGAGTAGGTTCTGCAGGCTTAAGGCGGTCGTAGAAATGGCGCAAGCGGAAAAAACGAATCGGGAAGAAGCTGCACATCGCGTCAGCGGCTTTTCGCTGCTGGAGCCTATCGGCAAGCTGGGGGGATACCCGCGGAAGCTGCACTCGTTTCTTCACGATGTGCGCATCGAAATGCGGCAGGTGAATTGGCCGACGGGTTCGGATGTGGTGTCCACGACGGTGGTGGTAACCGTGACGGTGGCATTTTTCGGGATATTTTTCTTTTTGGTTGATCGAGGCGTTGGAGAATTAATCAGACGGGTGCTCGAATACTTTCAGAAATAGGATCGCTAATGTCAAAGCAGTGGTTCATCGTCCACACCTACTCGGGGTTTGAGAAAAAGGTGAAGGAAAGCCT
The DNA here is from genome assembly GCA_049517055.1 of Candidatus Acidiferrales bacterium. Taxonomy (GTDB): domain Bacteria; phylum Acidobacteriota; class Terriglobia; order Acidiferrales; family UBA7541; genus Palsa-295. The sequence continues at coordinate 7,027 of JBEKSN010000172.1, read as the reverse complement.
GGAAGGGCGTGTGGCTGCGTTTGGGCTGACGGACAAAATCGGGCAGATCATTATCCCGACCGAGTCCGTGGTGGAAGTGCGCGGCGGCAAGAAAGTGATTTCGCCGCGGATGTGCTATCCGGGCTACGTGCTGGTCGAGATGGATATGGACGACTATACCTGGCACGTGGTGCGTTCCACGCCGCGGGTGACGGGATTTGTGGGCTCGGGACAAACGCCTTCGCCGCTGACGGAAGAAGAAGTACAAAACATTTTGAATCGGGCTACGACCACTGCAGACAAGCCGAAGCCGAAGTTATCTTTCGACCGCGGTGAAAAGGTTCGTATCGGGGAAGGGCCGTTTGCGAATTTTACGGGCGTGGTGGAGGAAGTGAATTCAGACCGCAGCACGCTGAAGGTTTCGGTGACAATTTTTGGCCGCTCGACGCCGGTGGAACTAGATTTCGCGCAGGTGGAGAAGGTCGCGTAGAGATTGAAGGGCGCTCATTTATATGAGCGCGCATAGGAAGTAAGGACAAACATGGCGAAGAAAATTCAATCTACTGTGAAGCTGCAATTGCCAGCGATGAAAGCTACTCCGGCGCCGCCTGTGGGAACGGCACTGGGACCGCACGGCGTGAACATCATGGATTTCTGCAAGCAGTTCAACGCCAAGACGTCGAAAGAGCCGGACGGGATGATCATTCCCGTGCTGGTCACGATCTATAGCGACCGGACGTTTACATTCATTTTGAAGACGCCACCGGCTTCCGAGCTTTTGAAGCGCGCGGCGGGGATCGTGAAGGGTTCGCCTGAGCCGAACCGCCAGAAAGTAGGAAAACTTTCGCGTAAGCAAGTGGAAGAGATTGCCAAGATGAAAATGCCGGACCTGAACACGATGAATTTGGACGCCGCCATCCGGTCGATTATGGGCACGGCGCGCAACATGGGCATCGAAGTCAGCGAGTAATTCCAGGCAGGAGAATACACGATGGGCCGCAGCGCAAAGATTGGTGGAAAGAATATAGATCGCGCCCGCAAGCTGGTGGAAGCGCGACCGTACAAACTCGAGGAAGCCGCGGAGCTTCTGCGCAAGGCCCACTTCGTGAAGTTCGACGAGACGGTGGAGCTGGTGCTGAATCTCGGGGTGGACCCGAAGCAGTCGGACCAAATGGTTCGCGGCACGGTGGTTCTGCCGCACGGGCTGGGAAAATCGAAGCGCGTTCTGGTGATCGCGAGCGGCGACAAAGTTCACGAAGCGCAGGAAGCGGGCGCGGATTTCGTCGGCGGCGAAGACATGGTGCAGAAAATCCAGGAAGGCTGGACGGACTACGACGCCGTAATCGCGACGCCGGACATGATGAAGTCCGCCGGACGCCTGGGAAAAGTTCTGGGCCCGCGCGGATTGATGCCCAACCCGAAGACGGGAACGGTTACTTTTGAAATCGCGAAGGCAGTGAAGGAAATCAAGGCGGGCAAAGTGGAATTCCGGCTGGATAAGACCGGGATCATCCACTCGCCTGTGGGGAAGATCAGCTTCACGGCGGCACATCTGGCGGGGAATGCGCATGCTTTGCTGGCGGCGATTTTGAAAGCGAAACCTGCTGCAGCGAAGGGCAAGTACATCAAGAAAATGACGCTGACCTCGACGATGGGTCCGGGCGTTCCGATTGATAGCGCAGAAGCGGAATTGGCTGTAGCCGTCGCAGCGTAGCAGGAAAAAGCCATCAAGGAGTTCGGCATGAAGAAGAAGGCCGAAAAAGTAAAGCAGTCAGAAGAGCTGAAGATTCAGCTGGCGACCGTATCTACGGTGATCCTCTCGACGTTCAAGGGAATCACCGTGGAGCAGGACACCAAGCTTCGCCGCACGGTGCAAGCGGCTGGTGGACATTATCTGGTGGTGAAGAATACGGTGGCTGAACGCGCCGGCGCCGGAACTCCGGCAGAGGCGTTGCTTAAGAATCTAAAGGGCACGAACTCGATTGCGTACACCAAGACTGATCCGGTTGCGCTGGCAAAAATCCTGACGAAAGTAGCGAAGGATGTTCCGGCGTTTCAGTTTCGCGCCGGATGGGTAGAAGGCCGCGTTATTTCGATTCAGGAGATTAACCAGCTAGCCTTGCTGCCAAGCAAGGAAGAACTGATCAGCAAGGTGATGTTCCTGTTGAATGCTCCGGCGCAGCGTATTGCAAGTGTGCTGGCGGCGGTTCCGCGCAATCTTGCAGTGGTGACGAGTGAAGCAGCGAAGGCAAACAAGTTCGGACCGGGCGGCGACGCTCCGGCACCTGAAACGGCTTAGTACGCATCTAAAGCTGTAAAAGAAAAGTTTTTATCTCGCAGGGGAGGGTAGGAAAAGAAATGGCCAGCAAAGTGGAATCGATTCTGGAAGAAATCAAGGGTTTGACGCTGCTCGAAGCTTCCGATCTAGTGAAGAAGATGGAAGAAGCTTTCGGGGTCTCAGCGGCAGCAGCGGCGCCAGCGGCAGCAGCAGGCGGCGGTGCAGGCGCGGCAGCGGGCGCGGCTGAGGAGAAGACGGAATTTACCGTCGTTCTCACCGAAGTGGGCGCCAACAAGATCAACGTGATTAAGGCGGTTCGTGAAGTTACCAGCCTGGGCTTGAAAGAAGCCAAGGATCTGGTTGATGGCGCCCCGAAGACGGTGAAAGAAGGCGTCAACAAAGAAGAAGCCGCCACGATCAAGAAAAAGTTCGAAGACGCTGGGGCGAAGGTCGACGTTAAGTAGTGCCGCCCGGCTGCGGCCCGCAGGTTGGGCTGCGAAGGAATTCGCTTTCACGCGCGCTCCTTTGGAACTGGAACTTCAAAAATCGTCCTTCCCGGACCGACGGGGCGGGTGTCTATCCGCGTCGTCGCATTCGGCGTAACCCTGAAGAGGTCAATCGATGAGCAATCGAAACGGTAATCGCGCTACTCGGGAACGGGAGCGCCTGGACTTCGCCAAAATCAAGACGACGGTCCAAATTCCGAACCTGATTGACGTACAGAAGAAATCGTACCAGCGCTTCCTGCAGATGGATTTGCTGCCGAGCGAGCGCGAAGACACCGGCTTGCAGTCGGTGTTCACGTCCGTATTTCCGATACAGGATTTCCGCGGACTTTCGCAGCTGGATTTCGTGGACTACGCGATCGGCAACTGGGAGTGCAAGTGCGGACACCTGCGCGGGCTGCATCACTTGCGCGCGACCTGCCGGAACTGCGGCGCTTCGGTAGTGACGAATCCTTACAAGACAGGCGACGTGCTTTGCACCAAGTGCGGCACGTTCAATAAGAACACGCCGACTTTCTGCAACAAGTGCGGCGATCCGGTCACGCTGCAGCTGAAGTACGACGTGAACGAGTGCCAGGAGCGCGGGATGACGTACTCCGCGCCGCTGAAAGTCACCATTCGTCTGACAATTTACGACAAAGACCCCGATACGGGCGCGAAGTCCATTCGCGACATTAAAGAGCAGGAAGTTTTCTTCGGCGATATTCCGCTGATGACCGAGAACGGGACGTTCATCATCAATGGAACGGAGCGCGTAATCGTCAGCCAATTGCACCGTTCGCCCGGAGTTTTCTTCGAGACGGCGAACAACCGCAGCTACTTCCTGGGAAAAATTATTCCCTACCGCGGATCGTGGGTGGAGTTCGAGTACGACACCAAGAATATTCTGTACGTGCGCATCGACCGCAAGCGCAAATTCCTGGGCTCGATTTTCCTTCGGGCGCTGGGAATGAAATCGAATGAAGACATTCTGCGGACGTTCTATCAAGTGGAGCGCGTTTCGCTGAAGGATGGCGAGCTTTTCTGGAACGTTTCGGAGGGCTTGATCGATCGCAAGCTGTCGAAAGAAATCAAGCACCCGAAATCAGGGGATGTGCTAGTGGGTGCGCACAAACGCATCAGCGAGGCGCTGTACAAGGAACTGGCCAAGTCTCGCGTGACACAAGCGGAAATCGGTCCGGCCGATCTGGAAGGCGCGATCACTGTCGGCGAGCTGGTGAACCGGCAAACCGGCGAAGTTTTGCTGGAAGCCAATAAGCCGCTGACGCCGGAAATGTGGAGTGCGATAGGCGAAGCGGGAATCACGGAAGTGGACATTACTTTCCCCGACCGCGACGACGTAGGCATCGTCGTTGGCCGCACGCTGGAGAAGGACACGATTCGCTCGTCCAAGGAAGCGTTGATTGAGATTTATCGCAAACTGCGTCCGGGCGATCCTCCGACGCTGGAAACGGCGACGGCGCTCTTCAACGGGATGTTCTTCGACGCGCGGAAGTATGATTTCAGCAAAGTTGGACGGCTGAAATTCAACATCAAGCTCGGGCTGGAGACTCCGCTGGACAAGCGCACGCTGGATCCGTCGGATTTCGTGGCGGCGATCAAGTATTTGTTGAAGCTGCGAAAAAATATCGGTTCGGTGGACGACATCGACCATCTCGGCAATCGGCGCGTTCGCGCGGTTGGCGAGCTGCTCGAAAATCAGTTCCGCATCGGCTTGGTCCGCATGGAACGCGCGATCAAGGAAAAGATGTCGGTATATCAGGAAATGTCGACTGCTATGCCGCACGATCTTGTGAACGCCAAGCCGGTAATGGCGGCGATTCGCGAGTTCTTCGGAAGTTCGCAGCTCTCGCAATTCATGGATCAGACGAACCCGCTTAGCGAAATCACGCACAAGCGCCGCCTTTCGGCTCTCGGGCCGGGCGGCCTTTCGAGAGAGCGCGCAGGGTTCGAAGTGCGCGACGTTCACCCGACGCACTACGGACGAATCTGTCCGATTGAGACGCCGGAAGGGCCGAACATCGGTTTGATCAGCTCGCTTTCCTGCTATGCGCGGATCAACGAGTTTGGGTTCATCGAATCGCCGTACCGCAAGGTGCGCGGCGGGCGGGTGATCGACTTCGTACAAATCATCAATTCCGGCGACAGCGAATTCAAGGCCGGCGAAGTGGTGGAAAAGGAAAAAGTTGAGGATACCAACGAAGAGCTGAAGCGGCGGCGCGTGGTTGTCGAGCCGCATTGTTTCTATCTCTCCGCTTGGGAAGAAGACCGCTACGTGGTGGCGCAGGCAAACGCTTCGCTCGATGACAAGGGAAAAATCACGACGGAGCTGGTCAACTGCCGGCAGGCCGGCAACTTCGTTCTAAAGAGCCGGGATGAGGTGGATTACATCGACGTTTCGCCGAAGCAGCTTGTTTCGGTGGCGGCGAGCTTGATTCCATTCCTCGAGAACGACGACGCGAACCGCGCTTTGATGGGTTCGAACATGCAACGCCAGGCTGTGCCGCTGATTCGCGGTGATGCGCCGCTAGTCGGTACCGGTATGGAACGTGTTACAGCCCGCGATTCGGGCGCTGTGATCGTCTGCCGCCGGGACGGCATCGTGGACCAGGTGGACTCCGAGCGCGTAATCGTACGTGTGGAGTCAGACCAGTCCGGGGTGCTGAGCCGCGAAGTTGGTTCCGACATTTATTTGCTCACGAAGTTCAAGCGCTCGAACCAGAACACTTGCATCAGCCAGAAGCCGATGGTTCGTGCGGGCGACCGCGTGAAGCAGGGTCAAGTGCTGGCCGATGGTCCGTGCACGGATCGTGGCGAACTCGCATTGGGGCGCAACGTCCTGGTGGCGTTCCTTCCGTGGCGCGGATACAACTTTGAAGACGCGATTCTGGTGAGCGAAAAGCTGGTGGAAGAGGATTACTACACTTCGATTCACATCGAGGAATACGAAATCGAAGCGCGGGATACGAAGCTCGGACCCGAAGAAATCACGCGGGATATCCCCAACATCAACGAGAGCTTCCTTCGCAACCTGGATGAAAGCGGCGTGATTCGAATTGGAGCAACGGTGAAGCCCGGCGACATTCTCGTCGGCAAGGTTACGCCGAAGGGCGAGACCACGCTTACGCCGGAAGAGAAACTGCTGCGCGCGATTTTCGGCGAGAAGGCCGGAGACGTTCGCGACGCTTCTCTGTATTGCCCGCCGGGCATCGAAGGAACGATTGTGGACGTGAAGATCTTCTGCCGCAAAGGCGCGGAGAAGGACGAACGCCACAAGGCCATTGAAGGCACGCAGATCGCAAAACTCGAAAAGAACCTCGCCGACGAGATTCGCATTCTCACCGACGAGCGTTTGAAGCGCTTGAACGACTTGCTAGGCGGACAGAAACTGACCGCCGACCTGCACGATGAGCGCACGAATAAGCGGTTGCTGATTAAGGGCGCAGAGTTGACGCGCGACATTCTGGAAAAGATCACCACGCGCAACTTGAAGCGCCTGCGCTTGAACGATAAGGACCCGCTGCTAATCGAGAAAATCGACGAGATCGAGGAAATGACCTCGCGCCAGATCGACGTGCTGCGGAAAATTACGGATGAGCGCATCGGCAAACTCAAGAAGGGCGACGAATTGCCGCCAGGCGTTATCAAGCTGGTGAAAGCTTACATCGCGATGAAGCGCAAGCTTTCCGTCGGCGACAAAATGGCAGGGCGCCATGGGAATAAGGGAGTCATCGCGCGTATCGTTCCGAAAGAAGACATGCCGTACATGCCCGACGGCACGCCGGTGGAGATCGTTCTGAACCCGCTCGGCGTTCCTTCGCGTATGAACGTGGGACAGATTCTGGAAACGCATCTCGGCTGGGCTTCGAAAGAGCTTGGCGCGCGGGTGGCGAAACTGCTGGACAAGGAAACACGCGCGGAAGGCGTGCGCAAATGGTTCAAGGACGCATTCGGGCCAACGTCGGTGTGGAAGACCATCGCCGATCTGGACGACGATGCGATCCTAGACCTAGCCTATAGCTTCCGCGAAGGCGTGCCGTTCGCGACGCCGGTGTTTGACGGCGCACGCGAGCACGACATACGCCACTTGCTGGAATTCACGGAGCTGCCGCAGACCGGAAAGATTCCGCTGTACGACGGAATGACCGGCGACGTTTTCGCTCAGGAAGTTACGGTTGGTTACATTTACATGCTCAAGCTCTCGCACTTGGTGGACGACAAGATTCACGCTCGTTCCATCGGGCCGTACTCACTGATTACGCAG
>JBEKSN010000171.1:0-8189 GCA_049517055.1 Candidatus Acidiferrales bacterium | reverse complement strand
CGAAGGCCAGTTACAAGTGGAGCTGGCGCAACTGAATTACTTGCTGCCCCGCCTTACGGGCCGCGGTGAAGAGCTTTCCAGACTCGGCGGCGGAATTGGAACGCGCGGCCCTGGAGAGCAAAAGCTGGAGACGGACCGGCGCCGCATCCGCGACCGGGTGCGCAAAATCCAGGAATCCATTGAAACGGTTCGCCGCCAGCGCACCACACGCCGCCGGGCGCGCCAGGCTCTTCCGCTGGGCATGATCGCCCTGGTGGGCTACACCAACGCCGGGAAATCCACGCTGTTCAATGCACTGACTCACGCCGACGTCCTGACCTCTTCTAAAATGTTTGCCACCCTCGATCCCACCGTGCGCGCTGTTCGCTTGCCGTCACGCCGCAGAGTCTTGCTTTCTGACACGGTGGGATTTCTTCGCGATCTTCCGCCGGACCTGATTGCGGCTTTCCGAGCCACGCTGGAGGAAGTTCAGGAGGCTGCGGTCATCATTCATGTATCGGATATTTCTAATCCGCATCACGCCGAACACGATGCGGATGTCCTGAAAGTTCTCGCGGATCTCGGCGTTCAAGATCGCCCGCGCCTAAACGTCTTCAACAAGACTGACCGGCTTACGGAAGAAGAATTAACCATGCTGAAAAAATCAAACGAGCGCCGCGAAAATGCGATTTTTACTTCAGCGCTCACAGGCGCCGGTTTGGACGAACTTCTCGCGCGAGTTGACGCGGTGATGCCTGTCGATCCTCTTGTCCGCCTGAACCTGCGAATCCCCATTTCCGACGGCCGGCATCTCTCCCTGGTCCACGCGTGCGGCCGCGTCCTTCACTCCGAAGTCTCGGATGGGCATATGAATCTGGAGGCGGAACTGCCCGAATCACTCGCTCGGCGATTGGAAGATTTCGTATTTCCGCCAGCCGAAGCCTCGCATTAGAAAAATCGACGGTTGCTCCGGACGAACCATTTGCGCGATGTCAGAAGCCCGTTAATCGTAATATTTCCTAGTATTTATAGTGCACGGGATCAAAACAGGATGGAATTGAATCGAGATGTTCGATAACAGCAAATCCAATTACTAGTGACCCTTAGCTCACAAAATGCTGCAAACCTGTGCAAATTGTTAAGAGGGTTAGTGAGGGTCGAATCATCTCAATGTTCGAGCTAGCTCAGGCTTGGTTCGAATCTAAATATCCTGCTTTCAGGTGATTACGAGGCGAGAGCTGCGACCGTCAATCTTCCCCATTCGTTTTTTCGCTAAATTCCCGGGAATTCAACCCCTGCCTTTTCCACAAGGATTTCCACAGCAGTATGTCATAGGGCTTATATTTATAAAGAAAGGACGGGACGTTCCACACCTAAATTCGGGGCGTTGACTCATTGGTATTGCAGGACTATAGTGAATCGAACGCACGGTAGCTGCCCGACGGTCGCCGAGGTTCTTGCAGAGATCAATATGAACCTGCCAAACAGTCTCACGACCCTCCGTATCTTTTTTGTTCCGCTGCTAGTCGTCGTTCTGTTGACCCGCCAACCGAATTGGGATGTGAAAGGCTTTCCGATACATTTTGAAGTTTGGGGCGTGCTGATTCTTCTGGTTGCCGCCGCTACCGACGTGATGGATGGGTATATAGCGCGCAAGCGCCGCGAAATCACCACGCTCGGAATTCTGCTCGATCCCATCGCCGATAAACTCCTGATATCTGCGGCTTTTATTTCCCTGGTAGAGATGGGTTTGGTGCCAGCCTGGATGGTGGTGATAATCATCGGACGCGAGTTCGTGGTAATGGGTTTGCGCGACATCGCCTCATCCGAGGGGTTGATTATTCCTGCTTCAGCGCTAGGCAAAACAAAAATGATCCTGCAAGTGCTGGCAGGGTGTGCGGTGATTCTAACGGCGAAGCATCCGGCGTTGAAGCCTCTCGGTATAACGCTGCTGTGGCTCGTGGTGGTAAGCGCGATAGCTTCCGCCGTGCATTATTTCCAGATGTTTTGGAGCCAGATTAATTTCCGCGTGCAGCAGCGGCGCCGTGGTGTGGCAATCGTAGAGCAGCAAGAAAAGCCTCAGGATGTCCTCACTCGGTAATCACGAAAAGCAGCTGCTTCTGGCACTCGCGCGGCGGGCCCTCACAACGGCTGTTCGAAACCGAGAATCCCTCAAGAACCTCCCGGACGATGAAGCCTTGCAGCGGCCTGGCGGCGCGTTTGTCACCTTGCATCATCGCGGAAGACTACGCGGTTGCGTTGGGCAACTTCCTTCGAAAGACACTTTGGCCGAGGTTGTCGCGCATTGTTCGAAATCTGCCGCACTGGAGGACCCGCGCTTCGAGGCAGTGTCCGCCGCCGAACTGCCGGGGATCGAGATTGAACTTTCGGTGCTATCCGTGCCCGTGGACGTAAACTTGGAACAGATCGAGCCTGGTAAACATGGACTGATTGTCAGTTGCGGATGGAAGCGGGGGGTTCTATTGCCGCAGGTAGCGGGGCAATTTCACTGGAACGCCCAGCAATTTCTGGAGGAGACATGTGCCAAAGCGGATCTTGCCCGGGATGCCTGGAAAGACCCGGCTACGCGGCTTCAGGCGTTTACGGCAGAAGTTTTCAGCGAGGCTGATTTTCCCGCTACACCGTGAAGAAACCTGGCGAATGGGAGAAACGGCCTACTCGATTTCGACGTAATCTCCGGCATACGCTTCGCGAAGTCCAAAAGTCAGAAGCACGGAAGAGGAATTCGGCGAGGTGCGCACGACGATTCCTTCTCCTACGACCTCTCTAGGTGTGTTATCCCACTTGTATCTCGCCGGCACGCTTCCGAAACCGTACACTCCGGCCCAGCTATCTGAGTCAAAGGCGAACCGCTTTGTCTGGAAGACTGCTTCATGCTCCGTGCCGGTATAACGGAAGATGCGGAAGTAATCCCCGACTTTCACGCCCTGCGCACTACCCAGATTGACGTAGAAAGTGTCGTTGGAACCCAATTCCGACACGTAACCCTTGCCCGTGATGATCATGGCCGTAGCCTTGCCGGATGGAGGAGCGAAGCGGTCGAACTTATCTTCGGACTTGAGCGGCGGTGCAGGGCGTTCGGCGAAGGGCAGAAGAATATCGCCGCGCTGGAGGTAATTGCAGGAATTCTCCACTTGCGCCACCGAGGTATCCTCATGGACCACCACTACTCTTACGCGTCCTTCGTCTTCCCACAGTATGCCCATTTTCCGGAGGATGATGAATTGCCACTTGGTCCACTGGGTCTTGATGGCGTCTTCCGTATGGCGGATGGCTGAGAATTCGTCGCCGACTTTTACGCCTTGCTTCGCACCTCTGTTGACGTAAACGTAGTCGCCTTCCTGAAACGTGATCTTGTAGTTCGAGCCTTCGCCCGTAATTACATAGGTATCGCGCGGGATTGCTTCGGTAGAGACGATGCCCGAGCAATATAAATCTTTCCGGATGGGCACAGGGCTTGCCTCTTGTGCCGAAGTAGCGATTCCGGACAGGCTTAGAATTAGACCAGCAAGGACAATTTTCCCACGCATAATGCTTGCTCCTTTAAACCATCCGGCCACTCAAACGGGCTTGCCGTAGCTATGCCGATGACTCGACTGTAATAGACGTACTGGAACCCGTCAATACATTGGTGGCCTGTGCTTTACACATTGTGTACCGCATGCTAGAAGCCTGAACTCACCTGTCCTTTGGGCCAGGTTTTGTAGCGTTTAGCCGCCGGCCCGGCCGTTTGCTAGTCTCGTGAACCATGCAAATGGACGGCTGGAACAAGCGCCAGCGAGTGCCCGGTAATGATCGGCAAAGACAAGATCTGCGCAGTTGTCGCTGCGGAGCGGTCGCGCTCCATGTGGAAGCAGCTCGAGCGGGCGCTGCGCCAGACCCGCACCGTGGAATTGCGCCTGGACTGGCTCTTGACGGAGAAGGAGATGCAAACTTTCCTCCGGCGGCTCGCGACTGAAAGACCTCGCGCGACTTTAATCGCCACTTGTCGACGTCGCGAGGCAGGGGGCCGCTTTCGTGGAACTATTGCAAGCCAGTTGCTTGTACTTGCCGAGGCGCTTCGGGCTGGTTGCGGCTGGTGCGACCTTGAGATTGAAAGCGCGTCCCAGTGTCCGCCTGAATTGCTCGAGGTTCTTATAGGCGAGGGTCGCCGACTGGCATCAGCGCACTTTTTCCGCGCCAATTCCGCAGATTGGCACGGTGTCGCCGCCAGGCTCTGGCGAACACGGCCGGATGCGGTGAAAATAGCGGCAAACTCCAGCTCACTCGCTGATGGTCTCAAGCTGCTGCGTCTCGCAAACGGCAAACGGAACGTTGTCGCCGTACCTATGGGAGAGGTGGCACTACCGTTGCGATGCCTCGCGTTGCGAGAGGGCAGCGCCCTCTCCTATGCCCCGGTTGAAATGGCAACGGCGCCCGGCCAGGTCCCGCTCAATGCCCTGAAAAATTTGTACAGAGCAGACCGCATCAGCCTCAAGACTCGCGTGTACGGCGTAATCGGCGATCCGATCGCTCATTCGCTGTCGCCGCAATTACAAAACGCCGGTTTTCAAGCCCGGAAAATGGATGCGGTGTACCTGCCTTTCTTAGTACACAATCTGCGAGATTTCATCTCGGCCGTCGAACCGCTGGGTGTTCGTGGATTCAGTGTTACTCTGCCGTACAAACAGAAAATCCTGCGCCATTTGCATGATTGCGATTCGCTGGCAACGGCTATCGGCGCCGTAAATACCGTGGTCGTTCGCGGTGCGGGAAAACTTTACGGTTATAACACCGACTATATTGGCGTGCTTCGCGCGCTGCAACTGCGCATCTCACTGCCTGCGAGCCGCGTACTCATTGTGGGAGCAGGCGGCGCAGCGCGCGCCGTCGCGTTTGCGCTTGCCCAGTCCGGAGCTGCCGTTTGCATATGCGCGCGGCGGGCGCAGGAAGCAAAAATGTTGGCGCGAGCGGTCGGAGGAGAAGCTGTGACGCGCGGCCGGTTGCGAGAAGAGTTTTTCGATGCAATCGTGAACGCAACGCCGGTCGGGATGTTTCCCGCAGTAGAACGTTCGCCACTGACGGAGCATGAGTTGAATTGCAGGCTGGTCTTTGACCTAGTGTATCGTCCAATTGAAACCAAGCTTCTGCAACTTGCCGCACGGCGCGGCATCGAAACCATATCGGGACTCGAGATGTTTCTTGCGCAGGGCGTCGCGCAGTGGGAAATATGGACCGGCGAGCGCGCGCCGGTTGGGGCTATGCGCCGCGCCGTTCTCGATGCTCTAGGCGTCGAGGGCAAACAAAATTTGCGAGCGCAGGCGTGATTCAACCGGACTTCAAGTCGTTTTGTAAGCTGGCGCAACAGGGCAATCTCGTGCCGGTTTACGAAACATTCACGGCGGACCTGCTGACCCCGGTGGGCGCCCACCTTCGGCTCGCGCACAAATCGAAATACTCCTTTCTGCTGGAGAGCGTCGAAGGGGGCGAGAACTTAGCGCGTTACACATTCACCGGCGCGAATCCCGAAGAAGTTTTTCGATCGCGCGGCCGCGCATGTTCGCTCGAAAGCGCTCGGAAGCAGACGCAACTCGAAGGCGACCCCATCGAGCATTTGCGGCGGCTAGTGGCGCGCTATAAGCCGGTGCGCGTAGCGGGGCTACCCCCGCTCATCGGCGGCGCGATCGGCTATTTCGCTTACGACATGGTTCGCCTAATCGAACGTATTCCGGCGAGTGGCCGTGACGACCTCGGTTTGGACGATTGCGTAATGATGTTTTACCTGGGGCTCGTCGCGTTCGATCACGTGCGCCATCGCGTCTGGATCGTGCGTAATGTGTTCACCGAAGGCGAGGGGACCCTGCGGGCGAAATATAACGCCGCGACCCGGGAAATACACAAGGTTCGCCGCAAATTGGCCGGGCCTTTACCGCGCCAGCGTAACGCGCAGACGCGCCGTCCGCTCCGCATCCGTTCCAATTTCTCGAAAGCCGAATATCTTTCCGCGGTTCGCAAGGCAAAATCTTATATCCGCGCCGGCGATATTTTTCAGGTCGTACCCAGCCAGAGGTTTTCTGCTCGAACGAATGCCGATCCGTTCGAAATCTATCGGGCGCTGCGCGTCGTAAATCCATCACCCTATCTTTATTTTTTAAGGCTGAACGACGTTTCAGTTGTCGGCAGTTCGCCCGAAATGCTGGTGAAGGTGCAGGGACGCGAAGTGTCTTATCGCCCGATTGCCGGAACGCTGCCGCGTGGGCGTGATGAAGCGGAGGACCGCGAGCAGGAATCGAAGCTGCTTGCCGATCCGAAAGAGCGCGCGGAGCACATTATGCTCGTGGATCTCGGGCGCAACGATCTCGGCCGCGTTTGCGAATATGGCTCGGTGACTGTAGAACGCCTGATGTTTGTCGAGCGTTATTCGCACGTGATGCATCTGGTTTCGAGCCTGCGCGGCCGATTACGGGAAGGCGTAGATTGTTTCGAAGCGTTGATGGCCTGTTTCCCGGCGGGAACGCTTTCGGGCGCGCCCAAAATTCGCGCGATGGAAATCATCGACGAACTCGAGCCCACCCGCCGCGGACTTTATGGCGGCGCGATCCTGTATCTCGACTTTTCCGGTAATCTGGATTCGTGCATCGCGCTTCGGACGCTGGTGGCAAAAGGCGGCCGGGCCTATATCCAAGCCGGCGGCGGCGTGGTTGCTGATTCGGTCCCCGAACGCGAGTATCAGGAGACGATAAACAAAGCGCGAGCGGTAATGGCCGCGCTCGAGATTGCGCATAACGGGCACGCGGGGCAAAAATGATTTTGCTGCTCGATAATTACGATTCGTTTACCTACAACTTGGCGCAGTATCTCGGCCAGATGGGACAAGACCTAGAAATCCGCCGCAATGACCAAGTAACTTTGGACGAGATTCAAGATTTGCGGCCGGAACGTATCGTGATTTCTCCTGGGCCGTGTACTCCTAAAGAAGCCGGAATCAGCGTGCCGCTCATCCAGCGCTTCGCAGGAAAAATTCCAATCCTGGGAGTGTGCTTGGGACATCAAGCCATCGGAGCGGCGTTCGGCGGCCGGGTGATTCGCGCGCAAAAAATCATGCACGGCAAGACGAGCAAAATTCAGCACGACGGCAAAACGATATTCCGGGATCTGCCGCAGCAATTCGTTGCCACGCGGTACCACTCGCTCATCGTGGAACGCAAATCACTGCCGGGGATGCTGGAAATCTCCGCTGAAACCGCGGACGGAACTATCATGGGCCTGCGCCACCGCAAGCTGCGCGTGGAAGGCGTGCAGTTTCATCCGGAATCCATTCTTACCAGCGCAGGGTTTCGCCTCCTCGAAAACTTTCTGGGAATTTGAAATCGAGGCCAAACATGCCGGGTCTAGGAAAGAACGCAGCGCGGATCGTTACCATCTTTTTGTGCAGTTTTGTTCTTGCCATCGGGCACCCGCCGGCGCGCACGAAATTTTCTTTCAAGCGATCCGCGCAGAATCCTGAGCTTGCGTACCTGGGCTTCGATCGAAACGAATATCCGGGCGATTCTCACTTGCCTGCGCTCAAACAATCTTTCTCTTTTGCCGGCTATTGGTTAAACGCGCCCCCGGGTGCGAAATCGAATGGCTGGGCCGGCAAGCGCGCAATCCTTCGCGACAGCGGTTTCGGATTTCTTGTGCTTTTCAACGGCCGCGTCTCCGCCGAGCTTAAGCGGGCCGCTGACCCTGCTGCTTTGGCGGCAGCAGACGCACGTAACGCCGTCGAGATTGCAAAGCGCGAAGGCTTCTGGCCCGGCACGGTAATTTTTCTAGACCAGGAAGAGGGTGGACGGCTGTTGCTTGAGCAGCAGAAATATTTGCTGGCCTGGGTTGATGAAATAATTTCCGCTAACTTCCGCGCAGGCGTTTATTGTTCAGGAATTCCGGTGAAAGAGGGCCACGGCCAATCCATTACTACAGCGAACGATATCCACGATCATGCCGGTGGACGGAAAATCGTCTACTTCGTCTATAACGATGTGTGTCCGCCATCTCCGGGATGCGCGAGTTCAAACCTCCCGCCGCCTGCATCCGCGAGCGGCATCGAATTCGCCGACGCCTGGCAATTTGCGCAGTCGCCCCGCCGCAAGGATTTCGCGCGGGCCTGTCCCGCTAATTACAATCGCGACGGCAATTGCTATGGGCCTCCAGGAAATGGCGCGGCCCGA
>JBEKSN010000170.1:0-8214 GCA_049517055.1 Candidatus Acidiferrales bacterium | reverse complement strand
TGGACGCTTGACATCATTTTAGTTTTATCTAAAATAACGGTGTGTCCTCGCAAGCCACAGTTCTCGCCGCTCTCGCATCGCCCCGCCGGCGTGAAATTCTTCGCCTCGTTTGGAATGAGGAACTGAGCGCCGGAACCATTCATCGCGCGATGCCGGACGTGACCTTCGGAGCCGTTTCCCTGCAACTCCGCTCCTTGCTCGAAGATGGCTTGGTGGAAGCGCGAGCTGAAAGCCGCCGCAGGTTTTACCGCGCCCGGCGCGAAGCCCTCGGTACGTTCGCTGAGATGTTGGAACGCATGTGGGACGACAAGCTCTGGGGACTAAAGCTCGAGGCCGAGCTAGAGGAGTCCCGGCGCGGCCCGCGTCCGCGCCGCCGCCGGAGAAAAACCTAGGAGGTTGTTGAATCATGGGACCACTTACGCACAAACTGGATCGCTCAGTCGTAATTCAAGCATCGCCCGGGACTGTTTTCCGTTTCTTTACCGACAGCGCGAGGTGGGCGAAGTGGTGGGGCGTCGGTTCCTCCATTGACGCTCGCGCTGGAGGAAAGGTCCTCGTTCGCCACCCCGGTGGAGTGGAAGCGCTTGGCGAAGTCCTCGAGGTGGTTCCACCGGAACGCATCGTGTTCACTTACGGATTTGCGACCGGCAAGCCGATCCCTGCGGGCAGCTCACGTGTGACCATCTCTCTGGAGCCCTGCGAAGGCGGCACCCGCCTTCATCTTCTCCATGAATTTCCCGAATCGGCGGTGCGTGACGAGCACGTGCAAGGCTGGCGCTTTCAGCTTTCGCTTTTCGCAAACATTGTCTCCGATGAAGTGTTCGCGGGCGCGGCCGGAGTCGTGGATGAATGGTTTGAAGCATGGGCTGTCACTGATGACCTTGCTCGACGGGAGGCGTTTGCCAGAATAGCTACGCCCGATGTGGGTTTTCGCGACCGCTTCAGCTTGCTCGATGGCTTGACTGATCTCTCGGCCCACGCGGGAGCCGCCCAGCGATTCATGCCAGGTGTGCGAATGCGGCGAAAGGGCGACGTGCGTCAGTGCCAAGGCGTGGTGCTCGCAGACTGGGTCGCGAGCGGCGCCGACGGCCGGGAGCTGATGAGCGGCACCAATGTGTTTGTGCTCGGACCCGACGGTCGAATCAGCTCTGCGACTGGTTTTGCGAATCCGCCGGTAACGAAGTAAGTCCTCCCATTGGAAAAATGTCAGGCGGGTTTTCGGGCTCAGGAATCAAGCAGGGAAAGAGGAAGAAAGGAGATGGTTGCGGGGGTTGGATTTGAACCAACGACCTCCGGCCCCGGCCCGGTGAAGCCGGGCCGAATGGAAGAATGTCAGCCCGGGTTTTCGGGCTCAGGAAGACGGCAGGGAATGCGGAATAAAAGAAATGGTTGCGGGGGTTGGATTTGAACCAACGACCTCCGGGTTATGAGCCCGACGAGCTACCAGGCTGCTCCACCCCGCGAAAACATGATAGCGGATGTGCGCGGTGCGGTCAAATCGACCCAACCACTAATTTTTGAGCGCCTTGCACCCCGGTGCCTCGAATCAGCGCTACATTTCACAGGTGGAGTCAGCCCCTCACCACGAGCTGTAAGGATCATTCTCGAACGGAGATATTTTGTCTGATGCCGAGTGCACGTCCGTGATTCCCGAAGCGCTTTGTTCCGGGCTAACGTCCAAATCTTCCGAGACCGTGTTCCAGTCTTTCGCATTCGTCATCGGGTCGGTTGGAATCTGTTGGATGTAGTGCGAGCTTACGAGATCATCGAGCGATGACGGCGCCGCTTCTTTGTCTTCCGTGTAATGCTGGATGGCATCGCGCATGACCTTCAGGTCGGTGCGCAGTGTCGTTTCTTTTGCTCGTACAACTGACTTTTGATAGTTTCCCGCGGCAATAGTAGCTAGGATCATGATAATTGCGATCACAACCATCAATTCAATCAGCGTAAACCCGCGCTGAACTGCGCGGTGCCCAGAGTCACTATTCGATTTGCATTTATCCCTGTGCATCATTGCCCAACCCCCGAACGCAATTACCAATCCGAGTATTTGGTGCCGTTCAGTGCAGTGCCGGATGACTTGGTGAATACGTCGAAGACATCCGTACCGCCCCAGGAAGTGGTATCCGTATCGTCCTGAACGGAGCGCATTCCCCAATCTTGATTTCCGGTCATCGGGTCGATTGGAATTCTGCGCAGAAACCGGACATTTTTACCGGTAACCCCGGTTAACGCCACGCCGTGAACTAATGTCTGCAAATCGGGCGGATATCCCTCGGTGCCAGCTTGAACTTGAATTTGTCCCTTGTCAGCCGCATCTTTGTAGCGATCGATAGCGTCACGCATTTGCCGCAGGTCGTAACGAAGGGCGTCCTCTTTGTGCCTCTTCACGGTGACGCGTGCCAAAGGAATCGCCGCTGTCGCCAACACCAGAAGAATCGCACAAGCCAGGACCAGTTCGATCAGCGTCATTCCTGTCGCGCGGGGGCGCGCGCTCCGGAAAAATCCGGAAGCTGACAATTGCGGCCGAGGGGAACTGCCTTCAACTTGACGGCTGAAAATCCTGCTCATCGCGATCACTGCACCTGAATCGTGGCTTCTCCGGAAACCATCGGAATTGTCCGTTGCTGCGAATCATGCGCATTCACTTGCAATATCTGGAGCGACGAATTGCCCGGCGCAATTGCGCGGATAACGAAGCCCAGCAGCGTTCCAGTACCATTTATTCCCGGCGTGTTGGGCTGGCGCGTAGCGGAGACTACCACTTCGCCGCGCTGCGAATCGATTCGCTGGACGATGGCAATTTCCTGCGTTCCGCCCGAGAGAAATCCTCCGTTGCGAACTTCTTCCACTTGAACCACCGCCGGGTTGTAGTGCACGAGAAGCGGGATTGAATATAGATCGTTCACATTTGAAACCGCGAGGCCCAGTGTTGTAGTGTCACCGGTCTTCATCGTTGTCGCCGCAGGCTCGAAGTGAAGCCGAGCAGCCGGAGTTCCCGCTTGTGGCGCGGAGGTCGGGATCATGGCGGGAGCCACCGCTGGAGTCGGAGCAACGGCCGCAGCTGCGGGCTGCGTCGGTCCTCCTTCAGGCATCACTTCAGAATCTTCGCGATAGGTGCGCACGTTTGAGTCTGTGCCCGCTGCCATCGAACGAAGGTTCTCGGCAGAAAACGAAGGCAGCCGAATGACATGAGGGGTCACGACGATTAGAGTTTCGTCTTCCTCGATCTCATGGCTATTGTCTGAAAATAAATAGCGTATTGCGGGAATTTCGCCCAAACCCGGAATGCCGTTGACCAGCTTCGTATCCGTTCGCTCGATCAGTCCGCCCAGTACGCTGACTTCTCCCTCTTTCAGGCGGATATCAACTTCCTCTTTTTTCTGGCCGATGACCGGTTGATTGATTCCGCCGATACTATCGGTACCGGTGATTTGAGAAATATCCACGGTCAGCTTCATGCTAATTTCGCCGTCGGGATGTACTCGGGGTGTCACCTCGATGTTCACGCCCACGTCGATGTACTGGAATTGGGTGTTAACCAGGGGATTCACCACACCCGCTGAACCGGTAGTGCCCACTCCCACGCCGGCTTGAAAGCTCCCGGTTGCTACCGGAACGCGCGAGCCGATTTTCAGCGTGGCTTTCTGTCCATCGGTGACACGAAGCTCCGGATCCTGGACGATTTTCGTTTGGCTATCGGTCAAGATCGCATTTGCTTGCGCGCCCGGCAGGGTGATGCTCCAATCCGCAGTGCCCAGGTGCTTCAAATTATTCAGGGTAACCTGCGGTGTGGTAGTCGTTGTGCTAGTCGTCGTTGTACCCGTGCCGGTGGTTGAGCTATTTGGCTGCAGAGACGTGCGGGGGTTGAACGCGACCGCTATGGATTGGCCTGGAAGAATACCTAAGTCGCGAAGGCGGTCAACGCTCGCCGTCATCACCTGAATGTGAAGCAAAATCTCCGGCTTCGACTTATCGATGTCGCGGATGATCTTGGCCGCGAGCGCCAGCTTGTCGGGCGTGTCGCGGATCACGATCGCATTCTGCGCGTTCACCTGCTGCAAGCGGTGCAAGTCAAGCAGCTGGCGCAGCCCGTTCACTATCTCGGTCAAGTCTTGCGGCGTGATCGTGTTCGAGAGATAAAACGTCTTAACGACTTCATCCTCGAGGTCCTTGCGCTTTTGCGGCTGGTCCGGCGCCACGAAAATCACGCTCGGAGTCACCGGCTTCCAGAAAGTTTTGCTCGCGAGCGACACCGTGTCGAGAGCTTGTTCCAGGGTTACATTCGGCAACTCAATCGTAATCCGCTTGGCCGTAAGATCCGGATCGAAAACTACGCTCAAGCCTGCAAGCTTGGCGATTGTCTCGTACACCACGCGGGCATCATTCGTCATCTTCAAATTAATTGGCTCGCGCGAAAGCGGCTTCAACTCTGGAGGCGCCGCTAGAAGCTGATCATCCTCCGGAGGGGCGGGGTTGACCGGTTTCGGGGCCTCGGCCGCACCTTGCGCGATCAGGTCCATGGTTCGCTTAACTTCTTGGTCCGCGGCCGAATTAGAAGGGTCGATTAATTGAGCTTTTTGGAATTCACCCAGGGCGAGCTGGAGGTCACCCCTTTTCAGCGCTACCTGGCCCTGCTTCACGTGTGTTACCGCTGATTCATAGCGCATTTGCTGAGCGCGCAGCTTGTATTCGGCGTTGGTAGGGTCCACGCGGAGAGCTCGTTCGTAATGGACCAGCGCAGTGTCGTAATCCTGAATATTCTCGGCCTTACGTCCGGCGTCATAGTCCAAGCCCGCCCCGGACTTTGGGCACCCAGCAAGCAACGAAGCCACGAGCAACAAAAGTGAAAAGCATCCCAATCGGCGCAAAAAGGTTCCTCCGCGCGGTTTCCATGCGTCTTCGTAAAGTCTAGCACCCGCTATAAGATGCCGCAAGGAATGGTCCGCATTGTGCTGGGTAAGTACATTAGACGGATCAAGTTTCATATTCGCTCAAGGCAATGTGAAAATCGTGCGCTCTCGGGTGAAACCGGGCGAAATCTGCGACTTGCAGCGCGTTGCGTGCGGCGGCTATCATGGTTGGCGTGAAATCGAACGCCAACAAGTCTCAACACGAAGGGGTCAAGATTGTTGCGCAGAATCGGGCCGCTTCCTACAACTATCATCTGCTCGATAGCTTGGAAGCGGGGCTGGTGCTTGTTGGAACCGAAGTAAAAACATTGCGCGAGGGCAAAGGAACATTGCGGGACGCCTACGCGGAAATTCGCGGCGGCGAGGCTTGGCTGGTAAACTGTCACATTCCGGAGTATCTACCCGGGGGCTTTCGCAATCATGACCCTCTCCGAAAACGAAAGCTGCTGATCAAGCGGCGCGAGATTGAGAGGCTTTTGGTTCAAACTCAGCAAAAGGGTATGACCGTGGTGCCGACGAAGATTTACTTTCGCGACGGCATAGCAAAATGCGAATTGGCGGTGGCCAAAGGAAAGAAGTTTCACGATCGCCGCGAATCCGAAAGACAAAAAGAAGCTAAACGAGAAGCCAGCGAAGCGATCTTCCGCTCTCGACGGCGATAGATTAAAAAGGGGAACATGCAGATACAACTGGAGACGAAGCCGTTTTCTTCTATTTCTACAGACGCGCTTGTAACTTATATATTCGACCGGGAAAACAAGCTCGAAGGAGTGGGAGGCGAAATTGACCGCGCCATGAACGGCCGGCTTGCCTCCCTGGTGGAGAGTGGAGAACTGACCGGGAAGGCGCTCGAACTTGTGCTCGTTCATTTCCCCGCCGGGCTCGGGGCCCAACGCCTGCTGCTGGTAGGCGCCGGGAAGCGGGACAAATTTGAAACGGGCGATTTGCGAAAAATTGCCGGTACTGCGTTGCGCTACCTAAAGTCCCACGGAGTGAAGAAATTCGTATTTGTCACCCAGGAAGGCGAACGCGGGCCGAACGCGGCGCAAGCTGTGGTGGAGGGATTGATCGCCGCCGATTTCGAATCGAACAAATACCACACGGAGAAAAAGCCGAACCGCGAAATTCAATCCGTTTCGCTCGCCAACTTCGATGCCGGACTGGGCGCTAACCTTACGGCCGCAATCGAGCATGGCCGCGTGCTTGCAGAGTCTCAGAATTTCGCCCGCGACCTGATTAACGAGCCTTCCAACCGTCTCACCCCCACCATGCTGGCCACGCGCGCCGAAGCCATGGCGAAGGAAGCGGGACTTTCGGTGGAAATCCTGGACGAGCGGAAGATTTCGGATTTGAAGATGGGAGCGCTACTTGGCGTAGCGCAAGGCAGCGTGGAACCTCCGCGGGTGATCGTCCTGAGATACACCCCAGAAAATGCGCGACCGGGTGGGCCGGTGTTGGGGCTCGTGGGCAAAGCGGTGACGTTTGACACCGGCGGTATCTCCATCAAGCCGGCCGATAACATGGAGAAAATGAAGTACGACATGGGCGGCGGCGCAACCATGCTGGGTGCGATGCGCGCGCTTGCGGCGTTGAAGCCTGCGGTGCCGGTGATCGCGGTGATTCCCGCGACGGAGAATATGCCCGGAGGCCGGGCGCAGAAACCGGGCGATGTGCAAGTGGCCATGTCTGGAAAAACGATAGAGATCATTAACACCGACGCGGAAGGCCGGCTGATTCTCGCCGACGGTATTTGCTACGCGCGCAAATTGGGCTGCACTCATTTGATCGACGCTGCTACGCTGACGGGAGCCATCCAGGTAGCGCTGGCAAACGTGCACGTCGGCGCATTTGGCACACCGCGGGAATACCTCGACCAGTTTTTGGAAAGCGCAAAGGCTGCCGGCGAAAAAATGTGGCCCATGCCGATGGACGACGAGTACCAGGAGATGATCAAGAGCAACATCGCGGACATCCGCAATACCGGCACGGGCAAAGGCGGCGGCGCGATCACGGCGGCGTGGTTCATAAAGGAATTTGCCGAGGACACGCCGTGGATACACCTCGACATCGCGGCGACTTGCTGGGTTGATGAAGGGCGTCCGTGGCTCGCGAAGGGGCCGACCGGCGTCGCCATTCGCTCCATCGTGGATTTCGCGCTGAAAATGTAGCCGCGGAAGTCAGCCATCACATTTTTTCCGGGGCGGTAATGCCCATAATGCCCAGCGTGGTGACTAATTGCTCGCGCACCAGTGCTGTGATCAGCAGGAGGAAGGCGCGCTTTTCGGCGTCTTTTTCCGACAGGATGTGGTGCTTGTGGTAGAAGACGTTGAAGGCTTGCGCGAGTTCGAAGGCGAAACGCGCGAGAATCGCCGGTTCTTGCGCCGAGATGGCGAATTCCACTCGCGAGTCGAGCGAGCCTGCCAGCAAAACGATATCCCATAGGTCGTCACCCGCCGGCGCAGCGAGAAAGGGCGCGACATCGAGCGCGCCGCTCTTCAACCGCTCTATATTCCTGGAATTCTCGGCGCCGATGTCGGGATCTAGCTCGGCGCCCTTGCGCAAAATTCCGTTCACGCGAACGACCGCATACTGCACGTAAGGGCCGGTCTCTCCTTCGAAGCTGAGCGCATCCTCAAAATCGAAAGCAATAACCGTAGAGCGCGTGAAACGCAGAAGAAAATATCGCAGTGCTCCGATGGCGATGGCATGGCCGATTGCGGCACGTTCGGCTTCGGGCGATTCCGGATGGCGCGAATCCACTTCTGCGCGCGCGCTGGTTTCCAGGCGGTCGAGCAGATCGTCCGCTTTCACGCCCTGACCTTTGCGGCCGCTCACGTCTACGTACTGCTTCTTGGCGTCCTCCGCGGGAATTTCGTAGCCCATTTCCTGCGCGCAACGAGGCGTGAGGGCAACTACGTTGTAAGCGAAATGTTTCAAGTGATCGGCTTCTTCGTCGTATCCGAGGGCGCGCAGGCCGGCCACGACAACCTGCTGCGGATAGGCTTGGCGCGAGTCAATCACGTTGAAGACATCGTGCGCGTGGCCGAAAGAGGGCGCGCCGGGGTCGTCGCGATCGCTGGAAGTGACCCAGGCTTCGTGGCCGTCGGGATGCTTGTGAAAACGCCGGTAGTGAAAATCGCGGTCGAGCAGGCCGAATTTCCAAAGATGATGCGCGATGTCTTTGCCGACATAGGTGACGGTCCCGGTGGAGCGCACGATAATCTTTGCTTCGGCTTCCTCGGGTGGCTCTTCGGGCTTAGCTTCGGAGGCTTCGGCAGCGGTGTTAGATTCGTCATCCGCG
>JBEKSN010000169.1:0-8262 GCA_049517055.1 Candidatus Acidiferrales bacterium | reverse complement strand
TTTGATTTTTTGTTGGAGGAAGCGCGGAACTTGTACATGCCCTTCAGAATGCCTTCGGACGCGCCGTCGGGCATTTCGGGCATGGCGTACGGCTCGTTCATCACCGTGATGTAGTAAAAAATACTTTCGCCGTCTTTGTACATGCGGCGGATTCCGTCCTGAATGATCACGGCGAGCTCGTAAGCGTAGGCGGGATCGTAGGCACGCAGATTCGGAACGGTGAGGGCGAGCACGTGGCTGTTGCCGTCCTGGTGCTGAAGACCCTCGCCCGCGAGCGTGGTACGCCCGGAAGTTCCACCCAGGAGAAACCCTCGAACTCGCATATCCGCGGCGGCCCAGATGAAGTCGGCGATGCGCTGGAATCCGAACATAGAGTAGAAAATAAAAAACGGAATGGTGTTGATTCCGTGAGTGGCGTACGCGGTGCCGGCGGCGATAAACGACGCCATGGAGCCCGCCTCGGTGATTCCTTCTTCCAGAATTTGGCCGTCTTTGGCTTCTTTGTAGTAGAGCAAAGTCTTCACGTCCACCGGCTCGTAGCGCTGGCCGACGCTGGAATAAATTCCGACGGTGCGGAAGAGCGACTCCATTCCGAAGGTGCGAGCTTCGTCCGGCACGATGGGGACGATTAATTTGCCGATTTCGGGATCGCGCAGCAGTTTGCGCAGGATGGCGACGAAGGCCATGGTGGTGGAGATTTCGCGGCCATCGCTGCCGGCGTAAAACTCCTTGAACAGCTCCTCGTGATTCGCGACGATCGGTTTCGCGCGGACTCGCCGCTGAGGCGCGTAACCGCCAAGCTCTTCGCGGCGCGCACGGAGATAGCGAATCTCCTCGCTGTCTTCGGCGGGGCGGTAGAACGGAACGTCAATGCATTGCTGGTCGGTCACCGGGATATCAAATCGCGTCCTAAATTCGCGGAGCTCCTCTTCGTTGAGCTTCTTTTGCTGGTGGGTTACGTTTTTGCCTTCGCCGGCTTCGCCGAGGCCGTAGCCTTTGATCGTGCGCGCCAGAATTACGGTGGGAGCGCCGCGGTTCTCGACGGCGGCTTTGTAAGCAGCATAAACTTTCCGCGGGTCGTGGCCGCCGAGGCGCAGGCGTCGGAGCTGCTCGTCGGAAAGAGGTTCCACTAATTTCAGCAACTGCGGGCTGGAACCGAAGAAATGTTCGCGGACGTAATCGCCGGAAGAGACGACGAGCTTTTGATATTCGCCGTCAACCATCTCTCCCATGCGTTTTACCAGCAGGCCTTCGGTGTCGCGCTCGAGAATGGAATCCCACTCCGTGCCCCAGAGAACCTTGATCACGTTCCATCCGGCGCCGCGGAACTCCGCCTCGAGCTCTTGAATGATTTGGCCGTTGCCGCGTACGGGACCGTCCAAGCGCTGCAGGTTGCAATTCACAACAAAGATAAGGTTGTCGAGTTTTTCTCTGGCGGCCAAACCGATTCCGCCGAGAGATTCCGGTTCGTCGGTCTCGCCATCGCCGAGAAAGGCCCAGACTTTGGAATCGGTTACGGGCTTGAGGCCGCGATCTTCGAGATATCTGTTGAATCGCGCCTGGTAGATGGCCATCAGGGGGCTGAGTCCCATTGAAACCGTGGGGAATTCCCAAAATGCGGGCATGAGCCAGGGATGCGGATAAGAAGTAAGACCGCCGTCAGGCTTCAATTCGCGCCGAAAATTTTCAAGCTGCTCCGCGGAGAGACGCCCTTCCAGAAACGCGCGCGAATAAATTCCGGGAGATGCATGGCCCTGGAAATAAATGATGTCGCCTTCGAACTCCGGCGTGTGCGCGCGGAAGAAATGGTTGAATCCAATCTCATACAAAGTTGCCGCCGATGCATAGGTGGAAATGTGCCCGCCAATGTTGTGCTCTTCGCGGTTCGCGCGCACAACCATGGCAATCGCATTCCAGCGGACCAGACTTTTGATCCGCCGTTCCAGCTGTTGATCGCCAGGGAAGTCGGGCTGCAGGCGGTGGGGGATGGTATTTACGTAGGGGGTCTTTGCGGTGAAGGGAATGTCGATCCCCACAACCTTGGCGTGCGCCCGCAGGCGCTCCAAAATGTACGAAGCAACCTCGGGGCCGCTCGACTGCAAGACCGAGTCCAGCGATTCGAGCCATTCCTGCAGCTCGGCATCATCCAGCCCGTGAATCGGCGCGGTAAGTTCGTTGTCCATTGCTTCGATTGCCCTCGTGTGCCAGCGCGCGGCAAAATCCGCCGGCGATGATTTTCGCGTTCCTAGAATACACCCATACCTGCCTCTGTGCGCATGCGGAGCAATCGGATTTTCTTTCGGAGAAATCGTGGAGAGAGACTAGCTATGGTAGGGAAAATGGTCCAGCAGCGGGAGTGTCAGGCGTTTCGGGCGAGCTTGGCTACGAATTCGCGGTCGGCCGGCAAGAAATTCAACTCGCGCAGGGTTTCCGGAGAGCGCCATTCCATGGTTTCGAAGGCTTGGTTGCGGATGTCGCTGGGTGCCACCGTTGCTGCGAAGAAAATCAGATCGATGGCTTCACCCAGCTCGGAGTATTGATGGCGCGTACGAAATACTTCCGGACCGATTTGCGCGACGACTCCGAGCTCTTCCTGCAACTCACGCGCCAGGGCTTGCGCAGGGGTCTCGCCTGGTTCCAGTTTTCCACCGGGGAATTCCCACATCAACCCGAACGAATCGGTGCGGCGCCGCTGGCAGACCAGCAGTTTTCCGTCCGCTTCGATTAGCGCGGCCACTACTAGCATTATTCGAGACCCCTCACTTTGTTCCGTGAATCACGCGGAAAAGCTCCCACGCGCCCTGGATTAATGGTGGTCCTGGGGTATTCAGCAATTCGTCGCGTATCGCGAAAACGCGACGGTTCTTCACCGCCGGGACATCCTGCCACGCGGGATTTCGCAACGCAGTCGCGGGCTTCGCTCGATCTCCGGTGGCGGCCCAAGCAAGCACGATCACGTCCGGCTTTGCGCTTGCCACTTCTTCATCTGTCACGCGCTGGCCTGCGGCGACAATCATCCGGCCACCTGCGATTTCGACTAGCTCTTTAACCCAAGGCGGGGAACTGATTCGCGGTTTCGGCCAGGCCTCGCAATAGACACGAGGCCCGCGATCTTTTCGCTTCGCGCGAGCAGCTTGGGCCACGGCAGCGAACGATTGCTTCATCTTGACGATCAATTTCTCCGCGTTGGCTGGGCGGTTCGCGATTCTGCCCAAAGTCCGAATATCGCGCTCGATGTCTGCCAGCGACCGCGGATTGATGGCCACGAAAGTCACCGGCTCCGCAAGAATTTTCGCTACGGTGTCAGGCGTGAAAGGCACGGAGCCGATCAGCATGGTGGGCTTGAGGCGCATTACTTCGCCGATATTCATCTTCCAGCAATCGCCCACTTGCGGACGCCGGCCCACCTCCGCGACGTCTTTACACCATTTGCTCACGCCGACGAGCTCGCGCCCGGCGCCCAGCGCCAGCAGAATGGAGGTAACGTTCGGCGCGAGCGAAACGATCCGAACTTTCTCGTGCGAGCTTTTGGTTGGCATCGTCGCGAGGATTCTACTTGCTCTGTCACAAATCCACTAGAAGCTAAAGACGATGATATTTTCCATACGACGATGCCTGCCTGTTCTATAATGGCGCGCTCTAATGTCCCTCGCTGCCGGAACAAAACTCGGTCCTTACGAAATTCAATCCCTGCTCGGCGCGGGAGGCATGGGCGAAGTTTACCGCGCCCGCGATACGCGACTGCAGCGCGACGTGGCCATCAAAATCCTTCCGAATTCGCTGGCCACCGACCGCGACCGCCTGCGTCGTTTCGAACAAGAGGCCAGAGCCGTGGCCGCGCTGAATCATCCGAACTTGCTGACTGTCTTTGATGTGGGTGCAACGCCTCTGACTGACGAAGTGGCCGGAGCCAGCGCAACAAGTGGCGCACCAGTCGCCGCGGCTGCTTCTCCCTACATTGTTTCCGAATTACTGGAAGGCGCCACGCTCCGCGAGCGTCTCTCCGCAGGACCCCTGCGCGAACGCAAAGCGCTCGATTACGCCATCCAAATGGCGCGGGGCCTGGCTGCGGCGCACGACCGCGGCATCGTGCATCGCGATCTGAAGCCCGAAAACCTCTTCGTCACCAATGATGGCCGCGTAAAAATTCTGGATTTCGGTCTGGCCAAACTCACGGAAACTGCCCCCGCTGATTCTGATGCCACGCTGGCTTCGTTAGGCTCCGCCACGCAAGCGGGTGTGGTGATGGGAACGATCGGGTACATGTCGCCCGAGCAGGTGCGCGGAAAACCCTTGGATGCGCGCAGCGATATTTTCAGCTTTGGCACCGTGCTTTACGAAATGTTGGCGGGCCGCCGCGCGTTCCAGGGCGACACGCCCGCGGATTTGATGAGCGCGATCCTGCATCACGAGCCGCCCGAACTTACCGCTGCGAACCAGGAAATTTCTCCGGCACTCGACCGCATCGTGCATCACTGCATGGAGAAAGACGCGCAGCAGCGTTTCCAATCGGCGGGCGATATCGCCTTCCAGCTCGGCGAGATGAGCGGGCTGCGCAGCTCGACGGGCACAAAAGCGCTCGCGGAAACCAGCGCAGAGAGAAAATTGCGGCCGTGGATGCTCGCGGCAATTGGCGCCGTCGCGCTCGCTCTGCTCCTGGCAGGCACTTGGTTTCTCGCCCGCTCAACCGCGCATCACGATCCGCCAACGTACTCTCAGTTGACCTTCCAGCAGGGTTACGTTACCTCCGGCCTTTTTTTACCCAACGGGCAAGGCTTTATCTGCGCGTCGCGCTGGGGCTCGGACTCGGCGTTCGGACTTTATACCGGCCAAACCGACAGTCAGGGATTACGTTCCCTGGGGGTAGCGGCAGACACCATCGCCTCCGTCTCTTCTACCGGCGAGTTGCTTGTGACTCAAAATCTTCAATCCATTGGGCCGGGATATGTTCGCGTCGGCACGCTGGCTCGCTTGGCCCTTGGCGGCGGAGCGCCTCGCCCCGTGCTGGATTCCGTCCAATACGCCGATTGGGCGCCCGACGGAAAGGATTTTGCCGTGGTGCGCTTTGTCCCCGAACACCACGTTTATCGCTTGGAGTATCCCGTAGGCAAAGTGCTCTACGAAACTGCCGGCTGGATAAGCCATCCGCGTTTCTCGCGCGACGGTAAGCGCATCGCCTTCCTCGATCACGAAATTTTTGGCGACGATAAGGGCGCGGTCGCTGTTGTGGACTTGCAGGGCAATCGCAAACAACTCAGCGGAACGTATGGCTCCGTTCAAGGCCTCGCATGGTCTCCGAGCGGAGACGAAATTTGGTTTAGCGCAGTCAAGGACGGCGTCTATCGCTCGCTTTTCGCCACCACTCTCGCTGGCCGTGAACGCTCCCTGCTCTCCGCTCCCGGCACCATTGATATTCAAGACGCGCTCCCCGACGGCCGCGTCCTTCTAGCCGAGCAAAGCGAGCGCCGCGTCCTGATGGTTCTCACTCCGGACTTTCCCCAAGGCCGCGATTTCACTTGGATGGACTGGGCCTATGGCATGCGTTTTTCGGCTGACGGCAAGCAGATTCTTTTTGGCGACCAGCACAGCGGCGCGCTGTATGGCGCATTTCTCCGCAACATGGATGGTTCTCCTGCGGTGCGCCTTGGCGACGGCGACCCCATGGACCTCTCTCCCGACGGCAAATGGGCTATCAGCCGTACGTCGGCTGCACCTAATCAGATGGAGCTTTTGCCCACCGGCACGGGTGAGCCGCGCCAGCTTACTCACTCAAACATAAATCACACGAGCGCGCGTTGGTTAACCGATAGCAGAATTTTCGCCGTGGGCAATGAACCCGGTCACCCGGAGCGTACCTACTTGGTTGACCTCAACGGCAACGAGACGCCCATCACGCCAGAGGGACTCAGAGCTCTAGCCGCGACCACGGACGGAAAATATCTTCTGACCATTAGCGCCGACCAAACCCGGTATGAGCTGTATCCGGTCGATGGCGGCCAGCCGCAGCCGTTCCCTCAACTTCATAAGGAGGACCGTCCTTTGGACTTCACTGCTGACGATGCCGCCGTCCTCGTCAGACGCATGGGGCGCGACGGTTCGGTCGAAATCTGGCGCGTCGAGCGCGTCGGCGACAAACGAACTCTCCTTCGCACAATTTTACTTCCAGGAGTTGCCGCAGTTTCAAACGGTTTGAGCGCTGTCTCCTCTCGTGACGCAAAAAACTTCGCCTACCAATACCACCCCGCCATCTCCACCGAGTATTTGGTCCAAGGTATCCGCTGATCATCTGCGATTCACGACTCTGCGGCTGCCCGTGAAATTTGCGTGTTGAGTAACACGCTACGCGATTGCCAGCACGCAAGCGCTGTCGTACAATGCACGGCCTGTGCCTGATACTTCTTCCTACGTAGGCCGCACCATCTCCCACTATAGCGTCCTGGAAAAACTGGGAGGCGGAGGCATGGGCGTGGTGTACAAAGCCAAGGACACGCGGCTGGGCCGGAACGTCGCGCTGAAGTTCCTTCCTGACGACATTTCCCAGGACCCGCAAGCCATCGAGCGATTCCGGCGTGAAGCGCGCGCTGCATCTGCGCTCAATCATGCAAACATCTGCACCATTCACGACATTGGAGAATTCGAAGGCCGTCCATTTATTGCCATGGAACTTCTCGAAGGCGAGACTCTGAAGCACCGCATAGCCGGGAAGCCCATCGAGACATCGGAGCTTTTGGAGATGGGCATTCAGATAGCTAACGGACTTGATGCGGCGCACTCCAAGGGAATCGTCCACCGCGACATGAAACCTGCAAATATCTTTCTAGTGGAGCGCGGGCAGGCGAAGATTCTGGATTTTGGTTTGGCAAAGCTCACCTCTGTGCACCAGCATGCCGCCGAATCGGTGGGTGCTACATCCATGCGCACCCAAACGCATGTACTGGACAAGGATCAACTGACCAGCCCGGGCAGCGCCATGGGAACGGTGGCGTACATGTCGCCGGAACAAGCGCGCGGAGAAGAACTGGATGCACGGTCAGATTTATTTTCGCTCGGGGTCGTGCTCTACGAAATGGCTACCGGATCAGTTCCGTTCTCCGGCGGAACGTCGGCGGTTATTTTCGACGGCATTCTGCACTCCGCGCCGGTGCCGGCGAAGGAGCTCAATCCACGCCTGCCCGCGGCAATGGAAAACATTTTCGGCAAAGCATTAGAGAAAGATACCGACTTGCGTTATCAGACCGCGGCAGAACTTCGCGCCGACCTCAAGCGCATCAAGCGAGATCTTGATTCGAGCCGCCGACCCGCCACGGAAAAAAGCTCTTCGCCTTCCGTGCCGCTCGCGGCTGCAGCCAAGCAGAAATCCGTCGCGGTGCTCTACTTCGAAAACCAGAGCGGCGCGAAGGAAGACGAATACTTGCGCGACGGCATCACCGAGGACGTAATCACCGAGCTGTCCAAGATCCGGGGGCTGAACACTTTTTCGCGCCCAACCGTTCTGGCGTTCCGGGACAAGTCCGTGACCCCGGCGCAGATTGGCCAGCAACTCGGCGCGGCCTACGTCCTTACCGGCACCCTGCGCCGGGCCGGCGCCCGCCTGCGCATCAGCGCACAACTCATCGATACGCACACCGATTTTCCACTCTGGTCGGATCGCTTTGACCGGGAGATGAAGGACGTTTTCGAAGTGCAGGATGAGATGGCACGCAAAATCGCGGAGGCCTTGCGCGTAACACTTTCGCCGCAGGAGTTGGAGGCCCTGGCCGACAAGCCCACGGAAAACCCGCAGGCCTACGATCTCTACCTGCGCGGCAAGCGTTACGCGCGGCGACTGACTCGCCAGGACGTCGAGTTCGCTCTGCAGATGTTCGAGAACGCGGTGACCATGGACCCCAGTTTCGCCCTGGCCTACGCCGCCTGCGCCAACGCCTGCGCGATGTATTACTCCCTGTTCAGCCGCGATCAGATTTGGATCGAACGCGCGCGCGAGGCTTCCGGCAGGGCCGTGGCGCTACGCTGGGACCTGCCCGAAACACACCTCAGCCAGGCCTGGGTTCTATACGCCGCAGGACTGTATGACGAAGCCGTGCGCATGGTCAAAAAAGCCATCGAACGCAAACATGATTGCGACGGCGCCTATTACCTGTTCTGCCGTGCTCTGTTTGCCGCGGGACGCTATCAGGAAGTTTTGGACCTGGCGGAAGCGGCCATCGAATCGAGCGGCGAGGACTATAACGTTTATGTGCCCATCAGGAACTGTCTTGGCGC
>JBEKSN010000168.1:0-8330 GCA_049517055.1 Candidatus Acidiferrales bacterium | reverse complement strand
TGCAGGCCGTGC
The DNA here is from genome assembly GCA_049517055.1 of Candidatus Acidiferrales bacterium. Taxonomy (GTDB): domain Bacteria; phylum Acidobacteriota; class Terriglobia; order Acidiferrales; family UBA7541; genus Palsa-295. The sequence goes on along the minus strand of JBEKSN010000168.1, from coordinate 8,318 downwards.
GCGGCAGTGAAAACGTAGAAGAAGCTGCTGGCAGGGTTCGTGGAGAGAAAAACACCGGCTGCAGCGAGTTGCCGCCAGGCGATCACCTGGCCGGCCAGAAAGAAAATTCCGAGAATGGTGGTGACGCCCCACCAGTGACGAAAACCTGCGCTGTCGTTCGCGAGAAAGCGTGAGCGGGAACGAGCGAGCGTGAAACTGCTGGCGATGAGAATCAGCGTGTTCAGCCACAGGATCCGCGGGACATTGAATGGTACCCACGCGCTGTTGGGCATGTCCTTGCGGACGATGTAAGCGCTGACAAGCGCCATGAAAAACATCAGGATGCCGGCGAGCGCGATGGTCATTCCGGTGACGTAGGCGCGCTGCGGTACACGAGCGGAGCCAGACGGCCCTTTCCAATCGTCGCCGCCTCCGCCAAAGCTTCCATCGTCGCCGGAGGAGCCTCCGCCGCCACCCTTTCCGGTGCCGATTAGCTCGACTTCATCTGTAACAGTGCTGCCTGGCATACATCACTCCTGCATCAATTCGATGCTATTTCAAAAGCGCCGCTTGCTCCGGCGTCAGATTCTGCGGGATGAAATCCTGGCGGTATCCTGGAACGCTGAATTCATACGGGCCGCGATACACACTGGGATAATCGCCGCCGAAATTATCGATGGGCGGCGGCGAGTCCGTAATCCATTCAAGCGTAGTGGCGTTCCAAGGATTTTTGCCTGCGACCGCACCGTGCTTCAGGCTCCAGAAAAAGTTGAAGAGGAAGATAAGCTGTGCCGCACCGGTGATGAATGCCGCGTAGGTCATAAACATGTGAACGGGTTGAAGAGCGGCGGCGTAATTGGTACCGGTGGCATCCGCGTAGCGGCGCAGGCCGCCTGCGAGCCCAACAAAATGCATGGGCATGAAGATGCAATATGTGCCGGCGAAGGTGATCCAGAAGTGAACCTTGGCCAAAGGCTCGCTCATCATGCGGCCAAACATTTTCGGGAACCAGAAATAGGTGGCGGAGAAAATTCCGAAGATGGCGGCCACGCCCATGACCAGATGAAAGTGCGCGACCACGTAATACGTGGCGTGGAGCATGTTGTCCACCGCCGGCTGCGCAAGAAACAGACCAGAAAGTCCGCCGCTGACGAACAAGGAGACGAATCCAAGGGCAAACAGCATCGGCGATTTGAACTGAATCTTCCCGCCCCACAGAGTTCCTATCCAATTAAACGTCTTGATGGCCGAGGGAACGCCGATGGACATGGTCAGGACGGAAAATGCAAAACCGGAATAGGGACTCATGCCGCTGAGGAACATGTGGTGGCCCCAGACCATGAAGCCCAGGAAACCGATAGCGCAAAGCGCCATGGCCATTGCGCGGTATCCGAACACGGGCTTGCGCGAAAACGTGGAGAGCACGTGCGAGGCAACGCCCATGCCGGGCAATATCGCGATGTACACCTCGGGATGGCCGAAGAACCAGAAGAGGTGTTGCCAGAGTAGCGGAGAACCGCCGCTATGAGGCTGCAACTGATCGTTTACCACAAGGCCTGCGGGGAGGAAAAAGCTGGTGCCGGCCGAGCGGTCGAGAAGCAGCAGAATTCCGCCGGCCAGAAGGACGCCGAAGGCCAGCAGTCCGAGAATTGCAGTCACGAACCAACCCCAGACAGTGAGAGGCATGCGGAAAAGAGTCATGCCCGGGGCGCGGAGATCAATCGTGGTGGCGATGAAATTCAGAGCACCCAACAGAGAAGCGAGACAGAAAAGAGAGATGCTGACGATCCACAGCGTCTGCCCCATTCCTTCGCCTGGTCCGGTGACCTCACCCATACCGCTGAGCGGCGTGTAACCGGTCCAACCGCTGATTGGCGCGCCGCCGGGAACCACGAAGGCCGCAATAATGGCCACGAACGCGAGAAACGTGACCCAGAAAGAAAGCATGTTCAAGCGCGGGAAAGCCATATCCGGGGCGCCAATTTGAATGGGCAGAAAATAATTGCCGAAACCGCCTTGCGGAGCCGTAGTCAGGACGAAAAAAACCATGATGGTGCCATGCATGGTTACGAGCGCAAGATACTGTTCGGGAGTCATAATCCCGCCGCTCACGAAGGGAAGGTGCGCTCCGGGATACACCAGGTGAAAACGCATCAAAAGAGAAAGAACAATTCCAACGCATACCGCGGTCAGGGCGAGCAGGAAATATTGAATGCCAATGACTTTGTGATCGATGCTAAAGATATATTTACGAATGAACCCGCTGGGCTCAACAACCACCGCGTGCCCGGTGTGGGCGTGCGAACTCATGCATGGCCTCCTGACAGATGGGTCGGGCTCACTGGCTGGCACCCTGTTGTTTTAGGAAATTTTGATAATCGGCTTCAGAGACGACGTCCAGGAAGCTGCGCATGCGGTAATGCCCCAGCCCGCATAGCTGGGTGCACATAATCTCATAATGCCCAATTTGGTTTGCCGTGAAGTGGATGGGGATGACCATTCCGGGCACGGCGTCCTGCTGAAGGCGTAATTCGCGAACGTAGAAATTGTGAATCACATCCTGCGAGCGGATCAGCAACTCGACTTGATGATCCACCGGGACCGTTAGGGTGGGCACCACGATGTCGTCTTTTCCGGCGGGATCCTTGGGATCTAGGCCGAGCGGATTGCCGGTGGAGGCGCTCACCTGCGTGGGATCGAGCTTGCCGAATTGACCATCCGGCCCGGGATAACGGAAATTGAAGACGAATTGGTTGGTGGTGACTTCCACTTGAACGGCGTTCGCTTCCGCAGGCGTGAATCGCACTTCAGCCCAGGCTTTACGGCCCATGAGGCCCAGTCCCAGGAAAAGGACGATCGTTGCGGTGGTCCAGATCATCTCCATAGTATTGTTACCGCGGGTGAAATGAGCAGCCTGCCCGCGATCGCGGAAGCGCCAGATGGCGTAGGCAAGTCCGAGCTGCGAGAGAATGAAAACCGTGCCGGTGACGCACAGGGTGAGGAAGTACTGATGGTCCACCAGGAGGCCCACGCTGGTGATGGCCGCAGGCGGCCTGGATGGGAAAGGGTTAGCGGCGAAAACGTACACGGTCGCAGCAACCATAATCACTATAAGAGCCGCCAGCATGGCTGCCGGCGCCGCAGAACCGCTACTGCTGTTGCGATTGCTGAGTCGCATCACTCTGGCTCCCGTGGCCTCGCGCGCGCGAAGCGCCCGATGGGATTGCATTCTAATTTTCCAACGGCATCATATACAAGCGGTGCCGAATATCAAGAGTGATTGTAAGGAAAATATTGAGCGTGCGAGACTTGGGACGCGATGAACAGCCGCACGGAGAGGATTCAATCGCAATCAGCCGAGGCTTCAAATGCGGCGGTAAGCACGCTGCGGCCCCCGTCTGATAGTAACTCTTAGAAAATTCCGGTGCCGATTTGGGACCGATTTTAGGCCCGCAGGACTTATCCTAAGATTCCAGTCCCTGAGAGACAATTATGTCGAATAGCTCGGCTGCATCCCGGCCAGCGCGGCGCAGCACGCGCGTAGAATACGCCATTCCTTTGAAGGTGGAAGGAGTCGATTCCTTTCGAGGTCCGTACAGCGAAGCAGTTTCCACTCAAACCATCAGTTGCCACGGCTTCAAATATTTGTCAAAACACCAGGTGTTGGCGAATGCGCTGGTCGTTTTGCAACTCGAGAATAAAAAGCCGAATTCTCCGCCAGTTTCCGCACGCGGCCGTGTGAAGTGGGTGGACAGGCCCAAGGACCCCAACGGGCTGTTCCAGACGGCGGTGGAGTTGGAATCTCCCGGCAATATTTGGGGCATTGAAGCTCCGCCGCAGGATTGGCTGCTCTTCAGCGGCGCCCGCAATTTGGATACGGATACGTCGAAATCCAAGCCCTTTGCGGTTCCGCGTCCGGAAACGTCCAGCACAGCAGTGGAAGACAAGCGCGCGAAGGGCATCAGCACTCGCCAGCCCGAGGCGACTCCATCGTCGTCCTCCGCAGGGCGTCCGGCCGGCCAGCTCATGGGTGATTTCCAGCAGCAGATGGAAGGCATGCTCGCGGAAGCAGCGGCTTCAGCCGTTCGAGACAAGTCAGCATCGATACTGGTTGAGTTGCGGGCCACGCTTCGCGAAGAAGCGAAAAATGTTTTGGCCGAAACAAGCGCATCACAAGCGGGCCCCTGGATCGAACAGTCCATCAAGCAATTAAATAGAGCGAGCCAAGAAAGCGCACGAATCCTTTACACCCAGTGGAAGAAGAAACTTGAAGCGGATGTTCAGCAAGCGCTGGAGCAAGTGGAGCAGCGAACCCGTGAGCTCGAGGAGTCCTCGCAAGGTCTGGCGGCGAAGGCTGGGGAGCGCATCCAAGGAGTGCTGGAATCGTCCCGCAAGGAAGGAGTGGGCCGAATTGTCACCCGCTTGAAAGAACAAATGGCTCCCAGTATTGATAACGCACTGAAGGTGACATCGGACCTGACGAAGCGCAAAGACGAGATCGAGAAGTCCCTGGAGCGAACGGTAGAGAAATCGGCGTCGCGAATCGAAGAGACTTACATTCGTTATGAAAAACAGTTTGAAGCCGTGATTCGAGCGAGACTCAATACCGCTCGAGAGGAATTAGAAACTCAGAGCAAGGAAGTGGCACAAATCGCGCTTAGCGGCCTGAAAGTGGCCGGCCAGAAACATTCGGCGGAGGCGGAGCGCGTGTTCCGCGAGGCGTTTCAGCCTATCGTGGATAAAGCTCTTAGCGCGCTTAAGGAAAAGGCCGCGGAGACATCCCACCAGTTCGCAGGCGAACTCGCCAGTTATAGCCAGAGTCATCTGGAGTTCGTCGGTGGCGCGATTTCCGAACTTGCCAAGGGAATAGGGAAAGCGCCTAAAAACAAGTAGGATACTTATGTTCAATATCGCCAGGCCCTCAACGGAAAATCAAATGGAATCACCGGAAGCGCCAAAGGCGGTTCAAGGAATTTTTTGCAGCTCCGAGGCCTGCGGCGAACCGGCAGTTGCGGATTTCGATGCCCGGCGCCTGTGCATGGAACATTTTCTGGTTGTCTGCTTCCAGGAACTTGAAGCGCGAAACGAAAGGTTGAAAAGCCAGCCTGCCGGCGCCGAAACCGAATCCCTCAGAAAATTTTTGAGCGAGAGCGTGGAACAGGTCCAAAAACTCTCTGAGTGCGACCGATTCTCCGATTCGGAGACGAAAAGCCAACTGCTCGAATTTCTTTTGCGCGCTTCGCAACTGAGCAAGGGCTTGCGTCGCAGCCCGCGGCTTTCATCGTCCGTACCTGTCTGGCTTCGGCGGGAAGATCCCAGCCGGACGTGGGAGGAAGAAACCTGGACGGTTACCGTCAGCCAGCACGGGGCCGGGCTCGTGTGCCGTCACCCGGTGGAAGCGGGCGGGACCGTGGTGCTTTGCCGTCGAGATAAAGGAGGCCGCGCGCAAGCACGCGTTGTTTACTGCCGGTACGATGGAGACGGCCGGAGACAAATCGGAGTCGAGCTTCTCGATCGCGATGATTTCTGGGACTAACCGCCGAAAACTTCCGCTATACGCACAAGCCGGGCCTGCCGATCGCAATCTACAAACAAATTTGTTTGATCTTGAACAGGCGGATTAAAAACTCAGGCGTGTAGTCTTGGTGCGTTACGCTGGAACTCCCTCGACGATCGAATCGGCAGCGACCGTGGGCGTGATCCGACTTAACTTCCAGCCCGCCGCCGCAAACAAGTCACGAAACTGTTTTTCGGTTCGCTCGCATCCACTGGGGAAAATCAGCATTTGCAGATCGAGGAACTTGGCCGGGGAGAAGTCGTTGCCCGGCTGAATGACGTTGTCAACCACGAGGAGTCTGCCGCCCGAATTCACGCTTTTCCGGCAGGCTTTGAGTATCTGGACGCATTTATCGTCGGGCCAATCGTGAATGATGTGTTTCATGATGTAAGCATCGGCGCCCGCTGGAACGGAGGAAAACATATCGCCGGACGCGAGGGTACAACGGTCCATCACCGGCTTGAGCGGGCCGTTCTTGGCTCCCTCAATAACGTGCGGCATATCGAAGAGCGTGCCTCTCAACTGCGGATTCCTCTTCAGGATGGTGGCCAGCAGAAGTCCGTGGCCGCCGGCGATGTCCACGATGGAATGAATGCCGTCAAAATTGTAGGCATCGGCGACGGCGGGGCTATCGATCATGGAAATCTGGGTCATGGCATCGTTGAAAATTTGTCCTTCCGCCGGATTTTGCTTCAGATAGTCGAAGACGTGGGCGCCGTAGATTTGTTCCAGTGCTTGTTTGCCGGTGCGAACGCAATATTCCAGGTGTGACCACCCGCGCCCGTGCCACTCTCTCCCCGCCATGATCGCGAGGGCCCGCAGGCTGGGAGTCGCATTGGTGCGCAGAACGGTGGACATCGGCGTTTGCGAAAACTTTCCATCCGGACCCTCCGATAGCACTCCCACACAGGCGGTGGCGCGCATGAGACGGTAGAGCGCCTGCGGGTCCGCACCAATTTGTTTTGCGAGTTCCTCGGCAGACTTGGGAGCTGCGTCGATGAGATCGGGGATTCCGAGTTGCGCCAGGCAGGATACGGCGCCCGCGACGTGAGCGCCATTTAACAGGAGGAATATGCCGACATGTGCGGGAGGAGTTTGACGCTCTGCAACCATTCGTGGTCCACCTGGATTCTGATTTTGCGATACCGAGCGCGGAAGTATACCGCGAATTCTCCCCCGCGACTCACAACATCCCGGCAGATCGCGAAATTCAAGTTTCAAGCAGCAGGAAGACTATGGGCGAGTGTGGTCGAAGACAACCTACACAGGGAGGTGGTGCACCCAAGGGGACGATTTCAGAACTTTTCTCGGCGATTTCGTGGGAGCGTTGCCACAGAGTGACTTCCCCCTTGGATTGAGTTTCTGGCCTTGCTCGCGAGCGCCGAGGGCACTTGTCCGCTAATCCGACTTATCAGCACTTGGCGCGAGTGGCGGTCATTGTCTTGTCGAAAGTTCGATTGCCTTCAAAATTTTGTTCGTCATGCGATTGATGAATAAACTCAGGCCTAGAACAACAAGAATATTCGTCAAAATTGAAATGATCGCGCCGATTAAAACTTCGGCAACCAAGTGCGCATCACCGATGTTGTGAGCGGTCACCATCATGCTCCAAACAAATAGCCACAGGCAGCAAAAACACAACGCTAAGTATGCCCACTGCCGTTTTCTGATTCGGTCAACTTCGTTTAATGACTTGCGCAGAATATTGTCCATTTCCTCTGTCATGAATCACCCCGTTTCTTGCTGAGATGTTTTCGGACGGCACTCAAACCGTAAGCCAGACGCGATTTGACGGTTCCTAACGGTAATTCCAGTATTGCGGCTATTTCTGCCAGGGTCAGTTCTTCGTGAAAATGCAATGCCAAGACCGCCCGACTGGCAGGGGATACTTCGTCCAGAGACAAAAGTTCTTCCAACAGTTCTGCCGGTGGGCGAACATGTGGTGCGGGTAAGTCATCCAGTTCCAACTCTTGTGCTTCACGGTCAGACCAACGTCGTTCCCTTTTTAGCTGCCGAAAAGCTTCTCTGCTGGCGATTCTGTACACCCATGGCCGAAAAAGTTCCGGCGTATGCAGGGACTTGATCTTGCAGGATATGATTACGAATGTATTCTGCAATACGTCGTCGGCATACGACGGACCGACTACCCCGGCGACAAAACGCCGCAGCGACGGTTGAATGCTGCGAAGCAAGGATTCGAGCGCCTCACGATCATCACACTGCGCTCGCAAAACCCACTGCGCCTCTTGTCGTGGAGTCGTCACTCACTCCTTAAATACTAAGAGACTCAGTTTGTCAAAATGGTTCGAAATCTCACGAGTATTTGTGGAGTCAGTGGCTTATTAACGCGCTAACCGGAGACGTGGAAGCGTTATCGAGCCGAGACTGAATTTAAATTCGAACGAGTTAGAGGGTATCGACAGAAGTCATTGAAAACAAATTCGAAGAAGTGGTGCGGCTGAGTGGATTCGAACCACCACGGTCTTGCGACCGCCAGCCCCTCAAGCTGGTGCGTCTGCCAATTCCGCCACAGCCGCAATTTGGGGCTACGTACAAAAGCTACAATACTCTTAGAAGTTCACTCCCGGACACGAAGATTTAAGTCTGTGCCATTATTTCTTTGGAGGCGCTGCGGGCTGCGCCGGCGTCTGCGCAGGCGGAGCCAGCGGTATCTGAACGCCTTTAGGAGCCGCAGGCTTGTCCGGCTTTGATGCCGGGTGCTCCGTGTCCTCGATGATCGAATTAATGCCAGCTCCTTCCGAAGGAGCGCGCTTCACTGACA
>JBEKSN010000167.1:0-8344 GCA_049517055.1 Candidatus Acidiferrales bacterium | reverse complement strand
TGACCCGCAACCGGTCGCTCTTCGTTGACTTGATTCCGACCGCAACCTAAGATGTGCTGCACGTGCCCAGCGCGGACCCGCTCATCGGCAAGACCATCTCTCATTACCGCATCGTCGAGAAACTCGGCGGCGGCGGAATGGGTGTGGTGTACAAGGCCGAGGACGTAAAGCTCGGCCGGTTTGTGGCCCTGAAGTTCCTGCCCGACGACGTAGCCAAAGATCCGCAAGCCCTCGGCCGTTTCGAGCGCGAAGCCAAGGCCGCTTCGGCCTTGAATCATCCGAACATCTGCACCATCTACGAAATCGACGACCAGCACGGCGAAGCGTTCATTGCCATGGAGTGCCTGGACGGTCTGACGTTGAAGCATCGCATCGCAGGGCAGCCGATGGAACCAGAACTCATTCTGTCGCTGGCCATCGAGATTGCCGACGCGCTTGATGCCGCGCACGCCGAAGGCATCATCCATCGCGACATCAAGCCTGCCAACATTTTCGTGACGAAGCGCGAGCATGCAAAGATTTTGGATTTCGGCCTGGCCAAGGTGCAAGCAACGGCCGGGACCGATGGCGATGCGACGCTGACACAGGAGGCGATGCAGTTGAGCACGCCGGGCGCGGCCATGGGCACGCTGGCGTACATGTCGCCGGAGCAGGCGCGCGGGAAAGAACTAGATGGGCGCACAGATATTTTTTCTTTTGGTTTGGTGCTCTACGAAATGGCCACGGGGAAACAAACGTTTTCGGGGAACACCTCGGCAGAAATCTTCGATGCCATTCTGAATCGCACGCCAGTCGCTCCGGTGCGCCTGAATCCGCAGATTGCGCCCAAACTGGAAGACGTCATTACCCGTGCGCTCGAAAAAGACCCGAAGCTCCGCTATCAACATGCATCGGACATGCGATCGGACCTGCAGCGTCTGAAGCGCGACAGCGAGTCGGGCCACACGCCGCGCTTGGACACCGCGCCTTCGAGTCTCAGGACCCAGCAAGGGCCAGCACCCTCGACTCCGCATACTTCAAGCAGCTCGGCCGTAGTGGCCGCGGCCCGCGAGCATAAACTGGGAGTCGGCGTCACGAGCTTGATTGCCATTCTGTTGATCGGAGCCGCCGCCTACGGCATCTACGCTCTTCTCTCGCGTGCGAAGCCCGTTGCCTTTGAAAACTTCTCCGTCAACAAGGTCACCGATACGGGTAAAGCCGCGCTGGCGGCCATTTCACGCGACGGCAAGTACATCGTGAACGTGGAAGATGACAATAGCCAGCAAAGTCTCTGGCTGCGCAACGTGCCTACACCCGTGAAGTGGCAGTATCAGTTGGCAAACAGCAACACGCAGATCATACCTCCCGGACCGTTCAGCTACGGCCGAGTCCAATTTTCTCCGGAGGGCGATTACGTTTATTTTGTCGGCCGCGAGACGGGGCAGGCGCAGAACGCACTGTATCGCGTCCCAGTCCTGGGCGGGACTCCGCAAAAACTTCTCACCGGTGCATCCTCGGACATCACTTTTTCTCCTGACGGCCAGAACTTTGCTTACACCGCTGCCGACAAACTTGATCCCGGCAAGTTCCGTTTGGTGGTCCATTCGCTGGAAACGGGCAACGAGACTGACCTGGTGACCGGCAGCGCCGATAAATTTCTGGCTCAACCGGCATGGTCGCCGGACGGCAAAACCATCGTGTGCCTGATTAGCGAGCCCACATCGGATTCCTTGAGTGGTCTGGTGGCCGTGAACGCACTCACCGGTAAGCAAACTCTGCTCTACGTGGACAGCGGATACTTGGAGCGGCCAACATGGCTGGCGGATGGCTCAGGCTTGCTTGCCCTTTTGCGCGACAAAGAGACCAACTACATGCGCAATCAAATCGTGGAAATCTCTCTTCCTGCCGGCACACTTCGTCGCGTCACCCACGACCTGAACGACTATTCCGACCTCCGTCTCACTGCTGACGGGCATACCCTGGCGACCGTTGTTGGTCAAACCAATTACGATCTTTTCCTGGCTTCGGCCTCACAGTTGAACACCGGCCAAGCCGAACAGCTCACTTCCGGCGCCTACTCCGGCGGTGCAACAGTTTTCTTGCTGGGTTTTACCTGGACGCCGGCGGGACAAATGATTCTGCCTCATGGCCAATCCAGCTTGGACCTTTTCAATCTCGATTCGCGCCAGCGGACTCCGCTGACAGCACTCGAACGGAATGTACTGGTGTTCGAGCCTTCTGCCTGTCCCAATGGCCGATACGTTGTATTCGTAGTTGCAGGCGCCATCGGTTCGATTAGCTCCACGATCTGGCGGATGGATTCGGATGGAAGCAATCCCAAGCAGATAAGTGACGGGAGGCTCGACCAGCGTTGCCGTTGCTCCCCTGACAGTCGCTCGGTGTATTACCTTGACATGGCAAATGGTAGTCAGTTGCGCAAAGTAGCGATCGAAGGCGGAAAATCTGAACGTGTTTCCGACCTCTTCGCGCCTTACGGATTTGATATCGCTCCGAACGGAAATCTCGCGGCGTTTGCGACTGCTGCTTCGGGTTCCAGTTCTCAGATGATGCTCGCACTGGTGTCTGTTGATTCCCCGCAAAACACGAAACTCGCGCCATTGCAGCGAGCGCCTGACGGTCCCACGCGATTTACCCACGACGGCAAAGCCGTGCTATATCCGTTTCGCGATAAGCTGGCCGACAACCTCTGGCTCCAGCCCCTCGATGGCTCGCCGGGAAAGCAGCTGACCAATTTCAAATCCGAAATGATCGGTGATTTTGGCTGGTCGTTCGACGGCAGCAAGCTGGCGTTGCTTCGTGGGCACACCCAGTCAGATGTAGCCCTCCTCCGCGCGTCTGAGAAGTAGACGGAGGTGCACGAGCGCGTCTTCAAATCAGCTATTGAGTTCGCTGAGTGCTCTGGTCAGTTCGCTCGTCTGAATGTTTTCAAGCGAGCGCACGGCGTTCTTGATGGCTTGGCGCGATTTCGCGGTGGAATTACTAGACGATAGTTTGTCGAACTTTGCCTCGACCTCCGCCCAGGTAAATGGTCGGTTGGAGGCACCGGGATAGGACGACACGTCGTGATTGAAGGACTCGCCGTTTTTGAGCCGGACTGTCACGCGGCTCATAACCTCGGCCGGGTAATGGGCCGTAAAGGCAGCGTTTGGTCTGATCGAGACCTTTTGCAGCAGGTCTTGCACGTCTGATTTTGCAATTCGGCCGGACTCGAGCTGCGCCGGCTGGACATCTCCATCCAAGAGCCCGACGGCAAGGAGGTAAGGGAGGCTGTGGTCGGCATCCTCTTTTGTGTGCACGTTTTTCTTCGGACCGAAGCGCCCCCCTCCCGTGAAATCGTAGGCTGCCTGGAAGACCTCGGCGTCGATACTGACGATATCCGCCGGATTAAATGGGTGAGCTTTGTGCAGTTCGAGCGTGCAGAAGATGGCGGATTGTGTGGGAACCGCGCTGTTGTAGCTCTTCAATGAGAGCTGATCGAAGCAATCCAGTTTGACCTGGTCCCAGTCAATCTGCACCGGTTTACCGAGCGCTTGCGCAAGCCCTTCCGCTCCCTCGATAACATACTTCGGGCCAGTTACGCCGCGAGACGCAAGGAAGACCCCTTGAATGGTCCCCAATGCAGCTTGGGAGGAGTTCAAGCCTTTCCACTGAGAGATCGGTGTAGTGCGAGCGACCAGCAGTGGAATGACACATCCGGATATTTCAATAGCCCAGCCCGACTTTGCCTCATCTAGTTGCAGAGCTTTGGAAGCTCCCGCGGCTATGGAGAAAGACACCTGCGTCGTGAGGTCAAACCCCTCCGGCATGAATGGACAGTTTGCGGTTAGCACCGCTTCGACCTGGTAGGCAACGGCCAGGGCAGTCAGGAATTCTTTGCCCGATCGTCCGGCGTGCTCGGATGTGGCGATGATCGATGCCAGGTTGTCGGAGGGGTGGCAGAGCCCTATCCCACCGAGGTAACTGTCCATGAAATCGATGTACCGCACGAGCGCCGTGTTGTACTGGGATGCATAGACGACGTTGGCTTTCCCGCCGCCGATCAGAGAGCATCTCGCATCCGAACCGCCGAATTGTTTTGCATTCTCCAAGCACGCCACAATTGGCGGCGCTCCGATGGCATTGATGGCGCAAGCTAACGAATCCAGGATACTGAGCTTGAGTCGTTCCCGCCGCTCAGGAGCCAAATCCTCATAGGTCGTCCTACTCGCGAATTTTGCGATGCCTTCAGTTTGGCTGGTGCCAGTGATGATCGGCTTGGGCTTCTCCGGGCACGGATTCTCGCCCTGGCCAGGAGTGCCGCCAGGCGAAACTTTAGCCATCACTCTGTTCGCTGCCGTCATAGAAGCGGCCAGGATACCCGCTCCGTGCAAGAGTTTTCGGCGAGCGAGTTGAGTCATGGCATCCTCCCTTTTCTTTCAGCGTCTGGGGACTCTTGTCGCAGGAATTTTATTCCGCTAAATCGGATTCTCCTCGAAAAGGCGAGCAACAAGCGCGGAATCGAGGTACGCTCGAACCTCAACGATCGTGCCATCCACAAAGCGACACAGCCAACAATACCGGTTATCGAACCTGAGACCATTTTTAGCGATGGCCTCGGAATGCAGCTCGACCACTGCCCAGTCACCACTTACCAGGGCGTGTTCCACATGCAGTTCCGTCCCTTTGGGTAGAACCTTTGCCAACTTTTCAAAGGTATGTGCGACGAACTCGGCCTTGCTGTGATAGTGACCGGCAAGAGGATGAGTTCCCTCGACGATCCAATCCACGTCGTCCGCCACATGGTCGAAGAACCCTTGGCCATCGCCAGATTCCAGGTTCTTGAAAATCTCGCGAACGTAAGCAATGCTTAAGTCCGGATTTCTAACAGGTTGCGTACTGGACATTAGAGTAACCTCCTTCAAATGTCGTGGATATTAGCAGAACCGTCGAACTTATGCCCAAGAAACGCAACACAGAGAATTTAGTAGGCCGACAACTTCTGTCCGCTCTGGGCAGGCTTCAACGATCGTTGTATTAATCAGCTCGCAGAATCCATTCAAGATGTGGCGAGCATGGCTATGGTAAGCGCGTTAATCAGGCATGTAGTTGCGAGTCGATTTAAAGCAGGTTGAGTGGTGCCTCCTGTCGTCGTTAGCAGTCGCTTGACGCCGAGCAGGTCCACCTTTGCGAAGGTAGCCGCAGTGTAAAATGAAACGTGCTGCCTGTCCCCGGTTCACTCTCGACCCATATCTTTCCGCCCATCGCGGTCGCAAGCTTCGAGCATATGCTTAGGCCCATTCCCGTGCCGCCGTAGTTTCGAGTCACGGATCCGTCGGCTTGCGAGAATGGCTCAAAGATCTTTTTCTGCATGTCCTCGGCGATTCCGATTCCAGTGTCTTTCACCATGAAGTGCAAGCAAGAGTCTTCGTCTTCATGCGAATCTTTGTCCACCGTGATAGACACGCCGCCCTCTTTCGTGAACTTAATGGCGTTGCCGATCAGAATCTTCAAGATCTGACGAACGCGGCTTAGATCACCAACTACGGTTTCCGGAACGTCTGGTCGAACTTTCCATTGCAATTCCAAGCTCTTCTGCTGCGCTTGAACATCGAGTGCCTTAATTGTTTCACCCAGGCTTTCTCGGAGGCCAAAGGGCATCGATTCGAGCTTCAGTGTTCCGCCTTCAATCTGCGCAAAGTCTAAGATGTCGTTGATCATGGACAGGAGAGATCCCGCGGAAGTTTGCACCATGCCCAAATATTCGCGCTGTTCGGCGGTTAACTCCGAGTCCAAAACGAGCTCGGTCATTCCGAAAATACCATTCATGGGAGTACGAAGTTCGTGGCTCATGATCATCAGAAACGCGCTTTTTGCATTGTTCGCGGCTTCGGCGGCGTCCCTTGCGTCGCGTAAGACTTCCTCGGCTCGCTTGCGCTCGGTGACGTCCACGAATGTCACCACGGTCCCGATTATTTCACCGTCCCGGCGAAGCGGACGAGACCAGTACTCTGCTGGAAAGCTGCTCCCGTCCTTGCGCCACAGCACTTCGTCATCAACGTGCGTACCTTTGCCAAGACGAAACGCCTCGTAGATATGGCATTCGCTCACCGGGTACGGAGTCCCTTCTGGCCTCGTATGGTGAATCACGTCGTGCACGTTCCTTCCCCGCAAGTCCGCGAATGATTGGTAGCCCGTCATTTGCAAAAAGGCCTGATTGCAAAACGTGCACGAACCATGTGTATCGATTCCGTAAATAGATTCTGGCGCAGACTCCAGCAGCAGCGCCAGCAGTGACTGGCTTTGCTGCACTTCGTCGGAAAATCGGCGGTCCAATAGCGCGGTAATCACGGTGAAGCCGAGCAGAAGTATTGTCACCCCAACAATCGCGACAATCCCCAGCGTGGAGACGCTCCATGCGTGCGACAGATTGTCCTGCACGGACGCGGATCCCGTGAAGCTGGCAGCCGCCATTCCGGTGTAGTGCGTCGCTGGAATTGCGAGACCCATCACAAGCGCGCTCAATGCCTTGCGCCGGCCACCCGTCGCCGATTCTCCGGAAATGTGGAACCCCATTGACAGCGCAACCAGCGGAATCAAAATTGCCATCGCAATGGAGGCCGCCACAATTGGTTTCGAATAGTGGCACACGGCTTGCAGCCGCATCGCCGCCATGCCAATGTAATGCATCCCTGCGATTCCGCTGCCCATGAAAACGCTGCCGACTATCGCTAAAATGAACCCCATCTTCCTTCGGCTCACCACAAAAAACATGATGGCAGATGCCAGGACCGCAGCTAGTAGCGAAACCAATACCGTCGGCCAGTCGTATCGAACCGGGATCGGCAGGCGCAAGGCCAGCATCCCCACATAGTGCATTGACCATATCCCCACACCCATGGCCACTGCGCCGCAGCCAAGCCACAAAGCGCGAACCATGCCTCTCGCCGAGCTCACCCTCCCAGCGATTTCGAGAGCGGCGTAGGAAGCGAGTAAGGAGATGAGAATGGACAAGGCCACCAGGCGGTAGTCGTATGAACTGACCACTGCTATCTCATGCGAGGACAAGACTTCGGCTCCGGTGGCACGAAATATACTAGGAGGCTTTCTTTCAGCCCCGGCGTTGGCTAGAGATTTCTGGTTGCCGAATATCGACAGGAAGGGGTGTTCTTACACCAGAAGAATAGTGTGGCTTCTATTCTGACCCGCAGACAAGCGAAGTCAAGCCGTTACAGGTAAACCGAACCGGACTAGTTAACCACCACCAATCGTCTGAGCTGGCAGCGTGTCCGGACAAGTGAAATCTACGCGTGCGGTCATCGCGTTCATCGGGACTTAGGCGGATTTGGCCGGCGAAATTTACTGTGCATCAGCGCAGCGGCGTGGTTGACGTGCAAGATGTTTCGTTCAAGATGTGGCGAGCATGGCTATCGCGGCGGCGGTCATCACGGCGAAAGTGGCCCAGCCTAAATATTTCAGCAGGGGCGGGTTCACGTGCTTGCCCATCACTTTTTGTTTGCTGGTTAGCAGGATGACAAGCAGGATCAGAGGCGGCGCGAGCAGGCCATTGATCACCGCGGACCAGAACAATAATCCGACCGCATTGAAACCAAAATAATTCAGCACGACGCCCAAAGCCATGGCCACGCCCATCACTCCGTAGAATTCGGGCGCCTTTTTTGGTTTGTCGGACATGGAGCCGCGCCACGCTGCTCCTTCCGTCACGGCATAAGCGCAGGAGCCCACCAGCACCGGCACGCCCAACATTCCGGTGCCGATCAGGCCCAGAGTGAAAAGCAGATAAGCCCAATTGCCCGCAAGCGGGCGCAAGGCTTCGGCGGCTTGACGGGCAGTGGTGATGTGCGTTTGCCCGTTTGCATGCAGAGTGGCAGCGGTTGTAAGAATGATGAAATACATGATGAGATTGGAAAAGAACATGCCGGTCATGGTGTCGGCGCGAGCGCTGTTCAATTCCCTTTTGGTCGAGCCTTTGCGTTCGGCGAGCGTGGGGTGCCTCTCTCGCTCTTCCTCCACCTCCTCGGATGCCTGCCAAAAGAAAAGATAGGGAGAAATCGTGGTTCCGAGAATGGCCACGAGTACCGCCAGGAATCCGCTGGACCATTCCACGCGCGGGAGGAACGTCACTGCCAGCGCCTGCCTCCAATTGACGTGAGCGAAAAAGGAAGCCAACACGTAGGCGAAGAGAACGAGCGTCATCCATTTGAAAATCCGCGCCATTAGCTTGTAAGAACTCCAGAACAAAAGCGCAAGGATGCCCAGCGCATACACCGGAATCCAGATGTGCGGTTGCACGCCGGTGACAAGCTGCGTGGCCTCCGCCATGCCGCCGAGATCCGCGCCGATGTTG